>JALOPS010000027.1 GCA_025453745.1 Gemmatimonadaceae bacterium
ACCCTGCAAGGCAGAAGGATGGAAGGAAGCCGGAGCCGCCTGACGTGCCCAACGGGCCGTCGATACGCCACGTTCGAGGCGATGGCGCTCCAGGCGTGCCGTCAGCTCGTGAACGCGGGCTGCTCCTGATCTATCCCCTGGATCCGAAGGAGTCAGGTCTCCAGGCTTTGAGCAAGCAGGAGGCGCCTGTGATCGCGTTCGGCGTGAGTTTTCCGACCAGCGAGTCGGGCGTGAAGGTCGAGTACGCCGTGGACCATCTCACGTGGGCGCAAGAGTATGGACAGGTGGATTGACGACATTCGCCTCACGTGGGCATCCCTCCGGAGCAGTGCCGACACGTCGGGCTGGCGCGGGATGCCGCTTGTTGCACTCGGAGCCTGCGACGTGCGCTCGGCGCTGCACTTCCCTGGCGGCGAAGAAGCCCTGCTGGTCGGCTTCTCGGGCCAGGCGACACCCTCAGCCAGCCTGCTCCCGCAAGGCGTCGGTTTCGCGGTGGAACGCGTCGACCAAGAGGATGACGGCAAGGCCTGGCTCGCCTTGACGCGCAACATCCATGCGAGCCTCGAACTGTTCGAGACCATGGTAGAGGAAATCGTGAGCGCGCTGGCAGACGCCAGGACGACGGACGAGACTCGTCTGATGGCGGTGTTCCTGGGGCGCATACGGGCTTGGCAGGAGTTCATGCGAAAGGGCAACCAGGGTCTCGGGCAGGAGGCCGAGGTCGGCTTGGTCGGCGAGCTGGTGGTCCTTTGCGAGATCCTCTCGGCGGGCGTCCCAGCAGTGGTGGCCTTGGCCGGATGGATCGGCCCGCTCGATGGTCCGCAAGACTTCCACCTCGGTGCGGGCGCGCTAGAGGTGAAGGCAACCGTCTCGGCATCCAGTTTCCTGGCGAGATTCGGGTCGCTGCAGCAACTTGACGATTCGCATCGGTCACCCATTCACGTTGCGGCCGTCAGGCTGCGGGCATCCGAGGCAGGCCGTAACCTTCCGGCCTTTGTAGATTCGACGCGACGAGCTGCAGCGGCGGACGCGGAGGCGCAGCGGCTGCTGGAAGAACGGCTGCTTGCCGCGGGCTACCGCGACGTACAGGCGGACCGCTACTCTCGCCGGTTCGTGGTGGTCGAATGTCGGACGATTGAGGTCGGCATGGAGTTTCCGCGGCTCACTGCAGGTACCGTGCCCTCCGGTCTGGTCTGGGCGACCTACGAGGTCAACCGGCTCAAGGACGTTGGCGCGCCGGCGCGCTCGATCACGACGCACCTGCTCGGCCCCGAGCTGCGCCTGGCGTACAATCCCCGCGTACAGCTCAGCACATTCTCTCAGTACTCGAGCGTCGAGCGACGTGGCGTACTGAACAGCCGCTTCTCGTGGGAGTTCTCGCCGTTGTCGTATCTGTACGTCGTCTACAATGACCGTCGCCAGCAGGGGGCCACGCTGCCAGGGACGGTGGCGCTTCCCTCATCGAACGAACTGTTGGCGAAGCTCGTGTATCTCTGGCAGCGCTAGCGACGGAACGCGGTCGGGTCAGGGCTGTTTGACCGCCGTGGCCGTGGTGGAATTGTTCGGGCGCGTCCAGCGAAACCCATCAACGCGTCCACTGGTGCGCGAAAACACGAACACGCTCTCGTCGTACACCGCCCACAGCTCGCCGTCGCGCATGAATCCTTGCGCGAAGCGGTCGACGCCCAGCGGCACGAGCATCACCTGGGTCAGCGTGCCGAATTGGGCCGGATTCCATGTGCCGATCAGCGCCCCTCCCTTGACGTGCTCGACGGTGAAGGTCGACGGCGCCGTCCGATTGGACGTATCAGCCCAGGTGTAGACGTAGCGACCGACGTAGCGACGCGCGATCGAGTCCGCCACCGCGGTGGGATGCGTCGGCGTCACCTGCCACGCCAGATCGACCGTGCGATCGCCCCACGCCATGCTGACCGCGGCACCGCCGCGGTGGATCGCATCGATCGTCCACGTCAGCGTCTCGACTCTCGTGGCAGACGTGCGCGCGTGTACCGGAAAGCGGAGCTGCGCGGCGGTGGAGTCCGGGTGGTCGGTATGAAACAGGTTGGCTCGCGGATCGAGCACGAAGGTCCATGGCCCTTCCTTGCGGACAACCAGCCACACGGAATACTTGCCGGCCTTGACGAGGTGTCCGTCGAGTCGTGCATCACGCGAGAGCTCGAGGGTGGTCGCATCGTCGGCCCCGGGGGTCCACACCTCATCCCACTGTACCAGCGACGTGCCGTACACCGGCCACCGCCCGCGCAGTCGTGGTCGCGAGTAATCGATGGTCAGGCGCGTGCCGTCGACGGTTTGTGCGATGGTGCCGCGTTCGGAGGCGCGAAGCTGCGACGCAGCAGCGCGGGGGCACGTGACGATGCCAGTTGCACAGGCGAGCATGACCAGCGCAGCCTTTGGTGACGCGAATACATGCATGATGGGCGGTACCTGGGAGATCAGGGTGTGGTCGCCCACGGCCATGAGTCGCAACTCTCCGCACGTGGCGATGGGTCGCGCGCCCGTTCGGCGCGGCGATGCGATACGAACTGCCCTGTCGCAGTATCATAGATGCGGTGTCCGACGCGCCAGCGCCCACCGCCCCGCGTGCGGGACCCCTTCGTCAACTCGCCGACCGCCTCATGCCCGCACCGCGTGCGCACGCCGCGTTCATGCTGACCGTCGGATGCACGTGTCACGCCCGCGTGCGGCTCGCCGCATCTGCAGCGTTCGGCTCCGTCAACGCCCAGGACACGCCGCCGGCGCAGCGGCAGGCATCCAGCATTGCCCTCGCGGCAACGCTGCGCTGCTCGGGCGTCTTTGTGGCCGGTCGGGACGCGCTGGAGTTCCAATGGTACTGGAGATCGACATGGCGGGAAACACCATCACCACCGGCTTTGTGTTTGGCACGGCGCGCAGAGGGCTTGAGCAGATTGTCATGATCATTCCGTTACGCGATCTGGTGATCGTCCGAGGCGACCATGCACCGCCCACCGGGTGTCGCACGTGGTTCGAGCCCTTGGTGCCCGGGGTCATCGCTGCCACATCGCCGAAGTGATGGCGGATGACGCGGCGCGTTGAGCCGGTGCGGCGCCTGCGCCTGTCGCCGTATTGCTACGGACGGACGATGCGTGGGAATCGACGTAGCATCTGCTGTAGCCACCAGCTCGGCAGGCTCACCTCGAGACTCGTCGTCGGACACGTCGCATGACCGCCACGCGTGCCAACTTCATCAGTCCTGTTGCACGTATCGCGCCCGGTGGCTTCGGCCATCTCGCATCGGTCTCGGCGTCGCCAATCGCGCTGATCCCAGCGGCGGGCGGCGTAGCCCTTGCACTCCATGGCGCCGGCATCGCCAGGGCCAACACACATGCGGCGCACCTGGCCGCTGCATTGACGCTCGAGTTGCGCATTGTGCTGACCAGGCCGCTGCGTGGCGCCTTGGGCCGTGGCGACACCGCCGCAGCGGTGCGCGTCGCGGTGATGACGTCCGCTCGGCACGCAGCGCTCGACGCCTTCGCACGGGGCGCACGCAGATGACAGACACCCTTCGCGCCGCGTGGGATGCGCACGCGGCAGACTACGCCCGCGTCTTCGCTCCGGTGACGGGGTTCATCGCGCAGAACATGTTTCGCATGACGGCGGCGCGTTTGCCCGCGCAGTCACGGATTTTGGACGTGGCGTGCGGTGCGGGCGAGCTCACGATCGCCGCCGCGCTGCATGCACGGTCCATGGACAACGCCCCCTCGGCGCATGGCACGATTTGGGCGACCGACTTCTCCGCCGAGATGATCGCGCTGACCGAGCAGGCGGTCGCCGCGCACGGCGTCGCGGAGTTCGTGCGATGCGAAGTGCACGACGGGCAGCAGTTGGCGCTCGCCGACGAGACGTTCGACGCGGTGTTCTCCTCGTTCGGGATCTTTCTCTTTCCCGATCGACAGGCGGGTTGGCGCGAGGCGGCACGCGTCCTTCGCCCTGGTGGGATGTTTGTCACGTCGGTCTGGCGCGACCCCGAACACAACGCGCTCGCCCGACAGCAGATGGCGCCCCTTCTCGCCTCGCTGCCGCCGCGACTGCTCGACCTACCGCCACGACCTGACTGGATCGGACTCCTGTCTGCGGAGGGGCTGATGGCCGACGTGTGCGGCGCGGCGCCGTTCGTGGACCCCGAGATCTCGGTGATCAGCGCGACCCTCGTGGTGCCGCATCCGTTCGCGATGTGGGACGCGATGCAGGGCAATCCCGTGACCAACCGGCTGCTCGTGGGTTGCACCGCCGATGAGCTCGCCGACGTGGCGCGGGCCGTCGTCGCGCATTTCGAGGCGCTCGCGGGCGGCGCACACCGGCCATTGCTGCTCGACGCCTCTGCCCACGTGCTCGTAGCGCGGCGCGGATGACGCGCGTGCGGGCATGACAGGCACCACCGCGAGGTGCGTCGGCCAAAAACGACCCCGTAATTGGTGAATCCCGCGTGGGTCGCGGCGGCGGGCATTGACAGCACCACCATTGTCAGCGCAGGCAAACTGTTCGACGTCGCTCTTTCCCACCGCCATCTCCTGTTCTCGTGCGCCTCGCCTGGCTGACCCTGTTGCTCGCTCTGCCTGCGCTGCAGGCGCAGCGCGCCACACCGCTCGATCTCGCTGCGGCAACCGCGGCTGCTCCATGCGTTGGGCTCGGTGCGCTGGCAACGCTGTCCAGGTCGGCGCGGATCGTCGGACTTGGCGAGGCCACGCACGGCTCGGCGGAGTTCGGTCGCGCAAAGCGACAGGTCATCCGCTGCTGGCTCGCCACGGCTGGCATCACGACCGTGGCCGTCGAAGCACCGTCCGCCTCGTGGGAGCCGATCAATCGCTGGGTCCGGTCGGGGGAGGGCAATGTGGACTCGCTCCTCGCCGCGCAGGGGTTCTGGATGTGGAACGTACTCGAGATGCGGGAGCTGCTCGGTGACCTGCGCGACTGGAATGCCGCGCATCCGGATCGTCCGGTTCGCGTGGTGGGCGTCGATCCCAAGTATCCCGAGCGATCGTTGCGCGCGGTGCTCGACTGGTCGGCATCCGCCGCACCCGCGATCGCGGAGCGATTTCGCCCTGCTGTCGCCGGGTTCCCTCATGATCGTGCGAGCTTCATGGCGTGGCGTGCGCTGTCGCGCGAGGCGCAGGAGGGGCTCGTGCGTCCGCTTCTTGCGCTGCCGGGCGCGGTCGAGGCGGCGTCACGGACCCCGGGTAGCCCAGACACCGCATGGCGTCGGGCACGTTGGGATGCGCGCGTCGTTGCACACGCTGTCGCGATGCAATTGGAAGACCCGACGAACTTCGCGACCGACGATGTCGGCGCCGAGATCACTCTCTACTTGCGCCTGGCGCGATCCGCGCGGGACGTGGTCGCGGCACTCTCGACCCGCCTCGAGGCATCCACGGCGACCCGAATCGCCGCGCGGCTGTCGCCGCTGCTTGGAAGCTATCTGCCGTTGACGCGCGACTATGCGCGGCGGTGGACCGACGGCGAGCGCACTGCGCTTCGAGACGCAGTCGCGACCACCGCGTCTGTCCTTCGCGATACGGCGGTCGCGGACGCGGTGGTGCGCCGCGGAGCCCGCGCGGTCGGTGATCTCGTGCGGGCCCTGGGATACCTGGAGTCGTATGTGGGTCGATCGACTCCGCCGCGTGCAGCGCGTGACACGGCCATGGCCGATCTGGCGACTTTGGCGCTCGACGAGGACGGGCCAGATGGCCGCGTCGTCATCTGGGCGCACGACTACCATGTGTCGCGACAGCCGATCTCGTTTTTCGAGGGAACGACGATGGGCGGTGCACTCGCCGGACGACATGGCGCGGCGTACGTCGCCATCGGATTCGCGTTCGGGCAGGGAGGATTTCTCGCCGAGTACTATCCCGTGCCGGATGACGCACAACCGCGCGTGGACCGCCCCGGCACCGTCGTCGCGTTCTCCATTCCCGCACCGCCCGTACACTCTGCGGAGCATCGTCTGCTTGCGATGGCGTCGCAGCCGACGATCTACTGGCTCACGGGCCAAGCGCCCGACTGGGCGCGCACGCCGCTCCGCTTTCAGCGCTACGGCTCCGGATATGCCGATCCCTGGTACGAACAGAGCCGCCTGACCTCGGTTGCGGCGGACTCGTTCGACGCGCTGGTGTGGTTTCCGATGGTCTCCCCAAGTACGCGTCGCTGACCGCACACGACTCAGGTGACCGGGAGATCCCCGGGAACAGCCGGTGCGTCGTCACCACCCATGCGTCACCCCGCCGCGCGGCGTGCGCACCCATTGACTCGGCGCGCGTCGCGCGACAGCGTCATCGGTGCCTTGGGGTGCCCGCAGCGGTCACGGGCTGAGATCACACCCAACGAACCTGATCCGGGTCATGCCGGCGGAGGGAACGGCCATGTTCGACGCTTCGCGCGTCCTCGCGACGCGCAGCGCGCTGCGTGCACAGGCGCCGCTCGTGCACAACATCACCAACTTCGTGGTGATGAATGGGTCCGCCAACGCACTGCTGGCGGTAGGCGCTGCACCGGCAATGGTCCATGCGCTCGACGAGGTGGAGGAGTTCGTCGGCCTCGCGTCTGCGCTGGTGTGCAACATCGGTACGCTCGATGCCGGGTGGGTCGAGGCGATGCATCGCGCCGCTGCGCGTGCCGGTACCCGCGGCATCCCGTGGGTGCTCGATCCCGTGGGCGCCGGCGCCACGTCGTACCGCACGCTGACCGCACGCGCACTGCTCGCGCACCGCCCCGCCGTCCTGCGTGGCAATGCATCGGAGATCCTGGCCGTGGCCGGCCGGACCGCGACCACACGCGGCGTGGATTCCACCGCAACGGCTGATGCGGCCGCCGACGCCGCGCGGCTGCTCGCCCGTGCGCACGACTGCGTGGTCGTTGCCACCGGCGCTGTTGATGTCGCCACCGACGGCACGCGTACCGTACGCGTGGCCAATGGGCACGTCGCGCTCACGCGCGTCACGGGCACGGGGTGCGTCCTGTCGGCGATCACTGCCGCCTGTTGTGCGGTCGAGCCAGACGCGCTCGCGGCCGCCGTGGCCGCGCTCGTCCTCGTGGGTGTCGCCGGTGAAGTCGCGGCCATGCACACCACGGCGCCGGGGAGCTTTGCCGTTGCCTGGCTCGATCAGCTCGCGACCCTCGACGACACCACGCTCGCCGCCCGCACGCGGCTTCACTGAGTCGGCGGTGGACACGCGTACCTCGCAGGGCGCGTGCGCGACCTGCGCACCGAACGCCCACCCGTCGCGCCCCTGTGGCGCCATGCACGCGGCGCTGCTCCGGCTCTATGTCGTACTCGACGCGGGGACGACGTCACCTACCGCACTCCCTGCCCTCGCCCGCGCCGCGGAAGACGGGGGGGCAACGCTGCTGCAACTTCGCGACAAGCACGCAACCGCGCGCACGCTCCTGGCGACGGTGCGCGCGATCCGGCGTGCCAGCACGCTCCCGCTCATCATCAATGATCGCGTGGACGTGGCCATTGCCGCCGATGCCGACGGTGCGCATGTCGGCCAGGAGGATCTCCCCGTCGAGGCCGCCCGCACACTGCTCGGCGCGCACCGGCTGCTTGGCCTCTCGATCACGCAGCTCACGCAGCTCGATGATGTCCCCGCCGGTGTCGATCACCTGGGAGTGGGCCCGGTGTTCGTGAGCGCGACCAAGCAAGATGGCGCGCCCGCTCTCGGCATCGACGCCCTGGCCGTGTGCGTGGCGCGCGCGCGTCACCCGATCGTCGCCATTGGCGGCATCACCTGTGCCCACGTCCCCGCGGTGATGGCGACGGGGGTCTCGGGGATCGCCGTCGTCGGCGCCGTGGCACATGCGCGCGACTCCATGCGCGCCACGCGCGCGCTGCGCGATGCCATCGACCATGCCCGTGTCGTGCGCGCCACCCACACGACGGTGCGCCACACGCCACACGTGGCCGACATCACGCGTCCATGATTCCCAACGTCCTCGCCATTGCCGGCTCCGATCCCTCTGGGGGCGCGGGCATCCAGGCCGATCTCAAGGCGTTCACCGCGATGCGCGTGTACGGCGCGGCCGCGATCACCGCACTCACGGCGCAGAACACACGCGCCGTCACGGGAGTGTACGATGTGCCCGCACACGTCGTGGCCGAACAGCTCGACACGCTGTTTGCCGATGTGCGCATCGATGCCGTCAAGATCGGGATGGTGGCCACCGCCGCGCTCGCGCGCACGATCGCCGAGCGACTCGACGCGCACGGCGTCACGCGCGTGGTACTCGACCCCGTGATGGTGGCCAAGAGTGGCGATGCGCTGCTCGCCCCCGAGGCCGTGGCGGCCGTGCGCGAGTGGCTGCTGCCGCGGGCCCTCGTGCTCACGCCCAATCTGCCCGAGGCCACCGCACTCGCCGACCGCCCGACGCACGCCACGCGGGACGACATGCCCGCACTTGGTGCGGCGCTCCGCGCGCGTGGATCAGCGTGGGTGCTGGTCAAGGGCGGTCATCTCGATGACGCGCAGTCGTCCGATGTTCTCGTGGGCCCGGCTGACGTGCAGTGGTTCGACGCACCGCGTATTGCCACCTCGCACACGCACGGCACCGGGTGCTCGCTCTCCTCGGCCATCGCCGCACGACTCGGGCACGGCGACGACGTGCCGACCGCGGTCGACACGGCCAAGCGCTGGCTCACCGGCGCCATCGCCGAGGCCGATACGCTCGCCGTGGGGTCGGGGCACGGTCCCATCCATCACTTCCATGCACTCTGGCGGCACGATGCGTGATTCGTACGAGACCGCGGCGTCAGCGATCACATCGGCGAGGCACGACCCGCGCTCCTCTGGCGGCGGAGCACCCGGTACGCGTGACGTGCCGTTCAGCGCGGTGATGCGCGCGCGCGCTGGGCCACTGCTCGAGCGAATCCTCGCGCATCCGTACAACCGTGCGCTCGTCGCCGGCACACTCGACCCCGCGATCTTCTCGGCGTACGTCGTGCAGGACGCGCTCTATCTGCTGGAGTATGGGCGTGTGCTGGCCGCGCTGGCCGCGCGCGCGAGTACTGCCGATGGCATTCATGCCTTCGCGCAGGCGGCCGTTGGTGCCATCGACGTCGAGCGCGCACTGCATGCCGGTTTCTTCGCGCAGCTCGGCGTCGACCCCGACGCGGCCGCGCGTGCGGAGCCGTCGCCCACCTGCCGCGCCTACACTGACTTCCTGCACACGAGTGTGCATGTGGGAGGCTATGCGGTGGGGTGTGCTGCCGTGCTCCCCTGTTTCCGTGTGTACTACGATGTCGGCTGTCGCCTGGCGCCGTTGGAGGCGCCGGGCAATCGGTACACCGCGTGGATTGCGACCTATGCGGCCGCGGAGTTCGGCGCCATCGTCGAGCGCGCCGAGGCGCTGGCCGATGCGGCGTGGACTGCGGCCGGGCCTGCCGATCGCGCGGCAATGATCGCGGCGTACGATCGGTCGGTGGTGTACGAGTGGATGTTCTGGGACGCCGCGTGGCGGCGCGACGCGTGGCCCGTGAGCGTGCGATGAGGTGATCGCGGCCTGGCGAGCCATGGCGCACGCGCCCTGCCCGCGCGCTGCTCCCCGTCCATCACGCGCCGCCGATACGCCTGTCAGGCCACGAGGTGAAACAGCGCCTGGTTCATCCAGCGAGTCTGGTCGACCGCGCGCTCGACGCTCACGAGCCCACCGCGCGGCGGTGCATCGGGCGGGTCGCGCCACGCAATCTACTGGATCGCCGAGCGCGGGTGTGACTGCTCGAAGTGGTCGGGATTGGGCTCGACCATCTGCGTGGTGCAGCGCGAGTCGGACGTGGTTACCACGAGCGCGATCTTCGAACCGCATTCCACGTTCGCGCGCATCGCCTGCGCTTCGGCAGCAGTGAGCTGCGCCGTGGCTGGAGTGCGGTTCTGCGGCGGCAGCCAGCAACAGCGACCATCAGCCGGACACTCGGCGCGTGCTGCGGCGATCTGGAGATGATCAGGTCGAGTCCATACGACTTCTCCACCGGAGTCATCCGCGCACGGCACGGCTCGCGCCGTCGCGTGTCTACGGTGCGCGCGCCGCGCGCAACTGCGCCTCGGTGTACCCCTCCCACACCCACGGCGTCACGGTGTTGCCGAGCACCTGCTCGAGCAGCGGGCGAAAGGCGAACTCGGCGTTGTCACTGTTGGCGAGGATCACCATGCAGTCGCGGCGCCGCGGAAAGCAGATCGCGAAGGTCTGGGCGCCGTCGCCGTGCCCTTCCTTGAAGAACGCCGGGCCAAATGGGGTCTTCGTCAACAACCCCCATCCGATGCCGTAGGCGAGCCCGACGCGTGCCGTTTCGCTCGTGTCGCCGGGGATTGCCGTCTCCGGCGGACTGAACTGCGTTGGCGTCCGGATCGCAAGCTGTGGCGCGAACATCTGGTCGCGTTCGCGCGGCGCGAGGATGCGGCCGTCCATCAGCGCGATGAGGAAGCGCGAGAGCTCCTCCGCGGTGGTCGTCATGGATCCAGCCGCGCGTGCGTTGCGGCGCGTCTTCGCGAGGAACTGCTCGTCCGCGCCGTAGCGATCGGCCATGTCGGGTGCGAACTCGGCGCGATACGCCAGCGCGGTGCGCGTGAGGCCCAGCGGCGCGAACAGCGCCGTATCCATGGTGCGATCGATGGGCGCGCCATCACGCTGTTCGAGCACGAACTGCAGCAGGTTGAACCCTTCGCCGGAGTAGCGGTACACGCGGCCGGGGACGTCGTGCAGTCGCATCTTTCCGTCCGGCTCGAGCGTGGCGAAGTTGCGCAGGCC
Organism: Gemmatimonadaceae bacterium; assembly: GCA_025453745.1. Taxonomy (GTDB): domain Bacteria; phylum Gemmatimonadota; class Gemmatimonadetes; order Gemmatimonadales; family Gemmatimonadaceae; genus JALOPS01. The sequence continues at coordinate 10,774 of JALOPS010000027.1, forward strand.
GGAGGAGTGCGTGAGGAGCATGCGCGGTGTCACGCGACGCCATGCGCTGTCGGTCATCAGGGCCGTCGCCTTCTCGCGATAGGGCTCGTAGCTATCGAGCGGGCGTGGCAACATCGTGGCGACGGGTTGATCGAGGTCGAGCGTACCGGCGGCCACGCGTTGCATCACGTGCGTCGCAAAGACGGCCTTGGTGATCGACGCGGCCCAGAGGATGGACGTGCGCGTCATCGCCGTGTCCGGCGTACGGATGCGCAGCCCGTACGCACCGCTCCACACGACGCGCCCATCATTGACCACTGCCACCTGCATCCCGGTGATGCGGTGCCGTGCGACGAGCGCGCGGGTGAGCGAGTCGGCAGCGGATGGCGTGATCGTCGAGCCGTCGAGTCGACGGATCATGGTCGTGGCGGCAGTCGGAGGTGGCGCAGCCGACGGGGTGCGGCCGGCGCAGGCGGTGATGAGCGTGGCGACGAGGGCGAGCGCCGGATTCGGCCACCGCATGGTGAGCGCGCACTGCGCAGAGGCGAGAGGCACGAGATCGTTGGGTGATGGGTGGCGCGACGCTGCTGCTTGCTCATCCGCCGTCGCGGCGGGTGAGCGGACACGGGCTCGACGGACGGACCATCTGGTGCGTTCTTCGAATCGAGGTGGGCCTCCCTACGGGTGAACCGGCTGGCGAGTTTTGCCTCAGGCACTGCGAGCGTCGCGTGGACCTCGTCGACGAACCGGCGCGCACGGCAGGCGTTGCATCAGCACGTCATGCCGAACTGGGCAGCCACTGCCGCTTCATCCGTGTACGCGCCGCTCGCGTGGACGCTGGATGCCAGCGTGGCAAACACGTCTCCGTGAGCTAACTTCAGGTTGTGATTGCCACGGCCCCTACCCGCGCGGACGTCCAAGCCCGCCTGCGGTCCGCCCAGACCGAAATCGTCGGCTTGGGGGTTCGACGGCTTTCCCTGTTTGGCTCTGTCAGGCATGACGCCGCGCGTGCGGACAGCGATGTTGACCTGATCGTCGAGTTCGAACCGGGCGCAAAGACGCTCTCCAATCTGGTCGCGCTCGGTGATCTGCTGGAGTCCGTGCTCGGCCGTCATGTCGAACTCGTCACCGCCGAGGGCATCTCGCCGCGACTGCGCCCCGCCATTCTTGCCGACGCGTTGGATGTCCTTCAGGGCAGATGAGATCCTCCGGCACATCCTGATAGAAGCGGACTTCCTCGTCGAGGTACGCGCTACGTTGACGCGTGAGTTGCTCGAGACCGATCCGATCCTCCAGCGTGCGATTGTGCGAAGTCTCGAGATCATTGGCGAAGCCTCCAAGCGCCTTCCCAGTGAGATCCGGGATACGAATCCGACGGTGGAATGGCGTGCGATGGCACGCATGCGCGACCGGCTCATTCATGACTACTTCGGCGTCGACCTCGATATCGTGTGGCGGGTGTTGCAGGTGAACATCCCTGCGCTCCAGCACGAGGTGCAGCGGATACTCGATACGTCGATGAGTGGACACGGCGAGTAGCCTTGAGCAATCGAGCGACACGCTTCAACACACGTCCTGCATACAAAGCGGCAGGAGTGCGGTGTACTGCTCTCGACACGCTGCCCTGACGGACGCCGCGATGCAATACGCATGGCGTCCGACCTGTCGCCCGTCGCCCCACCGCGCAAATCTCCGACATGTTGCCGCCGGTCCCGTTGCTTCAGGTCGCCCTCAACGGTGACTCCGTACACCCGGCCGCGCCGCGCACCGCGACCACGATCGCCGAGTCGGCGGCGGCTGCGGTTGACGCCGGCGCGCACGCGGTGCATGTGCACGCGTTCGACGCACACGGCCACGAGACGCTCGACGCCGAGCCATGCGCGACCACGTTGCGTGCGATACGCGCGCGCTGCCCCGGCGTGCCCGTCTCACTCACCACGTCAGCATCAATCATCGCGGATCCCCGGGAGCGACTCCGTACGATCGCCGCATGGACCGTGCTGCCCGACCTCGTCACGGCGAACCAGGGTGAACCAGGCATCTCCGAGCTCTGCGAGCTGCTCCTCTCGCGCGGGGTAGAGATCGAAGCGGGACTCCTCTCCACCGCAGACGCTCACGCCTTCGTGCGCTCCGGGCTCGCCGAGCGCTGCCGTCGCGTGCTCATCGAGCCGCTCGATGCCGTGCCCGCCGTCGCCCTGGCACACGCGAGCGAGATGGAGGCGATCGTGACGGCCGCCGGCATCACGCTCGAGCAGGTCCATCACGGCTACGGCCTCGCGTGCTGGGCGGTCAATCAGCGTGCGCTCGAGCGCGGACACGGGATTCGCACCGGACTGGAGGACGTGACCATGTTGCCCGACGGCACCATCGCCACCGACAATGCGGCACTCGTCACCGCGGCAGCGTCGCTCATCCGGTCACACGCGCCGCGATCCGGCCGATAGCACACAGTCACCTCGCCACACCGCGCGCACGCGCGGGGCTGCACGCACCTACTCGGCCCACGGCGGTACAAACGCGTCTCCGCCCATCATGGCGCGCCCGCCCACGGGGAGCACAGCCACCGCGTGGAACGGCGATGCGTACGGATTCTCGACCGACACGTCCGTGTGCGCAGGAATGACGAGCGCGTCGCGTGCACGCACAGGTGGAGCGCGAGTTGGTGCGCACGGTGGGCGTGGCGCTCGCTGGCCGTACGCGCGGCCGCCCACCACGATGACGAACGCCCGAGCGTAGATTCGTTGCCCGGCAGACACGATGGACCCCTCCCTCGCACGAGGCACCGCATGCCCTGCACCACGCTCGCCGTCGCCGCGCTGCTCTTGCTACAACCCGCGTCATCCGCGCGCAACGACTCCATTCAGTTCGCGCTCCAGCGACTGGCCGATAGTCTCGTCGCCGCCCGACCGCGACTGCCGGGCATCATCATCGCCGTCGAGTCCAAGGCGCTCGGTCGCACCTGGACCGTCGCAGCCGGCCGGTCGGACACGGCGCGCAACGTCCCGCTCCACGCCGAGCAACCGGTGCGCATTGCGAGCAACACCAAGACCTACGTCGCCGCGGCAGTGCTCCGCCTGATCGAACGGGGACGCTTGGCACTCGGCGACCCGCTGTCGCGTCATCTGCCCACATCGCTCGACGCCCTGTTGCGGCGTGACGGCTACGCCACGGACTCCATCACCATCGAACAGGTGCTGAGCCATCGCGCGGGCTTCGCGGAGCACCCGTCGGTCCCGTCGTACGTCGCGCGGCTGCGCACGCAGCCGAGCTATGCGTGGACGCGCGAGGAGCAGGTGCAGTGGCTGGTGGACAGTCTGGCACCCATTGGTCCACCCGGCGCGCAGTTTCGCTATTCGGATACGGGCTACGTGCTGCTCGGCGCGATCGTCGAGCGGTACACGGGGCAGCCACTCGGGCCCGCAGTGCGCGCGCTCGTGGGCTTCGAGCGGCTTGGCTTGACGCACACGTGGTGGGAGACAATGGAGCGTGCGCCCACCGGCGTGGCGCCGCGCGCGCATCAGTATCTCGGTGGCTTCGATGCGTACGACATCAATCCGGCGTTCGATCTGTATGGTGGTGGCGGGATCGTCACGACGATGTCCGACCTTGCGCACTTTCTCACCGCACTGCTCGACGGACGCGTGCTCGAGCGGCGGGCAACGCTCGAGACGATGCTGGCCCCGCGCAGCACGGAGATGTCGGGGTACGGACTCGGCATCTTCGGCACGACCGCGCGCGGGCTGCGGGGCCGAGGGCACAGCGGGTTCTGGGGGACGAGCGCGATGGTCTTCCCCGAGGCGGGGGTAACGATTGCGGTCGCGATGACGGAGCAGAGCGAGTTGCGCGGGGTGAATGCCGTGATGGGCGCGGTGCTGGAGAGAGTGGGGGCGCCGGCCGGACGATGACGGTCGCACGCCCGCGTCGTTCGTCTGGTGCCCGCACACCGTCGCCCGACGTCGTCGTGCACTACCCCTTGCGTGGCTCCCCCAACCCCAGCACGAGAATGTCGTAGCGCTCCTGGAGCCCCGGACTCATGCCGCCGCGGTTCCGGAGTCGGATCAGTTCGGTCGTGAGGATCTCGATGCCGAACTTGAAGCCTGCGCGGAGGCGGGCGGGCGCGTTGCTGTCGAGTCGCGTCTGCTTGAGGAAGCCGAAGCGGCGATTGCGCGGACCGAGTGCGTCCTCGAGATCGGCGGCGATCAGCTCGGAGTACGTCTTGCGCCACGCGCGTGCGCGGGCGTTGTCCTGCAAGATCCACCCGGCCCACCGCCCCGCAATCTTCTCGCGCTCGGAGATCTTCGCAGAGAGGTGAAACGCACTGCTCGGGTCGTAGCTGTCCAGACCAACGAGCAGGTTGCAGCCGGACTGGAACGTCATGAAGACATTCCCCGAGTTGACCATCACACGACGTTCCGTTCGCGTGGGGCCGTCCTGCGTCTCCACGGCCATGCCGGGCTGTCCCAGGTCCTTGCCCATGATGAGCAGCGGATCGAAGCGATCGGTGTTGTGGTTGTACGCATCGATCGCCACCATGCGGCCGAGCGCTTCGAGACCGTGCCCCCCGTTGAGCATGCGGGCAAAGGTCCGCACACCCTGCTTGCGATTGGGGTCTTGCGTCTTGAGCGCATTGATCGCGTCGGCAAGTGTCGTGAGGTTGTCAATCTGCCGCATCTTCACCCACTTGGCATTTGCCGTGTGGTTGAGCAGTGCGTCGAACTCGACCATGAACGCTTCCGGCGCGAGGCGCAGCATCTTGGCCGTCTTCATGTAGTCGGACGCATACTCCGTGAGGGCGTCGAGTTCGCTGCTGGTGAGCACACGCGTCTCGCCGCCGGGACTCAGCTTGGCCACCAGGCCCAGCGCGTGGCTGACGGTGGCAGTATCGCCACCATGCACTTCGCCCTTCACGACGAGCTGCTGCCCGTCGCCATTCTCGACGAGATAGATGTTCTTGCGCGGAACGAGCTGGACGAGCCCCTTGATGTCCGCGAGGGTCGAGAGCGGTGCGAGTGACATGCGTGTACGAATGTGAAGAGGAGCCGACTCGTCGCGGCAAGCAACGTGGTGCCGGTGCACGGCAGTGCCACGCTCCCACCGACGCATACGCAGTGAATGTGTGTGGGAGCCGGAGGAGATGCGATGGACATCCCGACGGCGCATCGACCGGCGGCGCGCGTGTCGGTGAGGCGCATATGGTCGGGGTCGCCACGTGGCGACTGCCACGACGACCGTCACGGCGGCCGTCACGGCGGGACACGCGCAACGTCTTGGGACTCCAGTGTGCCCGTCACATCAGCGGCACACTGCGATGCGGGCGTCCGTGCGCACGACGCACGCGCCATGCACCGCGCGACACGAACGACACACGCCACCCATTGACGCCCGGCCGAGTGACCGTGTATTTCCGCCACAGTGTGCGTGCCGTGACAGCGGTGCACACGCCCCTTCCACCCCAAGGTGCCCCATGATCCATCGCTTCACCCGCTTCGCGGCCGTTGCCGCCGTGGCGGCCCTGCTCCCCGTCGCAGCCGGCGCGCAGGTCAGCTTCTTCACGTCGCAGGCATTGTGGACCGCGGCGCTCAACGGCGGCGCGTCGGGCCTCGACACGTTCAATGATCTGCCGGGAGGCTCGTTCCCGAGCCCCGTCAACCGTACCGCTGGCGCCTTCAACTACATCGCGTCGGTCACGGCTCCGGCGGGGCAAAGCACGCTTTTCTTCCCGGCAGGCAACGCCGCCGACCGGTGGCTGTCCACCGACTACGCCGGCGCCACCATGCGCTTCGCGAGCTTCACGGCGGGCACCAATGCCATTGGCGGCGAGATCTTCGGCAGCAACTTAGACGGTGCCTTCCAGAGCGGCCCGATCACCGTGGCGTGGGCCACCACCGCGGGCTCCGGCTCCACCACCGTGACCGCGCCCAGCAGCACCAGCTTCTGGGGCCTGGTCACCACCGGTTCGCTCACGTCGCTCTCCATCACGGGTGTTGACAGCCAGTCGCTCGCTCTCTGGGGCACGGCGAACAACGTGCGCCTCGGCCAGGCGCGGCCCACGGTCGTGATCCCCGAGCCGTCGACGTACGCGCTCATGGCCACTGGGCTCGTTGCGCTCGGCCTGATCCGTCGCCGTCGCGCGTAGTGCACGTGCCACGCCGCCATCGCGCGGCGTGATGAAGTTGCAACGGTGGTACACGGGGTGGTCTCCTCTGCGAGGCCACCCCGTTGTGCATCCGGTCGCATTGCCGTGTCACCCGCAGATCGCCAGCATTCCGGACATGACCGCCTCCCTGCTCACTCTGCTGGACGACCTCGCGACACTCTTCGACGATATCGCGGTGATGACCCGCGTGGCGGCGAAGAAGACCGCGGGCGTGATTGGGGACGACCTCGCGCTCAACGCCGAGCAGGTCACGGGGATGCATCCCGATCGTGAGCTGCCGGTGGTGTGGGCGGTGGCGAAGGGTGCGCTGATCAACAAGGCGATCCTCGTGCCAGCCGCGCTGGTGATCAGTGCGTTCGTGCCGGCACTCATCGTGCCGCTCCTCATGCTGGGCGGCGCGTTTCTGTGCTACGAGGGATTCGAGAAGACGTGGCACAAGCTGCGCGCGCCCACGCCGGGGGAGCGCGGCGAACAGATCGCGCGCGTGCAGGCGGTGGCCGACCCGGCGGTGGATCTCGTCGCTCTCGAGAAGACGAAGATCCGCGGCGCCGTGCGCACGGACTTCATCCTCTCGGCAGAAGTCATCGTGATCGCCCTCGGCACGATGTCGTCGGCGCCGCGCATGCAGCAGTTCGTGTCGCTCACGGTGATCGGCCTGGGCATGGTGGCGCTGGTGTACGGGCTCGTGGCCGGGCTCGTCAAGCTCGACGACCTGGGGCTCACGTTACATCGCACCGAGGGGAACGACGCCTCGGCGGCGTCGGCGCGCAACCTCGGCGCGTTCGTGCTTCGCGCCGCACCCGTGCTCATGAAGGCGCTCTCGGTGCTCGGCACGGCGGCGATGTTCATGGTCGGTGGCAGCATTCTCGTGCATGGCGTGCCCGCGGTGGATCAGGTCATTGCGCGTGCGGCGGATGCGGCGCGCGCGGTCATGCCGCTGCTCGGGACGATCACGCGCACACTGCTCGATGCCGTGGCGGGCATCGTGGTGGGTGGTGTGATTGTAGCGTTCCTTGCGGCTGCGAAGGGGCTCATGGGGCGCGGAACCGCCTCGAGCGTCGAGGGCTGAGGGCTGAGGGCGCCATCAGGACGAATGATCCCGTGATCGGTGGGGCGAGACGTTCAAGGACTCTGACCCCTTGATCGTCACCGCCCGAGCGCGCGCACCTGTCGCGCGTATGCACGACTGACGGGAACGAGCGTGCCGTCGGTCATCTCGGCGGCCATGCCACCGCCCGATTGTGTGCGAAAGGCTCTGACGAACGCGAGATTCACCACGTGGGCGCGATGCACGCGCACGAAGGTCGCCGCGTCGAGCCGATCGACCAGACGCTGCAGCGCAACGTGTACCACGTAGCGTGACGTGGACGTGTACGCATTCACGTAGTCGCCCCACGCTTCGATGCGCACGAGCTGGTCGACCATCACGGGGAGCACGGCGGCGCCCGATCGCACGAACAGGCGTGTCATCGGCCCCTGTCGCATCACATCGTGCAGCCGATCGGCCACACGGTCGACCGGCTCGCCAAGCCCCGCGCGCACGCGCTCGAGTGCGGTGGCAAGTCGCTCCGCGCCGAAGGGCTTGAGCAGGTAGTCGACGGCGCCGAGCTCGAAGGCGGTGACGGCGTGCTGACCGAACGCCGTGGTGAAGACGACAAAGGGGCGATGCGTGAGCTGCCGCAGCACATCGAGGCCGCTGCCGTCGGGCATCTCGATGTCGAGGAAGAGCACATCGGGGCGCAGGCGGTCGACGAGCTCGACGGCGGCCGCGCCCGAGGCCGCCTCGCCCACCACGCGTATCCACGGCGTGGCGCCGAGCAATCGCACGAGCCCGTCGCGCGCGATCCGTTCGTCGTCGGCGACACAGGCGGTGACGGGTGCGTGTGCGCTCACGAGTCGGCGCCGCTTGGCACGCGCGGCACGTGCACCGTTGCACGGACACCCTGCGCGAGCGATTCGACGGTGAGCCATCCCGCGTCACCGTAGAGCGCGGCGAGTCGTTCGCGCAACCGGCGGAGCCCGGTGCCCGCCGGCGTTGTATCACGCGCAGCGGTCATGCCGACGCCATCATCGTGCACCGTGATCTCCAGACCGTCGGCCACCGTCCGTGCACGCACCGCGATGGTGGTGGGCGCCACACGTGGCGCAGCGCCATGCCGCACGGCGTTTTCCACCAGCGTCTGCACGGCAAACGCAGGCACGAGCGCTTCGCGCGCGTCGGGTGCAAGGTCGACCGTCACCTGCAGCCGCTCTTCGAAGCGGAGCCGCTCGAGATCGAGGTACTTGCTGACGACGGCCCACTCTTCGGCGAGGGTGACGAGGTCGCGGTCTTCCTCGATGGTGGTGCGCAGCAGTGCGGCGAGGTCTTCTGCGGCGCGCGTCGCCCGCTCAGGTGCTTCGGGCGTGAGTTGCACGACGGTGTGCAGCGCGTTGAAGAGGAAGTGCGGGTTGAGCTGCGCGCGCAGTGTGGCGAGCTGTGCCTGTGTGGCCGAGAGCTCCGCGCGTGCGGCGCGGGCACTGGCGTCGGTGGCGTAGAGTACTCCCGCTGTCATGATGTAGAGCAGCGCCCCCATCACGAGGTACGGACCGGCGCTGCCGCTGGGCGCCATCATGAATCGGCGCGTCAGCGCGTACTCGGTGGCAACGTTGAGGGCGAGCCAGGCCAGCGCATACGCGCACGCCGCGACCAGGTGCCGGCTCACGAAGGTGAGGCGTACCGGCTGCAGCCACGGCAGACGCCGCACCACGCGCGCGACCAGCGGACCGAGCGCCGCGCCGGCCAACGCCATGCGCGTGGCCACGCCGACGGCGGTCCACGCGGAGACATCCGGATGCGCCGTCACCAGCAGTGCGACGAACAGTGCCCAGATCGGCAGCCAGCCGATCAGCAGTTGCCACCAGAACCATCCGCGAGCCATGGGCGAAGAGTTCACCGGTGCACGGCGCGGTGAAAGGGTGCGCTGGGTGAGGCGCGGCGCGCGCGCACCGTCGCGCGCACGCTCACGCGATGCACGGGCGTCACCGCGGTGCCGTGGCCGCCACGCGCGTCGCCTCGATCGTCATTGCGCCCGTTGTCCATGTCTTCCCGCCATCGGTCGACCGATCCTGCACGAAGCGAAAGCGACCGGGAGCAATGCCCGTGAAGCGCGAGCGCGTCAGCACTGCTGCCCCGGCGGGATCGACGGTCTGACCATCGACGAGCATCTCGCCATTCACCCACCGCGCCGTGGCGGGCGCAGTACGTCCGCGATACGCATCGACCGAGGTTGTGACCCATCGCCGTTCCGTGCTGCTCCACACACGCATGGTCACGGTGAGCGCCGCCGGATTGCCTGAACGATCGAGTACGCGCAATTCGTCCTCGATGCCGAGCCCGTCGAAGGCCTTCCACGCCTTCCAGGTGCCGACGTATCGCGGCGCGCCATGAATCATCTGGGCGAGTCCTGCGGCCTTGGGCGTGACGGTGAGCTCCCACTGGCCGACAAGGAAATCGAACTGCGTGGCTTCTTTTGGGGCGCTCTGCACGGCGGCGCCCGGCGGTGGCGCGGTGCGCTGCGCCGCGAGTGTGGCGGTCATGCCCTGCAGGAGGAGGAGCAGCGTGAGACGTGTACGCATGGTTCGGTGTAGTAGGGAGAGTGGCGCAGTCGGAGTGTAGAGCGCACTCAGCCGCTCGCCGAGGCGCGATTCGCCAGACGGTCGATCGACGCCGTCGAATGGCGCTTCGGGCGATAGTGCCGGAGCAACATCCCGCCCTACACTGCGCGGACCATCACCAGGAGTCCGTTGCGTGTCCGCGCTTGCTTCCCTGCAGCACGTCTCCAAGCAGTATGCCAGCGGCGCCACGCCGTGCCTTGCCCTCGCCGACGTCTCGCTCGAGATCGCGCGCGGCGAGTTCACCGTGATCGTGGGCGCGTCGGGGAGCGGCAAGTCCACGCTGCTCGGTCTGCTGGCCGGCATCGATCGGGCGACGAGTGGGTCGGTGATCGTCGATGGCGCGACGCTCGGGACACTCTCGGAACGCGCGCTCTCGCGCTGGCGTGGGCGCACGCTGGGGCTCGTCTTCCAGTTCTTTCAGTTGCTGCCGACACTGACCGCGCTTGAGAACGTGATGCTCCCGATGGACTTCTGCCGCACGCATCGCGCCGACGCGCGCGTCACGCACGCGATGGCGCTCCTCGAGCAGCTCGGCGTGGACGACCAGGCGCACAAGCTCCCGTCGCAGCTCTCCGGCGGGCAGCAGCAGCGCGTGGCCGTCGCGCGGGCACTGGCCAACGATCCGGCACTCGTGCTGGCCGACGAACCCACGGGCAACCTCGACTCGCGCACGGGACGCAGTCTGCTCGAGCTGCTCGCCACCCTCGCGCGCCAGGGGCGCACGATCGTGATGGTGACGCACGACGTACATGCCCTGGAGGTGGCGCATCGTGCGATCACGCTCGAAGACGGCCGCGTGGTGCGCGACGAGCGGCGGGCGCATGGGTAGTCCGCGCTGGCAGAAGATTCGGCGTGACATCACCTCGCAGTGGGCGCGACTGCTGCTGGTGGCGGTCGCGATTGCCGCGGCGCTGATCGGTGCGGGGACGATCGTGACATCCTGGGCCCTCGTCGAACGTGCGACGGACGAGGGCTATCGCGCCTCCAATCCGGCAGCCATCACCGTGCGCGTGCGCGCGGGTGCGGCTGGGGTGCTCGAAGCGGTGCGTGCCGTGCCGGGTGTACGCGACGTGCAGTGGCGTCGAACGATGAGCGT
>JALOPS010000028.1 GCA_025453745.1 Gemmatimonadaceae bacterium
CGAGAGCGTGATGGCCCGCGTCGAGGCGAAGACGCGCCGCGTCAGCCACTGGCGGACCAGTGATCAGAAGCAACGGTGGTGTAGTGCGACGCTGCTGGAAATCGAACAGCGCTTTCGGCGCGTGAAGGGCGTGCAGCACTTGCCCTTGCTGCAAGCGGCGCTGCGGCGCAGACTCGATGGACACATCGCGGCTGCGTGAGCAGCCACATCAGGCATTCACCCGACTTTCAACTGAAATCGGGACACACCCGCGTCCAGACGCCCGGTGTCCAGTCGGGGTTGTGCAGCACAGCCGGCGTCTCGCAGCGGATCTCTCGCAGCCCAATCCGGACGCTCCAAAGACACGACACGGCAACCGCAACGCGCACAATCGGTCGCAGCACACGCATCGCGTGAGCCCCGGAATAGGCTGCAGCGCCGGTCAGCCTAATCCAATTGAGCCCGTAGGGGCTCGAACCCCCCCTTGGCCCCTCGCTCACTCACGAGCGCTCAACGAATAACACAGCGGGCTCGACCGCAACCCACGCAGTCGAGCCCGCCATGCAGCACCGCACACGAACCCCGCGCCCGTCACCTCACGCCGGCACCGCACCCCCCGTCCCCGGCAACGCCACCACCTCCGCCGCCCGCACCGCCACACCACCCCCCGCCTCCACCGCCGGCGGCAACAGCTTGTACATCACCGGCGTCACCAGCCGACTCAACAACGTCGAACTGATCAACCCGCCGATGATCACCACCGCCAACGGGCTGTACAGCCCGGACCCTTGCGCCGCCAACGGCAGCAGCCCACCAATCGCCGTCAACGTCGTCAACACGATCGGCAGAAAGCGGATCCGCCCCGCCTCCTCGATCGCCTCCTCCAACCCCACCCCCTGCTCGCGCAACTGATTGGTGAAGTCCACCAGCAGAATGGAGTTCTTGATCTCGATCCCGATCAGCGCCACAAACCCGATCATCGCCGTGAACGACAGCGAGTACCCGGTCACCCACAACGCCACCAACCCACCCACGATCCCCAACGGAATCACACTCGCGACAATCAGCGTCCCCTTGAAGCTCCCGAACTCGAGCACGAGCACGGCGAGAATCCCGAACATCGCCAGCAACACCGCCGAGCCGATGCCGCCAAAGCTCTCCTGCCGGCTCTCCACCTCGCCCGCCACGGTCATCGCATACCCCGGCGGCAACTGCCACGCATCGACCTTGGCGAGCACCGCCTGCGTCACCGCGTTGGTGTTGTAGCCACTCCGCACGTTGGACGTCACGGTCACACTCCGCTCGGCGTCATAGTGCTCGATGCGTGACGGCGAACTTGCAAAGCGCACACTCGCCACCTGCGTGAGCGGCACACTCGCCCCGGTCAACGACGGTACGTAGATCCGATCGAGCGCCTCGAGCGACGGCGTATCGCGCAACGACCCGCCCAGCGCACTCGCCAGCACCCCCGCCTCACGCCTTGGCGCGCGCACGGTCACATCGTACTCCTGCCCGTCCGCCGTGCGCACCGCGCCAGCCGACACGCCCGCCAGCGACAGGCGCACGGTCCGATCCACATCTACCGTAGCCACGCCCAGCAACCCGGCCTTCTGCTGATCGACCGCAACCTTGAGATCGGTCCGCGCCACCTGGATGGGGTTGCGCACGGTGCGCGTCCCCTCCACGTCGCGCATGATCGCCGCCAACTGCCCTGCCAGCATCTGCAACGTGTCGAGATTCTTGCCACGCAGCCTGAGCGCAATGGGTGCGTCGATCGGCGGCCCGTTCTCGAACTCCTTCACCTCGATCCGCGCTCGCGCATACCCGTCGAACTGCGCGCGCAGCGAGTCGAGCATGCGCGGCGTCCTGGCCGGGTCGTATGTGTCGAGCAGCACGAACGCTTCGCCCACGTTGGGCCGCTCGTTCTTGCCGATGATGTTGTAGTAGATGTCGGGGTTGCTGCGCCCCACGTTGGCATAGATGTGCCGCACGTCGGGGCGCGCGCCCAGCACACGCTCCACATGCCGCACCGCCTCGTTGGTCTCTGCGAGTGACGCGCCGTCTGGCGTCTCCACGGTCACCAGCATGCGCGGCGTCCCCGCGACGGGAAAGAGCGAGAAGCCAATGCTCGGCACGAGCGCCAGCGACGCGACAAAGAGCATCGCCGAGGCCACGAGCGCCGTGATCGGACGCGCGAGGGCGAGATGCAGCCACCGCCCGTACGTCAGGTCGATAACGCGGTTGAGCCCGCGCAGAAACACGTTGGAGTGCCCAGCCGACTTCTCCGCGAGCAACCGGCTCGCCAGAAACGGGATGATGGTCAGCGAGACGAGCAGTGACGCGATGATGGTGCTCACCACCGCCACCGGCAATCCGCGAATGAACTTGCCGGGCCCGCCCGGCAACAGCAGCAGCGGCACAAAGGCGAGCATCAGCGTGGCCGTGCAGCCGAGCACTGCGACGGCGATCTGATTGGTCGCCAGCGTGGCCGCAAGCCGACGCGGTACCCCGTCACGCAAAAAACGCTCGATGTTCTCCACCACCACGATGGAGTCATCCACCAGGAGGCCGAGTGCGATCACGAAGCCCACGATGGAGAGCTGATTGAGCGAAAAGCCCACTGCCGACAACAGCGCGACACCCACCGCGATGGAGAGCGGAATGGACACCATCACGATGCCCGCAGCGCGAAGGCCGAGCGGCAGCAGCGTGATGAGCACGAGCCCGATGGCGATTGCGAAGTCCACCCCAAGTCGCGACAGGCGCGACTTCACGTTGGCCGCCTGGTCAAAGCCGCGCGCCAACTTCACCGATGGTGGTAGCGTCTTTTCGAGCTCGTCGAGCGCCGCCCACACCCGATCGCGCACGGCGACGATGTTCTGCGCCTTCTGCATGTTGGCCGTCACGAACACCGCGCGCTGCCCGTTGTAGCGCGTGAGGTGCGTGGTCTCCTCGGTGCTCCAGGTGACATCGGCCACGTCGCCCACACGCACCACGCGCCCGCCGGCGCTGCCTACCACGGTGTTGCGCACCTCGTCGAGCGATGTGTACGACCCACTCGTCTTGATGTTGAAGCGGCGATCGCCCACATCCACACTGCCACCGGGAATGTTGGCCGCCTCGCTCTGCAGGGCGCCGAGCAACTGCGCGAGCGGCATCTGCCGCTGGGCGAGCTTGCCCAGGTCCACCGCCACGCGCGCCTCACGCTTGGGAAGCCCCCACACCTCGACCTTGCGCACGCCGGCGATCTTGGTGAGGTCGTCCTTGAAGCGGCGCCCGATCACGTCTAGCTCCTGGTACGGCATCGACGGCGACACGAGCGCCACCTGCACGATGTTGACGCGATTGGACTCCTGCTTCCGCACATCCAGCCGGTAGAGATCCTGCGGCAGGTCGGGACGGAGCGCGTTCACCTCGCGCAGTACCTCGTCGTACTTCTTCTCTGGGTCCTCGTCGGAGAGAAACTCGACATTGAGCAGCGCGACGCCATCCTCGATGGTCGTCTTGATGCTCTTGAGCCGGTCGAGCTCCTTGACGCGCTTCTCGATGGGGTCGACCACGAGCTGCTCGATGTCCACCGGCGAGGCGCCGGGATAGACGGCGACCACCGTGACCGCGGGAAACTGGATGGACGGATCTTCCTCGCGCGGAATCGAGAGAAAGGACGACGCGCCCACGGCCACCAGCGCGAGCAACAGCACAATCGAGAACGCCGCGTTGCGAACCGCAAAGCGCGAGATGCGGCCAACGAGGTTGAGGTGCGTCTCGTCCGCGCCGTGCGGTGAGTGTGTGGTGTTCATGGCCGGGCCCCTCCCACGCGCGTGGCCGGTGCCCGATCGCTGGTCGCCGAGCGTGCGCTGTCGATGCGGACCTTGGACCCGTCCACGACAAACGCCGCGCCTGCCGTGATGATCTGCGTCCCCGCGGGGAGCGCATCACGCAGCACCACGTGCTCGCCTTCGAGCGCGGTCACCACGACGGTCTGCCGCTTGGCGATCGCGCCGGGGGCGACGGTGAAGATGGTCGCCGTATCGCCCGTGGCCTCGACGAGCGCTTCGATGGGGATGGTCTGCCGTGCCGCAGTGCCGTTGGCCACACGCGGCGTGATCATCGCCTGGCCAATCAGTCCGCTCGGCAGGGTGACACCCTGCGGGATGTTGCGCAGCGCGATCTCGACATCGAAGGTGCCGGTGCGCGCGGCGGCGCCGAGTCCGACTTGTGAGACGGTGCCGGTGAAGGTGCGGTCGGGCATCGCGTCAAAGGTGACCGTCGCCGCGTCGCCGATGCGCACGCGACCGGCGTCACGATCGGCGAGGCCCACGCGGAGTACGAGGCCATCGCGCATGGTGCGCAGCTTCACGATGGGTGCACCGGGTGTGACGAGCTGATTGCGCTCAACGAGTCGCTCGAGAATGATGCCGTCGGCGGGAGCGGTGATCGCCGCGTAGCGCTGGTTGAACTCGGCGATGCGTACGTTGGCCTGTGCGACGTCGAAGGCGGTGGTGGCGTCTTGCAACTGCTCGAGCGTGGCGACGCTGTCGGCGTGCAGTGCCTTGACGCGTGCGAGATCGCGCTCGGCCTTGTCGCGGCCGAGGCGCGCCTTGGCGACTTCGTTGCCGATCTCGGCCTGGCTGAGTTGTGCGAGCGTCTGGCCGGCGCGCACGTGGTCGCCGGGGTTGACGGTGATGGACTGGATGACGCCGCCGATCTTGAAGCTGAGGGAGACTTCTTCCTTCGCGCCGAGGGTGCCGGTGGCGGAGATGCGCGTGGTGTTGGTGGCGGTGCCGAGCGTGGTGGTTTGGACGGTGGTGAGGGAGGGGGGTGGAGCGGTTTCCTTGGCGTTGGCCGCGCAGCCGGCGAGGGAGAGGAGGGTGGCGGTGAGGAGGTGGCGGCGAGTGCGTGACTGCCGCGGCTCGCTGCGGTGCGGGTCGGTTGGGATCACTGGCGAGTGCGGGGGTCCTTCGACTCGCCCCCGCGTTGCGGGGGCTCGCTCAGGATGACGGGCGTGTTGCGCAGCGGGGGCTCGCTCAGGATGACGGGGGGGCAGCGCCGCGCTCCGCTCAGGACGCGAATGAGTACGCATGGCTCAGTTCCTCGGGTAGAGTGCGGCGGCGCGCGCGAACTGCACGGCCCGCTGGTAGTAGTCGTAGGTGGTCAGCACGCGATTGAGCGCCGCGGTGGTCCAGGTGTTGCGCGCATCGAGAAACTCGAGCTGGCTCGCGAGCCCTTGCTCGTACTTCTTCTGCACGAGCTCGAACGTGCGACGCGCGGCTTCGAGACGCTCCACCGACGTGGCGATGGCGCTCTGTCCGACGAGCGCCGAGGAGTGGGTCTGGCGGACATCGAGCTGAATGCTGCGCTCGGCTTCGCGACGGCGGGCATCCACGCGATCGAGTTCGAGCGACGCCTGCTCCACACGCGCCATGTCCTGCGCACCGTTGAACAGATTCCAGCTCACGACCACCGCGGTCTGCGTGAAGTCGTTGCGGCGATCGAAGCGGTACTGGTTGCCCTGCACGCCGTAGTCGAGTGCCACACTCACGCTCGGCAGAAAGCGCGCGCGCTCGAGCTGACGTTGCGCCGCTGTCGCGCGGCGCGCGTCGGCAAGCTGGCGCAACTCCTCTCGACGCGATGCGGCCGACTGCAGCGCATCATCGAGTGGCGTCAGCGAATCGATGCCCAGCGCCGACTCGGCGAGCGCTGACACCGGCGTCTCGAGCGGGCGATCGAGCAGCAGATTGAACGCCTCGCCGGCGATGATCGCGGTCTGTCGTGCATCGGCCTCCTTCTGCACGATCTCCGCGCGGTCGGCGCGTGCGCGGTAGACCACGTCCGGTGTTGCCTTGCCATTGGCGACCAATCGCTCGGCAACGCGCACGGCCTCATCGAGCACCGTGTGCGTGGACGCGTAGATCTCCACGACCTGTGATGCGCGCGCGTAGTCGAGATACGCCTTGCGGATGTCGGCGGCGAGGGTGCGCGACTGCTGATCGAGCGTGGCAGTGTTCACATCACGCAACGCCGATGCGATGCGGTAGGCCTGCAGCAGTTGCGGTTGGAAGAGCGGCTGTGCGAGTCGCACGGAGGTCGTCTGCCGCAGCGGCAACTGCAATGCGATGTCAGTGGGGAATTGCGGGCGTTGCAGCAGTCCGTTGAGCGCGCTGAACGCGGGATTGATGAATTGCCCGAGATCGATGCGATTGCCGACGACTTCGATGCGCTGCGCGTTGAACGTGGCGCTGGGGAGGAACTGGCCGCGGACTTCGCGCACGGCGGCATCGGCGCGACGCACGCCGAGCTGCTGCTGCTTGCGGGCGAGGTTGCGCTGGAGGCCGAGGGCGACGTAGGCGTCGAGGGAGGTGACGCCGTCGATGGATGCGGGGGGCGCGGGGGTGGCACCCGGGGCGCGCGTGGGTGCGACCGCGGCGATCCGGGGGACCGAATCGGCGGGCTCCACCAGGCGCGGTTGGCGGGCCGGGACGGTGTTTACGGCTACCGAGGGCAGACCCGCCTGGGTGGCCCAGGCCGTCGACGCCATGGCCGGGCGCCCGGCGAGTGAGGCGAGCACCGCGAGGAGCGGGGCGGTCGCGGCGGCCGGCCCTCGTCGGCCGGCGTATGTAATGAAGGGGAGGTGCAGCACTGGGACTCCGGTGAACTAGAGGACACTCTCGTGTATCTAAAGTAGAGGTGACCCTCTACTTGTCAATAGTGAAGCGATCTCTCTATTTTGCGTTCCATGTCACAGGAGTCCGACATCGCGATCGACGCTGCGGCCCCCCCGGCCGACGGCTCGTCCCAGGGCGGGGGCCCGTACACGGAGGCCCCCGTACCGAGCGGGCAGCGTGCGCCCAGCCAGGACCGCGGGCAGCGACGGGTCGACTCGATTCTCGATGCGGCGGCCGCACTGTTCGCCGAGCAGGGCGTCGATGCGGTGTCGGTCAACGCGATCGCGCAACGCGCGGGGTCGAGCGTGGGGTCGCTCTACCACTTCTTCCCCAACAAGGACGCGATCGTCGAAGCGCTGGCCGCGCGCTACTGTCGCGAGATGGTCGATCTCAACATTGCGTTGCTGCGACCGGAGATGGTGACTGCGCCGCTCGACGCGGTGCTGAGCGGTGTCGTGGAGGGCTTCATGCACTACCACACATCGAATCCCGCGTACGACGAAGTGTATCAGGCGGCGCTGCGCACGAGCGGCGGACATCAGAGCCCGGTGTTCCAGCAAGTGCAGCAGTCGATTCGTGCGACGGTGGACGAGTATCTGTCGCGCCGGATGCCGACGATGCCTTCGGAGGAGCGTGGCTACTACGCGATGACCTCGGTGGCCGCAGTGCACTGGCTGATCGCCGAGGCGACGTTGCGTGACCCGATCGAGCGACCGGGGCGCATGCGACATCTCAAGGAGATGCTCGTGCGGTACTTCGAGCCTGCGGAACGTGAGTACGGGGTGGTGCGGGTTCCCGCCGTTTCCTGAGCGCGCTTCCGCCGTTTCCTGAGCGCGCTTCCTCCGTTCCCTGAGCGAGCGACCGCAGGTCGCGAGTCGAAGGGCCGCCGGACGCGAGCGCAGCGAGCGTTCCGGGCCGTAATCGCCATGTGATCTGCATCGCGAATTGTGTTGCACTCAGTCACAACACCAATCCACGCACCCACAGCGTGACCCACGGCACGGCGCATTTCCCCGCCGCGCCTCACCATGCAACACATCGCGACCGTCTCACGGAACCACCCGTGTCACACGTCGCATTCGTCACGCTTTGCACGGTGGTGCATCATGAATCCCATCCGCTCGCGCGCCGCATTCGCCTCCCTGCTCACGCTCGCCCTCGCGCTCTCGGCTTGCGTGCAAGACCAGTCGGCCACCGCGATCGCTGAACCCGATCCTTCGCTCAGCGTCGACAACGGCCGGTTCCCCACCAGCCGCGACCCGTGGCTCTGGCCATTCGACGCGCGTTCGATCTGGAACATGCCGATCGGCTCCAACGCGCAGTACGTCCCCGCAGGCTTCCAACGCTCGCAGTGGCTCGGCGTGGATGTCGAGTGGCACCTCAAGGTGTCGAACACCGACCGCCTGGTCCCGCTGTACGCACCCTACAGTTGGACCCGACGCTGCAACGGTACGAGCAACCCGCAATGGGATTGGCGCGGCGGCATACAGATCCTCCTGCCGGATTCACTCATCGTTCCGGACGCCGCGCCACCGTCCACACCCAACGCCATCGCAGCCATTCTGCAGCCTGATGGGCGATCGCTGCTGCAGGTCTCTCCGCTGGCGCGCTGCACCGCCGGTGGCCCCGCGTACGGCTGGACCACACACAACGGCAACGAACCGCTCGACGATCTCTTTGGCGATGGCATCCGCGGTGGACACGCGGGCTCGGGGCTCTCGAGCATCGGTGGCTCCATCCGTCGCGGCGAACTCGTGAGTGGCCTGCCGATCCGCCACGCGCTCAAGCTCAACGTGTGGGCCAATCGTTATCTGTACTATCGCGCCGCCGATCCCACGCCCGGCTATCGCTGGCCCGCGCGCAACGCGGACGCGTACGCCGCAGATGCCTATCGTGGCACCAACCCGGCCGTGGAGCAGGGCGCGCTGGTGGCGATCCCGCCGACGGTGAACCTCTCCACGATCGGCCTCACCACGCCCGCGGGGCGGATTCTCGCGCGCACTTTGCGGGACTATGGCGCCTACATCGTCGACGATGCGGCATGGAATTCGTTCGACTTCTCCGCGGAGCTCGGCGTGCTCGAAGAGTTCGAGCAGCGGTTCGGCTACGGCATGAACGCCGGCAGTGGTCCGTTTTTCGAAGACATCATGCGGCTGTTGCCACTGCTGCATGTGGTGGACAACAGTGCGCCCACGGCGATTGGCGGTGGTGGACGACCGCGACAGCCGCTCGCGCCGCCGTTCGCCAACTGACGGCGACATCTCACGGGGGTGTCGGCGGTCGCGCGCGCAGCGCGGAACCAGTCAAGGTTGTGACAGGATCCGTGCCATGCCGTGCGCGGCTGCGGACAGTATGCGCACATCACCACCACTCCTTATGCGCGACTCCCGGATTGCTCTGGTCGGACTCTTGTGCCTCGCGCCGGTGATGGTGGCCGGTGCACAAGCACCGTGGTCCATGCAGGTTGGTGGGCGGTCGATGCTCATGGTGCAGCGCATGCCTCTCGCGAAGCTCGGCACCCCGTTCCGTGACGTCGATCCCGGCGGCACCGGGATCGCGCACGCATCGTCGCTCTTCGTGCTCTGGCGACGGTCGCCTCGATGGAATCTGGGCGCGGAGACGCTCGTGGGAACGAGGAGTGATCGCGGCGGAGCGAGCATGCTGTTCCAGTCTGCAGGACTCCTCTCCGAGTGGCACACCGGTGGCACCTGGTTTGCCGCCGGCGGTGCGCAGGTGGGCGGTGGCATCGTGAGTGCGACCATTGCGACCGTGACATCCGATACCGGCGCCGTGCGTAGTGGGCAACACGTTCGCAGCACCGCGCTCTTTGCCGCCCCGCATGTGGCACTTGGTCGCGTGATGGGGCAGATGGAGTTTCGCGTGGTTGCGCGGCACACCCTTCATGCGGGTGGCGAGACGGTGGTGTCAGCATTCAACAGCACGTACCTCGGCGTCAGCATCGCGCGGCGCATGGGCGGCAAATAGGCGCCCGTCGTGTCCTGAGCAAGCACCCGCGGAGCGGGTGCGCGTCGAAGGACCTCCCGACGGGTGCGCAGCACCCGTTCGGGACAGTGGTGGCGGTGCAGGGACGACCGCGAATGGCGCTTCCCTCGACTCGCCGCTGCGCGGCTCGCTCGGGATGACAGCGCCATCGCGCGGCGCTTCGACTCGCGGCTTCGCCGCTCGCTCAGCGAACGGCGATTGCTCGCTCAGCGAACGGCAGCTCAGCGAACGACTGCCGCCTTCTCCCCAACCGCATCCACCGACAACACCGCACTATCCCGCTCCCCAAACCCACGCGCAATCAACGCATCCATGCGCGCCGCCAACCCCGGCAACACCGCCAGCGGCTGTCCCGCCGCTCCCGCCGTCTCCATCATGAGTCGCACATCCTTGCGCGCCATCGACAGCTCGAAACTCGGCGTGTAATCCCCCTTCACCATCGCGGTCCCACGCGCACCGGTAATCATCCCCGCCGGGCTGAAGACGGTGAACAGATGCTGCGCCTCCGCCGCCGACACACCACTCGCCGCCGCAATCGCCAGCACATCCGCAAAGCCGCCCGCCATCGTCACGATCATCGCGTTGCCGAGCAGCTTGTGCACCGCCGCGAGATCCGTACGCTCACCGAGGTACTCCACGCGCCCCGTCATGCCCGCGAGCACCTCGGCCACCTGCGCATGCAACGCCGAGGGCCCCGCAACGAGAATGATCCCCTGGCGATTGCGCGCCGCCGCCGGTGCCATGAACACGGGACAGTGCAGATAGCGCACCCCATCGCGCGCCAGCGCCGCCGCACGCGCCGCCGTGCGCACGGGCAGCGTCGTGGTGTGATCGAGGATGATCGTCTCCGCGCCCAACGCGCTGCGCGCCGCCGCGAGTACCTCGTCGACGCTGTCGTCGTCCCGCAGCACGAGATGCACGCGCTCGACGCCACGCACCGCCTCCGCTGGCGTCGCACAGGGAACGGCCCCATGCGCCGCAAGCGCCGCCGCCTTGGTCGCCGTGCGATTCCACACCCGCACGGTCTCCCCGCGCGCACAGGCGGCTTCGACGAAGCCGCTCCCCAGTAGCCCAGTCCCGAGAAAAGCGATCGTACTCATGCGCTCCCTGACAAAGGTGCACGTCTCATCCAGTCACTCGTCACGCGCTACGCCCCGTATCGCACGCCGCACGCCGTGAACGCCCAGACCTACACGCCACGCACCCACACTCACGGCGTCTCCCCACGCGCGCAGTGCACTCGCCCACTCGCCGCGGCCTCGAGCATCTCCACCGCCTCCGTCGCAATCCCCACACCGCGATTGCCCGCATACCACGTGCGCTGGTAGTTGTGCAGCGAGTCCGACGACACCTTGGCCGTGCGCGCCGCCTGCGACCATTCGCGCAGCGCCCGCGGCAACTCGACGACACACCCCGCACTCGTGCCATCTGCACGAAGGAGCACGATCGTCGGCGTCGCCGTACGCCCATCGAGCGAACGATGCGCCTGCTGCACCGCCTTGCCGTCGTCGGGATGCACCACACGCAGCCCGATCGCCGGTACCGAGTCGGTGAGGGCCGCGAGATACGGCACCGAATTCATCGAGTCGCCACAGCGATCGACTGCGACCACCAGGAGTCGCCAGGATCCGGCCACCGCCCGCGCCCGTTGCACGAGCGCGGCATCCACGCGCGTGCTGTCGGTGATGCGCAGCCATCCCTCACGTCGCGCCACCGCCTTCGCGAGAAACTCGCGGTAGGGAAGACCTTTGTCGAAGACGGTCTGCCAGGACGTGCTGTCGGTCACACGGGCCGCGGGAAGCGCGCACGCGGCGGCCAGCGCAAGGGCGGGGAAGAGAGCCATGCACGAAAGCAACCCACCTCGCGCGACGCGCGCCAGCGTGCACACCCGGCGTGACGCCATCGTGCGAAGTCACTGTCGCCAGTCCGCGCACCGCGCCGCCTGAGCGCCGGCTGCACCGATTCCATCCGCACGACCCCGATGTACCTTCCCCGCCCTTCGTCCAGACCGCTTCGCACACCGCTGCCGATTCCGTGACCTCCGTCGCTGCCACTCCCACGCTCATCGCCCGCGTCGCGCGCGAGCTTTCGCTCGGCGCTCCGCAGGTCGCCCAGACGCTCGCCCTCTTTGCCGACGGCAACACCCTGCCGTTCATCGCGCGCTATCGCAAAGAAGCCACCGGCGGGCTCGACGAAGTGCAGTTGCGCGACGTGCAGGAGCGCGCCACGTATCTCCACGAACTCGAGGAGCGGCGCGCGGCGATCCTCGCCAGCATCACCGAGCAGGGGAAGCTTGACGACGCGCTCAAGGCCAAGCTGCTCGCCGCCGACACCAAGCAGGCGCTCGAAGATCTCTATCTCCCGTTCAAGCCCAAGCGGCGCACGCGCGCGATGATTGCCGCCGAGCAGGGGCTCACGCCACTCGCCGAGCTGGCGTGGGGCGGTGACGCGACCGACGAGGCACTGCACACCGCCGCCGGCGCCTATCTCGACAGTGCCACCGGACACACGCATGGGCTCGCGACCGTCGACGACGCGCTCAAGGGCGCGCGCGACATTCTCGCCGAGCGCGTGGCCGAAGACGCCGCGATTCGTGGCTGGGTGCGCGACATCACGCGTGCACGCGGCACGGTCAAGAGCACCGCCAAGGCCGGCAAGGCCGGCGACGAGTCGAAGTTCAAGGACTACGCCGACTTCTCCGAAGCCATCGGCACGATTCCGAGCCACCGCATGCTCGCGATCCGTCGGGGCGAAGCGGAGGAAGAGTTGAGCTGGACGATTGTCGCGCCGGTCGAGAAGATCACCGCCGAGCTCTCGCGTCTGATCGTCGCACCGCGTCGCGCCGCGCAGCAGCTCACGCTCGTGGTGCAGGATGCGTACAAGCGGCTGCTCTCGCTCGCCATCGAAGGGGAGCTGCGCCTCGAGCTCAAGACGCGCGCCGACGAAGAGGCGATCGCGATCTTCGGCCGCAACCTCGAGCAGTTGCTGCTCGCGCCGCCGGCGGGTGAGCGTCGCGTGATCGGCCTCGACCCCGGCTTTCGCACGGGCGTGAAGGTCGCGGTGGTCGGCCCCACCGGAAAGCTGCTCCACACCGACACGTTCTACCTGCATCAGGAGGAGCGCATGAGCGCCTCGGTGCTCGCACTCGTCGCGCGCTTCACGCCGGAGCTCATCGCCATCGGCAACGGGACTGCGAGTCGCGAGACGGAAACGCTCGTCAAGCAGGCGCTGCGCGCGATCCCTGACGGCACGGCGCGTCCGCAGGTCGTCGTGGTGAATGAAGCCGGTGCCTCGGTCTACTCCGCGAGCGACGTGGCGCGCGCGGAGTTCCCCGAGCTCGACGTCTCGCTGCGTGGTGCGGTCTCCATTGCGCGCCGACTGCAGGATCCCCTGGCGGAGCTCGTCAAGATCGACCCCAAATCAATCGGCGTGGGGCAGTACCAGCACGACGTGAATCAGCCGCGTCTCAAGCAGCGCCTCGATGACACGGTCACGAGCTGCGTGAATCGGGTGGGCGTGGAGCTCAACACGGCGTCTGCGCAGTTGCTCAGCTACGTCGCGGGGATCGGGCCGAGTCTCGCGCAGGCGATCGTGATGTGGCGCGACAGCGAGGGCGGCGCCCCGTCGCGTGCGGCGTTGCGCGAGGTGCCACGACTCGGCGCCAAGGCCTTCGAACAGGCAGCGGGCTTCATTCGTGTGCGGGGTGGCGCACATCCGCTCGATGCGAGCGCGGTGCACCCGGAGCGCTATGCGCTCGTCGAGCAGATGGCGCGCGATCTGGGCGTCGAGGTGAGCGCTCTCATTGGCAACGAGGCACGCATCGCCACCATTCCGCTCGAGCGATATGTCTCCGACGACGTCGGGCTGCCGACGTTGCGCGACATCGTGCAGGAGCTCGCCAAGCCCGGGCGCGATCCGCGCCAGGCGTTCGAGCCGCCGGCCTTCCGCGAGGATATCCAGAAGCCCGAGGATCTCACGACCGGCATGGTGCTCGAAGGTGTCGTCACCAACATCGTGGCATTCGGCGCGTTCGTGGACATCGGTGTGCATCAGGATGGACTGGTGCACGTGAGCCAGCTCGCCGATCGCTACGTGAAGGATCCCAACGACATCGTGAAAGTGGGGCAGAAGGTGCAGGTCACCGTGCAGTCGGTCGATCTCGCGCGGGGACGCATTGCGCTCACCATGCGGACGGCACCGAGCACCACCGCGGCGGGCGTGCGCGAGCGCGGCGCCGATCGTGCACCGCGGCCGGAGCGCGGCACATCGTCGTCATCGGCACCACGCACCGATCGCGGCGCGCCGCGCGCACCGGCCAAGCCGTCGGCACCAGCGTTCGTGCCCAAGTCTGGCGCGGTCGCACCGAACGGCATTCGCTTCAAGTAGCAGCGCGCTCGCGACGGCGATGGAGGCATCGCCGTCGCCACGGAGAGATGCGACGGTCGCGTTGTTGCGCACCGCCGCACGGTGATCACGTCGCGCTCAATCGGTCACGGCCCGACTCGTCGCCACGGCCGCCTCCCACGCGGCCTCCGGATAGCCATCGACGATGATGAATTGTCCGTCTGCCGCGCGGGCACGCCGCGCCTTCACGGCACCGTACGCCTCGGAGGCGTAGAACGCCTTCGCCTGCTCGAGCGACGGGAACTCGATCACCACGACGCGACGCGTCTCCGCCGGCCCTTCGACCGTCAGCACGTCTCCGGTGCGCACAATGAAGCGGCCGCCGAAGTCCGCGACAACGCGCGGCGTACGTGCCGTGTAGGTGGCGTACTGCTCGGGGTTGGAGATGTCGACGCGGGCGATGACGTAGGCAGGCATGGGGAGCGGGCGTGAGGCGTGGAGCGACCGTATGGTGGGCAGATGCTACGCCCGCGCGGGGCAGGCAGCCATCCGCGCCGCACGGGATCGTACGGCGCATCCCCGAACATGCGCCGAAGATGCACCATGGCGGACGCTCACGCCGTATAGCTTCCCGCCCGCCATGTCACACCGCCGTCGCCGTCGCGTCACGCCGCTGTCCTCGCCGCGCCTCAAGCGCGAGACGGCAGGCTTCGCACGCGCCCATGTGTCGTCCGGGTGCGCAACGGCGGTCAACTGGTTGATGGTCGCCACGCTGGTGCCGATGGCGATGCACTACCTCACGGCCGCGGCGGTGGGTGCGGTCAGCGGTGGCGTCACCGACTTCATGCTCAAGCGCCATTGGGCGTTCGACCGCGCCACGCGTGCGTCGATGCGCCGCGAAGGGTCGCGCTACGCGATCGCGTCGTCCACATCGCTGTTGTGGAACATGGCGGCGTCGCATCTGATGGTCGGCCGTCTCCATCTCCCGGCGGTGCCCGGCGTCATTGCCGCCTCGGTGCTGGTAGGCATCGCGTGGAACTACCCGATGCATCGCTTCTTCGTGTTCGGTCACGGACACGACAATGACACGGTCGAATCACCCGACGTACTGATCGGTCGCTGAACGCCGGCACGATGCGCGAGCGCGACGACTACGATGTCGCACGCGCTGCACGCCGCATCACGACAGTGACATACGACCGACGCGGTGCGCGCCCACGGTGCGCCACCGCACACCACCTCCGCCGCTTCATCGGTCAGATGACCGAGCGGTGATCCGTGATATCCCGCGCGCCGTAGCACGCGTGTCGACGCACGGGTGGAGGGTCCACCCGCTCCACCGCGACGACATTCCTCCGGACCGCAGGGATGCACGTCATGACCACATCGAGCGCCGCCACCGCGGCCTCCCCCACATTGGTTGCGCAGATCGCCGACCGCATCGATCCGCGCAGCGTCACGGCAGGCGACAAGGCGATTCTCCGCTTTCTCGCTGCCGCCGAACTCATCGAAGACGATCTCTGGCAGCAGTACGCCGAGCTCGCCAATGACAATCCTGAGTTCAACGCCGCGCTGCGGCGCATCGACCCGGCGCTCGTGCGCTACGTCAACGACGATCGTGACGACGAGCGCAGCCACGCACAGCTCATCAACGCCTTCCTCGCCGCGATCGGCGAAGCACCGGTCAATCTCGACGCATTTCGCACGCTGCCGAGCGTGGATGCACAGGGGGCCGCACGCGAAGGTCGGCTGACGACACTCACCAACCTCACCGTCGACACGAGCTGGTACACGCGCTATCGCGGCGCGGGCAACCCGGACTTCGACGATGCCTTCGCCCAGATCGTCACCATCACCAATCGTCCGACGGTGCCCACGCCCGATGTGTCGAAGCGCGGGCAGGTGCAAGCGGCTGCGCATGCCGCGGCGTTTCACTTCGCAGCCATCGAGCAGGGCGGGGGCAGTCTCTACGCGTCGCTGATGCCCAAAGTCACGTCGCTCGACGTGCTGCGCATCCTCGCGTCGATCGGCCCCACCGAGGTGTATCACTTCGCCGCGTTCCACAAGTCGCTCGAAGGGATCTTTGGTCTCACCGCGGGCGACGGGCTCGTGGTCCCCGACCTGCGCAACAATCGCGCACTCGCCGAGGCGATCTTCCCCGAGCCGTGCCGCTTCCTGCGGAACGACTTCCCGCTCTGCTCGGTGATTCGTCCCATCGGCACTGCAGCCGCCGGTGCACAGGCGGCGGCGACGGGGCTCGTGCAGTCGGGGCTCTTTGGCCAGCCCGGTCAGCCCGGCGGCCAGTCGCCCGCGTTCTTCGACGCCGTCGTCGCGCTGGCGCAGGCCGCCGACGCTGCCACGCGGAGCTGCTGACCATGTCCATGTCCGTCATGCGTCGCGTTTTCCGCACTACGAGTGTGAGCTGCTTCGCCCTCGTCCTCGCCGATCGCGCCTCGGCGCAAACCACGGTGTTCGACTTCGCCACCGACAACGGCGGCTTCTCGTCGCAGTCGGTGACCGGTGCGCCGAGCTGGGCCTTCAGCACGGGGACCGACTTCTTCGGCAACCGGCTCGGCTGGAGTCTGAATGGCTCGAGCACCGTCGCACGCACGCGGCTCGTCAGCCCGGTGTTGACCGCTGCCGGTGGGCCGATCCAGGTGACGTTCTCGCATCAGTTCAACTTCGACCGCGGCGTCGATCTGCTCTGTCGTGACGGCGGTGTGTTCACCTCGGCGGTGGGTACCAATCCGTTCACGCCGTCGGCGACGACGTCGAGTGGCCAAGCGTACGTGGCGCTGATCAACGGCAACTTCGGCAACCCGCTGTCCGGCAGCTCGGCGTTCTGCGGGCCCAGCGCCAACAATCAGATCGGACAGTTCGTGGAGTCGACGTTCACGCTCTCGGCTCAGCCGTTCCAGCAATTCCGGTTTGCGTTCGAGGGCGGATTCGACAGTGCGGGTCGTGCAATCCCCGATCCGAACTGGCGCATCAACCGTGTCACCGTGCGCCAGGGCGTTGCGGTGGTGCCCGAGCCATCGACGTACGCGCTGCTGGCGACGGGACTTCTTGCAGTCATCGGGGTACAGCGGAGCAGGAAGCGGAGCGTTTAGGGGCGCGATGGCTGCATCGGGTGGACGAGGATTCTCCCCCCGCGGCCATGCGGTGCTGTCATCGTGACCCGTCACACACCCGCGCGGTACGGTGGTCTGCGGCGAATGGCTCCGGGGTGGGGACTATTCAGCAGGCGCCGTACCGTGTCGGGCGTGTGTGCATCTGGCCGGGCGTGGTGTATCGCGCGCTCATCGCACACGCTCAGTCGCGACGGATGCCCAGTCGCTCGCACGCGTGTCGCACCACCTCGTCATCGGGGTGCAGCACGCGGGGTT
This sequence comes from Gemmatimonadaceae bacterium, assembly GCA_025453745.1. Lineage (GTDB taxonomy): Bacteria > Gemmatimonadota > Gemmatimonadetes > Gemmatimonadales > Gemmatimonadaceae > JALOPS01. The sequence goes on from JALOPS010000028.1 coordinate 17,378, forward strand.
CGGCGAAGCGCACATCGCCCGCACGCTCCGCATCGGTGAAGAGCACCGTGGTGTGCCACGCACCCGTGAGCGCACTCCACCACCGGAGCCCTGCATATCCCGCACGATGCACGGCGCGGGCAATCGCCTGCGTGCGGCGCCGATCATGATGCGCGAGCAGACTCGGCTTGACGTCGAGCGTGAGCAACGTCGCCGCTTCCGTGCAGTCGGGCACACGCGCGAGCAGCGTATCGCGCACCACTACGCGCACGAGCGCGAGCGGTTGCCCGGCGACGCGCAGATAGCTCGCGCGAAAGCGCGTGCCGCGAAAGTGTGCGAGCACTTCGCCCACTGCATGCTCTGCCGATTCGGCGAGATAGCGCACCGGTGGCGCATCGCCGAGGTCAAAGCGCCCCACCGCCTGCCCCGGCACAAGGTGCGACGCGGAGAATGGCGCGCCTGACGCCGCCGAGGGATCGAACGGAAAGCAGCGCCACCGCTCGCCGCGGGGCGCTGCGATCACGCCAGGTACCACCTCAGGCAAACACGCCCGTGCGCGCGGCTTGCACCGCCGTCATCACGCTCGCGACATCACCCATGGCCAACACGTCGAGTGGCCGCCGATCGTCGAGATGCGGATTGGCACCGGCAAGCCACCCCGCCACCGCGTCGGGCTCGTAGATGGCGAGCAACGCCGTGACCACCGCCGCGAGCGCCGTCAGGCGCCAGCCGAGTTCTCCGCCGACCGTCTGCCCGCGTGCGGCGCGCGTGATCTGACTGCGGTGCACGCCGATCCACTCGGCGAGCAGGGCGCGACTGCCCAATGCGACCTCGCCGGCACCCACGGCGGCGACGACGAGCTGGCGACGGTGCTGTTCGAGACGGGCTGGGGACATGCGACTCCTCCGGCGAATGCTGCAACAAATCTGTTGCATGAAGCGGCGGGAAGCAATGCCCTGGGGTGGGCGTCACCCCCGCCGCGTCGCCAGCCAGAGCCCCACCCCGATCGCGAGGGCAAAGAGCAGCAGCCCGGCGCTCGCCACGCGGCGGAAGGCGGAGGCCCCCAGCGCCGTCGCCGCGCCGAACTTGAGCAGCGTGTTGGCGAGGATCCCCACGCCGATCGCCTGCGCGGCGAGCGCCGTGGTCTCGGGTGCGCGGCCGAGTCGGCTCATCGAGAGCGTCAGTGCGTCCACATCCGTGAGCCCGAGCAATGCGGCCGTCGCGAGCAGTCCGGGGGTGCCCACGCGGGCTCGCAGCAGTTCGAGCAGCAGCAACACCACCTGGAAGCCAACCGCCATCTGCAGCGACTGCACGAGATTGAGCGGGTTGCGGACTTCAGATGGTGCGGCGCTGCGGTCGATTGCGCCATCACCTTTGCGGAGCAGCAACACCGTCATCCCGACGCCCACGAGTACAGCCGGCGCGAGGATGGGGAGCAGTCGCCACATCACCTCGCGACTGATCACTGCCGCCAGCACGAGCACGCGCGGCAGCAGCACGGTGCATGCGCCCAGCACGCCGACGCCGAGTGCCGTGGCGAGCGCGGGCTCCGTGCGACTGCGTCGACTGAAGGCGAGCGTGACGGCGGTCGACGACACCAGGCCACCGAGGATGCCGGTGAGTCCCACGCCGCGCGTCTCGCCGACGATGGTGCGCGCGAGGTAGCCCGCGAAGCTCAGCCCCGAGCAGAGCAACACGATCGCCCATAACTGGCGCGGGTTGATCACTCCGCCCGGTCCGTAGCCGCGCAGCGGCAACAGCGGCAGCACGACCAGTGCGAGCACCGCGAACTGCAGCGCCGCACGCAGTTCGGTTTCGTCGATGCGGGTGATCCACCGTTGCAGGCGCGACTTCTCCATGAGCGCGAGCACGACGATCGCGCCAAGTCCACTCGCAAGTGCGCGTTGGCCGAGTCCGGCCAGCACACCGAGCGCGATGACGATGAGCGCCGCGACTTCGGTGGTGCCGTCGGTCGAGGTGCCCGGGCGTCGGACCGTGAGGATGTACGCAACCACGGCAAGCGCGCTCGCACCGGCGACAATCATCGAGCCGGTGGCCGTGCTGCCTTCGCGAATGAGCGTGCCCGCCACGCCGCCGACCAGGCCGAGCATGAAGCACGTGCGGATGCCGGCAAAGCGCGCATCGGGCCCGGCGGTGTGGCCGGACCACTCGCGCTCGAGCCCGACGCCGAAGCCGATGAGGGCGGCCACGGCGAGGTCGAAGAGGCGGGCGAGGTCGGCGGGGGACATGGCGGCTTCGCGAGAAGGTAGGGCGGCGCCGCGGTCGTGGCGCGCCCGGCGAGCGCGGTAGCCCGTGTCTCGGCGCGGTGCCCCCCATCCCGCGTGCCGGCCACCGCGCGGATGATCGCGGTCCGCCCGGGGTTGACCAGCGCGGGATCGCAATTATCCTACTATCCGGATATACGAATGAGCACACCCCCCGTCCTCGGCCACCTCTCGGCCCTCGCCGACGCCACCCGCTGCCGTCTCCTCCTCGCGCTGGAGCGGCAGGAGTGCACCGTCTCCGAGCTTTGCCAGGTGCTGCGCCTGCCGCAGTCCACGGTCAGTCGGCATCTCAAGACGCTGGCCGACGAAGGGTGGGTCGCGGTCCGCGCCGACGGCGCAAGCAACATCTATTCGATGCGCGATGGCCTCGACGAGGCGGCGCGCCGCCTCTGGCGCGTGGTGCGAGAGTCGATCGCCGATTCGCCCGACGCACGCACGGATGCGGAACGACTCCGGGCCGTGATCGCCGCACGCCGCGCCCGCTCGGAAGCCTTCTTTGCCGGGCAGGCGACCGAGTGGGAGTCGCTGCGCGCGCAGCTCTTCGGGGCGCGCACCGACCTGCAGGCCATGCTCGCCCTCGCCGACCCCTCGTGGACCGTGGGCGATCTGGGCTGCGGCACGGGTGCGCTGGCGACGCACCTCGCGCCGTTTGTCGCGCACGTCATCGGTGTCGATGCGTCGCGCGAAATGCTCACCGCCGCGCGCGCCCGCGCGCACGACCTGCGCAACATCACCTTCAAGCGCGGCGACCTCGAAGCACTCCCGCTCGAGGATGCGTCGCTCGATCTCGCGACGATGCTCCTTGTCTTGCACCACGTCGCGGAGCCAGTGGCCGCGCTCACCGAGGTGCGACGTGTGCTGCGTCCCGGTGGTCGCCTGCTGCTCGTCGACATGCAGCCGCATGCGCACGAGGAGTATCGCCACGACATGGGCCACGCGTGGCTGGGCTTCGGCGACGCACAGCTCGCCGAGTGGCTCACCGACGCCGGCTTCGATGCGCTGCATCGCATCGCGCTCCCCGTCGATCCGCAGGCGCGCGGGCCCGCGCTCTTCACACTCACGGCGCGCGCCGTGGGTACCGCACCGATCGTCACTCGTCGTCGTGCGCCGCACCGTCCGCTCAAAGCCGTGCCCGCCTAGGCGGGACCGACGCATTCACACTGCCGCACCTTCTCGCACCACCGTTTCTCCCTCTCACGAGACCACACCCATGGCTACCGCCATCAAGTCCGAACCGGGCCTCGGCCCGCTCGATCGTCCCGCCTTCAAGGTTGCCGACCTCTCGCTCGCCGAGTGGGGACGCAAGGAGATCCGCCTCGCCGAGCAGGAAATGCCCGGCCTCATGGCGCTGCGCGCCGAGTACAAGGGGAAGGCGCCGCTCACGGGCGCGAAGATCATGGGCTCGCTGCACATGACCATTCAGACCGCGGTGCTCATCGAGACGCTCGTCGATCTCGGTGCTGACGTGCGCTGGGTGAGCTGCAACATCTTCTCGACGCAGGATCACGCGGCCGCCGCAGTGGCGGTGGGGCCGAATGGCACCGTCGAGCATCCCAAGGGGACGCCGGTGTTTGCGTGGAAGGGTGAGACGCTCGAAGAGTACTGGTGGTGCACCGAGCAGGCGCTCATGTGGCCTGATGGCACCGGCCCCAACATGCTGCTCGATGACGGCGGCGACGCCACGCTGCTCGTGCACAAGGGCGCGGAGTTCGAGCGGGCGGGCGCGATCCCGTCGTTCGACAGCGACAACGAGCCCGAGGAGTGGGGCGTCATCCTCGACCTGCTGCGCGCGGAGGCCCGGAAGAATCCGGGTCGTTGGACGAAGGTGCTGGCCGACATCCGCGGCGTCTCCGAAGAGACGACGACCGGCGTGCACCGTCTCTATGAAATGCAGAAGGCCGGCACGCTCGCCTTCCCGGCGATCAACGTGAACGACTCGGTGACCAAGTCGAAGTTCGACAACCTCTACGGCTGCCGCCACTCGGTGATCGACGGGCTCAACCGCGCGACCGGCTACGGCGACGTGGGCAAGGGGTGCGCACAGGCGCTCAAGGGGCAGGGCGCGCGCGTCGTGATCACGGAGATCGATCCGATCTGCGCGCTGCAGGCCGCCCTCGAGGGCTATCAGGTCACGACGCTCGAAGACATCGTCGAGACCGCGGACATCTTCGTCTCGGCGACGGGGAACAAGAACGTCATCCGCGTCGAGCACATGTCGCGCATGAAGGACAAGGCGATCATCTCGAACATCGGCCACTTCGACAACGAGATCGACATGGCCGGGCTCAAGAAGGTCGAGGGCGCGCGTCGCATCAACATCAAGCCGCAGTACGACGAGTTCGTGCTGCCGAATGGCCGCTCGATTCTCATCCTGGCCGAGGGGCGTCTGATGAACCTTGGCTGCGCGACGGGGCACCCGAGCTTCGTGATGTCGGCGAGCTTCACCAATCAGGTGCTCGCGCAGCTCGAGCTGCACGCGAACGCCGACAAGTACGAGAAGAAGGTCTACACGCTGCCCAAGCATCTCGACGAGAAGGTCGCGCGACTCCACCTCGACAAGCTGGGTGTCAAGCTGACGACCATGTCGAAGGATCAGGCCGACTACATCGGCGTGCCGCTCGACGGGCCGTATAAGGCGGATCACTACCGCTACTAGGCCGTCGGCCCCGTTCAAGGGGTCGGCCCCGTTCAAGGGGTCAGAGTCCTTGAAGGTCGGAGTGGTTCAAGGGGTCAGAGTTCTTGAAGGTCGGGGTGGTTCAAGGGGTCAGAGTTCTTGAATTTCAAGGACTCTGGCCCCTTGTAGCAGGTCGAGTCCTTGACCTTCAAGGACTCTGACCCCTTGATCGAAAGAGGGTTCAAGGACTCTGACCCCTTGAACGCCCGGGGAGTTCAAGGACTCTGACCCCTTGAACGGAGACCCCTTGAACGCACCCATGAACGACACAACCCCGCACGGAGCGCGCGCGGCGCACGGCGCCACGACACTGCTGCATGCGGGGTTGTCAGTCAGGACTGTTCGCTCCCCTTTACCCCGGCACCCGGGAGCGGGCCGCGCAGCGGCACGCCGAGAAACGACAGTCCATCACTCGCTCAGCAACACGACACGTCCCGCTGAGGGGGCCCTGACGCCTGCGGCGCCACCGGGTTGCTGCACAAATCCGTGACCGGCGACGGCGGTTCCCGGGGCGGCCGCGCTACAGGGTGCGCGAATAGCGCGGCGTGACCGCCACCAGCCCGGCCACGGCCTCCTCGTCGTCCTCGGTCGCGTCGTCGCCGGGCACACGCATGGCGTCGCGGCCGAGGTACGCGTCGAGCGGCATCGCCAGATTCCGCAGGAAGAGCCGACCCAGCGGCGTCACCCGCCACCCGTCGCTCGTCCGCTCGGCCAGCCCATCCTCGACGAACTGCGCATAGGCCGCCAGGACAGGCGCGGCGCCATCGGGGAGCAGATCGAAGGGCAGCTCGCAGTTGCACATCAGGTGATGGATCGCCGCGCGACGCGCGATGTCCTCCACACTCAGGCGATGCGCCCGCACGATGGGGAGCGCGCCCGCGTCGAGCGTCCGCTGCCACTCGCCGAGCTTGGCCGAGTTCTGCACGTAGTATCCGCCCAGATCACCGATCGCGCTGACGCCAACGCCCAGCAGGTGCGTGGCGGGCATCGTGGTGTAGCCCATGAAATTGCGATGCAACCGACGCTCGCGTGCGGCCACGGCGAGGGGATCATCGGGGCGCGCGAAGTGATCGAGCCCCAACCACTCGTAGCCCGCGGCGGTGAAGCGCTCCACCGCGAGGCGCAGCAGGTCGAGCCGCGTCGCGGACGACGGCATCGCACGCGTATCGATGCGCTTCTGGTGCGGCCGCTGCCACGGGACATGCGCATAGCCGAAGCAGGCGACGCGCTCCGGCGCCAGCGCCAGCACGCTGTCGATGGTGCGCGTGAAGCTCGCGGGCGACTGCCGCGGCAGCCCGTACATCACATCGAGATTGAGCGCCGTGAAGCCTTCCTCACGCGCCAGCTCACACGCGGCGCGCACCACCGACTCGGGCTGGATCCGACCGATCGCCTGTTGCACGTCGCCATCCAGGTCCTGCACGCCGTAGCTCAACCGCGTGAAGCCGAGCCCGCGCAACCAGCGCAGCTGTGCGCGCGTCACCAGGCGCGGGTCCGCTTCGATGGAGAGCTCGGCGCCATCGGCGAACGCAAAGCGCGTGGCCAGCATCGCAAACGCGCGCACGAGTTGCGGTTCGCTCAGGAAGTTCGGCGTGCCGCCGCCCCAATGCATCTGCTGCACGCGGCGCCCGTTGCCCATCTCCGCCTCGATCATCGAGAGCTCGTGGTCGAGCCGATCGAGATATGCATTGACGACGTGCGGATGCTGCGTGACCGTGGCGTTGCATCCGCAGTACGTGCAGCGCGACGCGCAGAACGGCAGGTGCACGTAGAGCGCCAGCGGCTCATCGTCGCGCGCGACCGCGCGCAGCACGTCGCGATACCCCGCCCCGTCGAGCGGGGTCTGCCAGTGCAGCACCGACGGATAGCTCGTGTACCGCGGCCCTGGCACGTCGTAGCGATCGACGAGCGTGCGCGGGAGGTCGACGAGAGAAGACGGAGCGGCCACGAGAGGTCTGCGAGAGGCGACGACGGGCGCACACGGGCGCCCATCTGCCCTCCACGGTACCCGCTCGGGAACGGGGTGGTGAACGGGGGATTCTCGCGAAGTGTGTCAGGGATTTTCCCCGGACGCCGCGCCCGTCACACACGGGCCATCGCGCGCGACGCGCGTGTCACGGCGCGGGCCGTCGCTCCACGCGGACGAAGCGTGTCCGGTTGTCGGCCTGGGCTTGGATGCCACGTTCCAGAATGACGAGTCCGTACGCCTCCGCCGCGCGTGCCGAGGCGATGGCCACTCGTGACGGGTCGGTGCCGTGTGCCACGTCGCGCGCGGCGCCAGCGGTATCTTCGTGCACGATCACGGTGGCATCGAGGGTGGCGAGAAACGGTGCGCACTGGGCGAGCGCCATCGGATGACTCAGCACGTCGCGGATCGGCGTGCCGGGCACGTACGTCGCGTGTGCGAGCAGGCAGAGCTCCACGGGCACCTCCGTCTCCTCGACGCGAATGACGGCGGTGTGCGCCGCATCAAGTGCGGCGATCGCTGCCTCCACGGGTCCGGCGATGCGATTGTGAATGGGGATCACGCCCGCGTCGCACGAGCGCTCGATGACCGCATCGAGTGCCGCGCGGAACGTGGGGTACCCGACTGCCTGTGCATCCGGCCACCAGTGCTGCACGGCGAGTTCGCTGAACGCGCCGGCGATCCCCTGGAAGGCGATGCGTGGACGGTCGGGCCGGGATGGTG
>JALOPS010000244.1 GCA_025453745.1 Gemmatimonadaceae bacterium
GGTCGCGTCCTCGTTGGCGCCGGGTGCTTCACCCACGCACACGAAGTCCGCGTCGGGGTTGCCCTCGCCGGGCACCACGTTGGTGGCTGTGCTGTGCAGCGGACAGGCCGTACACGCGCCGGCCGCCGCCGCCACTGCCTCGAGCGACTCGAGGGCGGCGACAGTGCCCGTGGTGCGCCCCGTGCGCGCGTCGCCTACGCGCAGCCCGAGCGGTACGCCCAACGTCGCGAGCCACCCCGGGGCATCCTCGGGGAGCATCTCCGGCGGCAGCGGGCGCGGCGGCTCCGGTGCTGCTGCGCGCGGCGTGCGCGACACCGCAGGTGCGTCCGCCTCCGGCGGCGCAGGAAACGCGAACTTCTTCGACGGCGCGGGCGCGTTTGGTGATGCCTGTGGCGGCGTGCTCGGCGCGGTGTCCGGTGGCGCGCTCGCGCGGCGCGTGGTCCGCTTTGCGCCGAGCAACGACAGCGCGTCCTCTACGCTCAGGTCGTCGAGTGTGAACTCGCGCTCCCCGAGATCGCGGCGCTGCTCGAGGTAGCGCCGCAGCGCATCGTGTCCGCTCACGCGACGGCCGGCGCGAGGCGAGCATCGATCCGGTCGAGCAGGTGGTGCGCGACGTCCGACTTCGCGGCCAATGGAAGCGCTTCGCGTCCGCCCTCGCGATCATAGATGGTCACGACGTTCGTGTCCGTCCCGAAGCCCGCACCCGGAACTGTGGCATCGTTGCCCACGATGAGGTCGAGCCCCTTCTCGGAGAGCTTGGCCGTGGCTTTCGCATCGAGTCCACCCGTCTCGAGCGCAAAGCCCACGATCACGGCGTGCGCCGGACGAACCGCGCGTGTGTCGCGCAGGATATCACTCGTCGTGGTGAGCGCGACGGTGTGCACCGCGTCTCCCGCACGCTTGGACAGCTTCTCCGACGCCACCGACACCGGGGCGAAATCGGCGGGCGCGGCCGCCATCACGAGCACGTCCGCAATCGGCAGCGCGGCCAGCACCGCATCGTGCATGTCGGCCGTGGAGGTCACTGCATGCGCCACCGGGCCGACGGGCAGCGGCACCTCGAGTGGCCCGTGAATGAGCGTGACATCCGCTCCGCGCTGCCATGCGGCAGCGGCGATCGCCACGCCCATTCGACCGGTCGAGTGGTTGGTGAGGAAGCGAACGGGATCGAGCGACTCGCGCGTGGGACCGGCCGTCACCACCACATGCCGCCCCGCAAGTGATGTGAGCCCTTCGAGCGCCCGCGCCGCATGCGCGATCAGCGTCTCCGGCTCCGGCAAGCGACCCGGCCCACTCCCTTCTCCCTGCGCCAACGGGCCCACGTCAGGTTCGACCAGCGAGTCGCCGAAGGCACGCAACCGTCCGACGTTGTGCCCCACCTGCGGGTGTGCCCACATGCGATCGTTCATGGCCGGTGCGATCACCACGGGAGCGGCGGTCGCCAGCAGCACAGCCGTGAGCAGATCGTCGGCGTGTCCCTGCGCCGCGCGCGCGAGGAAGTCCGCCGTAGCGGGCGCCACGATGACCAGATCCGCCCGCTTGGCGAGTCGGATGTGATCGAGCGCGTGCCCCTGCGCCACGAGCGCCTCGTGCACCGGGCGCCCCGTGAGCGCTTCGAACGTGACCGCGCCAACGAACTCCTTCGCGCTGCGCGTGAGCACCACATCGACGTGCGCACCGGCTTGCGTGAGCAACCGGGCGAGCATCACGGCTTTGTAGGCCGCGATGCCGCCGGTCACCCCGAGCACCACGGTGCGACCATCGAAGGGGCGCATCGAGCGGCGCCGGTCGGGCTCAGCCGCCCCGCTTGCGCGCGGTCAGCCGATACTCGACGTCGCCATCCGAGAGCGCCTCGAGCGCGCTCGTGGTCATCTTCTTTTCGCGGCCGATGCTCGCACCGGGAAACTCGTTGAGCGTGCGCGCGTACTTCGCGGCGATCAGCACGCCCAGGTACTTGTTGGACGAGATGGTCGTGACGTCATCGGGAGTGAAGACCTGCATGACTGCTCCTGGGGGCTACGGGAATCGTTCGCTGCCTTACACCATCGCGGCGATCTGCCGCTCGAGCGCGGTGACCAGACCGGTCACCTGCGCCTCCAACTCGTGCACCCGTGCATGACGCACGGCTTCCGCATCGATGATCGATCCGATCTGCGTGACCGCGCGATCGAGCGCGTCATTGACCACCACGTACTGGTACCGCCACACATCCGCCAGCTCGCGCTGCGCATTGCGCAGCCGCACGAGCAACCGCTCCGGATCTTCGCTGTTGCGCCCGGCGAGCCGCTGCACGAGCACCTCCGCCGAGGGGGGCAGCACGAAGATCATCACCGTATCGGGGAACGCGTCGATGAACTGCCGCGCGCCCTGCACGTCGATGTCCATGAGCACATGCTGGCCGCCGTCGAGCACGCGCGTGACTTCGCGTCGCAACGTGCCGTACCAGTTGCCATGCACCGTGGCCCACTCGGCAAAGCCGCCCGCCTCACGCTCGGCGGCAAACTGCTCGACGGAGAGGAAGTGGTAGTCGCGCCCGTGTACCTCGCCCGCGCGGGCCGCGCGCGTGGTGCAGGAGACCGAATAGCCGACATCGGCCCGCGTGGCGAGCAACTGCCGGGCGATGGTGGTCTTCCCTCCACCGGACGGCGCCGAGAGCACGATCGGAAACGGCTTCACTCGAGATTCTCCACCTGCTCACGCAGCCGCTCGAGCTCTTCCTTGATGATCACCACATCGTGCAGCACGGCGACATCGTTGCCCTTGCTGCCCGTCGTATTGGCTTCTCGCAGCATCTCCTGCAGCAGGAAGCCCAGGCGCTTGCCCGCGGGCTCCGCGTCGCCGCGCGCCACGGTGTCGCGGAACGCCACAATGTGCGCGCGAAACCGGTCGATCTCTTCGGCGACGTCCCAGCGTTCAGCGAGGAGAGCGATCTCCTGCGCGAGGCGGCCCTCGTCGAGGGTCACGCCTCCGGTGAGCTCGGCCACTGCAACACGGAGCTTGTCGCGCTGCTGCACCACGCGGTCGGGGACACGCCGCGCGATCCGCTCGAGCGCACCCTCGATGACCGCCAGCCGATCGAGCAGTACCTGCGCGAGGTGCGCCCCTTCTTTCGCACGCGTGTCCATGAGCGCGTCGGTCGCACGGTCGACGAGCGCGAGCAGTTGGCCGCTCTCTTCGGGCGAGAGCTCCTCGTCGGTCTGCGTGTTGAGCACGTCCGGAAAGCGAAGCACCGCCGCCACGTCGATGGGCCCCTCGAGGCCGAAGCGGTCACGCAACGAACGGAGTTCGGTGACGGCAGCGGCAAAGCGCGTCTCGTCGATGCGATTGCCCGCGATGTGCGCGCGCTCGATGCGCGCGGACAGCGTGACATGTCCGCGTGAGACGCGCTTGCGAAGCTGCTCGCGGACATCGCCTTCGAAACGCGAGAGCGCGCTCGGGAGCTTGAGCGAGGGCGTGAAGAAGCGATGGTTCACGGTGCGCAGCTCCACCGAAACCGAGAACGGGCCCACTTCGCCCGTGGCCGTGCCGAAACCCGTCATGCTGCGCAGCATAGAGCCATCTAAGTTATTACACCGCAATGGCCTAGTCAAACTGGCCGACTCGCCGGCGGTCAGTTCCAGAAGTCCCACCGGACGCCGTAGTACTGGAGCGGGCGCGGCATGGGGACGCCGGGGATGTGCTGGTAGCCTGGGTTCCCCGAGAAGCGGTAGCCCCACCCCAGGACGGCGGTCTTGAGGCGGAGCTCCAGGAGGAAGGAGAGGGCCTGGTTGGCGAGGGCGGCCCGGGTGGTGATCTCGCCGATCACGCCGACCGAGTCGACGAAGTCCAGCCGACTCCGGTACTCATGCACGATACGCGTGTTGAAACCGAAGTCTCCCGCGGGGAACCGGCGCAGCCATCGCGTCTGGACGAACAGCTCGGCCCGGGTGTGCGTCTGCGGGCGGTAGAGCTGTCCGGACAGCCAGCGCGTCGCGGATCCGTTGAAGCGAATGGCCTTCCACACGGGTGTCTCCACCCGTGCGAAGACCCCGGTGTTCGGCAGCGCGAAGGTCCGAAATGCCGTGTCACCGAGCAGCCGCGGTGAGAGCAGCGACGACGTATCCGCCAAGCGCATGACGCCACCGGTGAGCCACGTGGTACCCAATCGCAGGTTCACGTCGCCGCGAAACGCCAATCCTCGCTGCGCAATGGTCGGAAATCGTCGTCGCTGCAGCGCGGTGTCGGTGGAGATGCGAAACGTGTCGACGCCAAACGGATTCGACCGCATCGCCACGGCGCCCACGGCGCCGTTGAGCACCAACCACGACATGGGCGACACGCGTGCCGCGACTTCCACGCGCTCCGATGAATCGGGACGACTCCGCTCCGCATATCCCACGAGCGAGAGCCGAGGCGTGTCGAATGACACGCGGACCGCCGGCGAATACGTCCGACGGCCGCGGAACACACGCCCCCGCTGCACGGCGGAAAAGCGGAGCGCGCCCATGTTGTACCCCACGGTGGAGACGAGCTGCGTGGTCCACCGGCTGCTGTCGGGCACGGCGGGGCGACGGGTTGTGTCGCCCTCGGCGCGCTCGATGACGTTCTGCACCATCGAGGTGCGCAACGTGCCGCCCACCATTTGCGCCCAGAGCCCGTCCGCGTCCGGGTCGCGAAAGCCGACGCGCACGTACGCGTCGCGACGCTGGCCGTCGAAGCGGGGCAACGCGGCGAGCGTATCGCCCGTTCGCACGAGCGAGTCGCGCACGCGAATGCTCCCCATCGTCAGGCCGTCGATGCTGAGCCATTTGCGGGCCCAGCCGAATCGCGCGAACACCTGCTGGTGGGACCCGTCGCCGGCGCCCCGCCCCGTGCCGATGGGGCTGCGGCCGCCGGATGTACTCATCTGCTGCGCCGCCACCTGAAAGCCAGCGCCGTTCTTGAAGCGCTTGCCGAATGCACCGGCAAATCGATTGGTCTGCAGGTCGCCGGAGTTGACCTCGACACGCGTGTACGGCACGGTGCTGCGCTGCGACCAACTGCGCAGCCACACACGGACTTCCGCGGCGCCCCGTTCGACGGTGATGTCTTCCATCAACCAGATGGGGATGTCCGTGAGGTCGAGCACGCCGCCCGCGCGCATGTCCGTTGCGTCGAGTGCGACACCGTCAAGGAAGATGCGCACCCGACTGACATCGCCATTGTAGGCCGCACTCGTGATGCCACCGAGCCATCCGGCGCGATAGGTGGTCACACCGGGGACACGCTCGAGCAGGTCGATGAGCGTCACCGCGCCGAGCTCCGCGGCCTGTTCACGCGTCCAGGTCAGACGGCGGTCGCGTTCGAGCCCGACCGGCAGCTCCGCGCGGGTGTACGATGTCCGGAGCGTATCACCGCGCAGCACGGCCAACAGCGAATCACGCAGACGCAGCGTGGCACTGTCGGGAATGATGCGCCCCAGCGAATCGGTGCGGTCGCGCTTGCGCAGCGTGTCACTCGCCGCCGCGCGCCCCGTATCACTCGGCGCGCGTCGCGTCGTGTCTCCCGCTGCGCGCCGAGCGCGAGCGACCGAGTCGGCGCGCAGCGAGTCCGCACGCGCGCGACGCAACGAGTCCACGACCGGCGGCACGGTCGGTGGCACCGGCACGGGGGGGCGTCGCTGTTGCGCCTCGAGCGACGCGGCGCCCAGGAGCAGCGCCGCGAGCATGCGAATGGGGAGCTGCACGCGCCCGAGCGCGTGAGCCGTCAGCGCACCCGCCCTCGCACGAAGTGCACGAAGATCCCGACGGGCGTGCCCGTGGGGCCGCGCGGGATCCAGCCGAGATCGGACTGCGAATAGGCCGTGCCGGCGACGTCGAGATGGACCCACGGGAAGCTGGTGAATTCCTTGAGGAACAGCGCGGCCGTGATCGACCCCGCCGCGCGCCCGCCCGTGTTCCGCAGATCGGCCACGTCGGACTTGATCTGCTCCTTGTACTCGTCCCAGAGCGGGAGTTGCCATCCCTTTTCTGCGGCGCGCTCACCGGCCGCCAGCACTTCTGCGATCAGCGCGTCATCGGACCCGAACACGCCCACGGCCGTATGCCCCAGCCCGATGACGATCGCGCCCGTCAGCGTGGCCGCGTCGATGACCGCCGAGGGATTGAAGCGGCTCGCGTAATGCAGCACGTCGGCGAGCACGAGGCGCCCTTCGGCATCGGTGTTGATGATCTCGATCGTCTTGCCGTTGGACGCGCGCACGACATCGCCCGGCTTGACCGCCGTACCCGAGGGCATGTTGGTGGTGCTTCCCACCAGCCCCACGACGTTGATGGGGAGCTTGAGCCGTCCGATGGTCTCCATCGCGCCCATGGGTGCCGGCTTGATCGAGATGCCGCCGGTATCGAAGCAGAGGCCCTTGCCGACGAGCACCACCGGTTGCTGGCCGGCCGGTCCGCCCTTGTGCTCGAGGGCGACGAGCTTGGGGTCTTCGGGCGTGCCCTGCGCCACGCAGAGGAAGCTGCCCATCCCCTCCCGCGTCATCTCTTCGCGGCCGAGCACGGTGAGCGTCATGCCGTGTCGCGCGGCGATGTCGCGCCCGACCTCGGCGAACGTATCGGGCGTGCAGACATTGCCGGGCATTTGCCCGAGGCGACGCGCAAGCGAGTAGCCCTCGTGCAGCGCGACGCCGACGTCGAGCGCGGTCGCGGCGTCCGCGGCGCTCGAGACGACCGTGACCTGCGTCAGCGGTGCACGCCGTTCCGCTTCGGGCGGCGGCGTCTTGAGATCGGGATAGTCCCAGGCCCCGGCGCCGGCACCCACGACGGCTTCCTCGATCTCCGAGGCGGTCGCGCTATCGGCCCAGATGTGAACGCTGCCGGTGCCGGCCTTGGTGGCGAACCGAGCGCCGATCGCCGCGGCCCGGCGCCACGCGCCCGGCTTGAGCGGTGCCGGTCCCAGGCCGACCAGCAGCACACGCTGCGGGCCGCTGGGGCCGCCGACGAAGTGGTACTGCTCGTCACGGTTGCCGCGGAACTCGCGGCGCTCGACGGCGCGACCGATGATGCCGCCAAGCGACTGATCGAGCGCGGTGAGGGCCGGCGAGAGCGATGGGCTCGACGCCAGCGGGACGACCAGCAGCGCGGCGTCGAAGCCGGGGGCGGTCGATGGAAGGAGCGAGAAGTGCACGGGCATGCCGCAAAGCTAGCGTGCCGGCGGCACAGGGGCGTCACAGCGGGGCGCGGCATGCAAAACGGGCGAGGCCGCTATGCGACCTCGCCCGTCTCGAGCACTGGGGCGGCAGGACTCGAACCTGCAACCTGCCGATTAACAGTCGGCTGCTCTGCCATTGAGCTACACCCCAAAATGGCAACCGCGTGCTTGCGACGCCTCGACGCCCGTGGGGTCCGATGGGTCACATCACCCAACCGACCGCACGCAGGCCCGCGACGACAGCCATCGAGAGCCTCGACGCGTGCCCGCAACGTAACGAGCCCTTCCGCCTCGGGCCACTGCCTCACTGCGGGGCTGCGTCGTGTGCCGCGCCCCCACACGCGATCGCGCCGCCACATGCCACCTGCAGCATGCGACGGCGCGAGTGCCCGAGGCCGGAATCGAACCGGCATGTCCTTGCGGACGGTGGATTTTGAGTCCACTGCGTCTACCAGTTCCGCCACCCGGGCGACGGCTGGACTGGCGAACCTAGCGAGACCGGTGAACGAATGCCACCGAGGTCAACCGCCTCCAAGCGAACCGCGCGCCGTACGCATCCGAGTGGCAGTGCCGCCATCGACCACCCGTCCCGTTCGGATAGACCACGAGGAAGCGCTCGCGATCGGCGCCGTCACGATCCGCTGCTCAGAGCGGCGGGGCGAGAGGGCGCCGGTCACGACGCTCCTGCATCCGCTCGCGGAGCGCGCCACCGCCGATGACGCCCTCCTCGAGCCGTCGTCGCTGGGCGTTGTTGAAGGCACGCCGAAGCTCGTCCTGCAGCGCGAAGAAGCGCGCGCGCTGTCCCGGCGAGAGGAACTGCGCGAGCTCCTGCTGCTCGCGATCGCGCAGATCGAGTTTCTTGCGGTCGAGCACCGACACACGATCCATCAGTTCGCGAATGCGCGTCTCGTTGCCCTGGCTGCCGGCGAGCAACTCCGCGCGCAGCGCGGCACGCGTCTCGCGCTCTTCGCGCGTGAGCGCGCGACGCTCCGGCTCGAGGCGCACCCACAGGTCGCTCATGCGGCGGCTCTGATCATCGGTGAGTGCGAGGCGTTCCTTGAGGATGAGCGCGATGCGATCCCGCACGCGCTGCTCGAGCTGCTGTCGCTGCGGTGACGACGCGGCGTCCGCCGGCGGCTGCGCCGCTGGCTGTGCGACACCCGTCATTGCCGACACCGCCAGCAGCACACACACCACGGCACACTGGGGGACGTGCCGAACGCGCATCACTGCTCCTCCTCCGTCGAGTCGGTCGTGTCGACGAGCGACGCGCCGTCGAACCGCTCGAGCCGCGTCAGCATGTCGGCCAGCTCCTCATCGCTCAGGGCGTCGATCTCCACGGCGGAGGCCAGCGTACCGGCCGCGAGGTCTGCGGACGCGGTCATCTGCGCCGGCGCGCCCGCGCCCGAGCCGCCGCGCATGAACACGCCCCCGGCCCCCGCGATCATCACGAGCACCGCGGCGGCGGCCCGCCACTGCCAGCGAGTCATCGAGGCGCGTTCCGCGCGGCGAGTCGCAAGATCGATGACCGGTGCCGCGGACGCCGGCGGCTTGGGCAGCGCCGCGACGATGCGCGCGAGGTCGATCGCAGGCGTCTCCGCGCTGGCGCGCACCGCTTCGATGATCGAGAGCTCCTCCGCGAGCGCGGGGTCACCGGCTACTGCACGACGCAGCCGGGAGGTCGTGACGTCATCGAGCCGCCCCGACGCGAGATCGGGGAGCAGGTCGTGCGACGTCATCGGCCCCTCGTCGGACCGCGACTGCCCTGCTTCATCCGTGGACATGCAATGACTCCTTCACCGCCTTCATGGCGTGGTGATAGTGCACGCGCGTCGCCCCCTCCGTCGACCCGACGATGTCGGCGATCTCGCGATACGACCGTCCTTCCTGTACACGCAGCAGAAACACCTCCCGTTGCAGCCGCGTGAGCTTGCCGACCGCCACGCGCACCTGCGACGCCGTTTCGGTCGCGACGATACCGTCGAGCGCATCGTACTCCGAGATCGCGTCCGACTCCTCCACGTCGACCATCCCGCGTTCGCGTCGCGCCGCCCGACGGCGATCGAGGATCAACCGCCGCTCGATGGTGAACAGCCAGGTGCGCAACGCACTGTCGGCCCGAAAGCCGTCGAGCGCATTGAACGCCCGCACGAAGGTATCCTGCACCAACTCCTCCACCCCATCTCGCACGCCGAGGCTGGCCGCGAAGCGCGCCAGCGCGGTGGCATGCCGTTCCACGATGCGCGAGGCCGCCCGCTCGTCGCCGGCACGCCAGCGTTCGAGCAGCCTGGCGTCTTCCGCCGCGTCGTCGTGGGGATCGGGTCGCGTCATGCAAGTCGTGAAGTCGGACGTCCCATCTCCCGGGATGTTAAGGAGATCCGCCGTTGACCGGGGGACGACGCTTCGGGTAACGTCGCCCCCATGACACCGGCGGCCCACCCCCAGATCATCGCGCATCGCGGGGCGTCGGCCGACCGCTACGAGAACACGCTCGATGCCTTCGCCCAGGCGCTGATCCAGGGGGCCGATGCCATCGAGCTGGACGTACACCGCACGGCCGATGGGGCGGTGGTTGTCCATCACGACCCCGTGCTCCACATCCGGTGCAAGCCGACGGGCTCACGGGCGCTCGTCATCGCGCACGAGCCGCTCGACGCCCTTCGGGCGGTCCGGCTGCGTGACGGATCGGTGCTGCCCACCCTCGACGAGGTGTGCGCCCTGGTCGGACCGCGGGCCGTGCTCTATGTCGAGATCAAGGCGCGCGAGCTCGAGGCGGCCGTCCCGGCCGTGCTCGCGCGGCACCCGACCGTGACCGCCGCCGTGCACAGCTTCGACCATCGCGTGGTCGCCGGCATCACGAACGCGCTCCCACGGGGGATCCTGCTGTCGAGCTACCTGCTGGACGTGCCGGGGACCGCACGCGCCGCGGGGGCGAGAGACATCTGGATGACGGAGCAGTTGATCGATGCGGCGCTGATTCGGGACGCGCATGCCGCCGGCCAGCGCGTCATTGCCTGGACGGTCGATGACGATGCGCGCGCCCGCGAGCTGGCAGGGCTGGGCGTCGATGGGCTGTGCACCAACCGTCCCGGTGCGCTGCGCGCCCTGCTCACGGGCGCGCCGTAGTCAGCTCGCGATTTCGGTGGCGGGCGGGGCCGCCGTCAGACTCAGGTAGCGCGCATGCATGCGGTTGTAGCGCGCGGTCATCT
>JALOPS010000245.1 GCA_025453745.1 Gemmatimonadaceae bacterium
CGGCGTGATCGCCTATTGGTCGGTGGGCGAGGATCCATCATTCATCGGCGCGCTGCAGCGCGCGGGACTCACCGTGCGCCAGCTCCGCGTGCGGGCCCACGTCACCTCGGGCCCGCTGCATTCGCTCTTCATCGCCACCCGACGGCGCTAGGCCGCCGACGCGGCGAGCCCGGTGCGCCGCCGCCGACCGCGCCAGGCGACCACGCCGGCGCACACGACGGCACCAATCGGCAGCCACACGCCCGACGTCGCAATCAGCGCGGCGACGAGATCGACGAAGTTGTGCCACGCGGCGGCGAACGCGCTGGCGAGCACGCCCGCGGTCGTGCGCGGCCCCACGCCGATCGCGGGCTCGTGCAGCGACACCGTCAAGGTGCTCATCGCTGCACGCCCTTCGATCCAGCGGGCGCGCCCATCCATTCGTTCGATCTCCTCACGCACGCGCGCAAGCTCTCGTTCCACGACGAGGATGTCCTCGAGCTTCCCCGTGCGTGTGGAGAGCACCGTCAGCAGCCGCTGCTCGAGTCGCGCGGCGTTGGTGCGGCGCGCGGCGAGATCGACGTACTCTTCGCTTACGTCTTGCGCTGCGGTGTTGACGGATTCGACGGTGCCGATCGTGCCCAACGCGGCGACGGCATCGCCGAAGACCGCAGCGGGGATGCGCAGCTCGACGGTGGCCAGCCGTACCTGCTCGGCGTCCGTCGAGAGTGTGGTGTTGCCCACCGCACCCCCCACGGTGGTCGCCGCGCGGGTGAGTGCAGCGAGCGCCTCCTCGAGCGAGTCCACGCGCAGTGACGCGCTCCCCGAGCGCAGGATCATCGTCGGCAGCGCGGGGAGCGCCGCCGGCGCCGCCGCGTTTGGCGCGGTGGCCGAGAGGGCGAGTTCGCTACTGGCGATCTCGTCGGCCCGCGGGAGCGCGGACGCCGCACCACCGGCCGCGTCGGCCGATCGACTCTTGCCCGCCGCGCTCGAGCGATCGGCCGACCCGCACGCAGTCGCGAGCGCGAGCACTCCAACGATCGAGGCAACGGAACACGTCCAGCGAGGGGACACAGCGACTCCCGGCGAGAGGGTGGATGACCCGCGCTCGATGGCGGGTCGTGCAACAGGGAGACGTCATATCGCTGCTCCGTTGCACACCCGCCCGTCCCCGACGCTGCTACCGCTCGATCTTCACACCCATCATCCCCCAGGGGCGATAGAACTCGAATGACGGGTCGTCACCGCCGCCGCCACGGTTCGCGCGGTTGCCCACCGTCGCACGGAGCGGCGTGTTCGACAGGTTGATGAATTCGCCGAAGAGCTTGATGCCGCGTGCGAGCTGGAAGGAGCCCGACGCGTCGACCTGCAGGCGCGAGAGGGTGCGCGTGTCGCCATCGGGCGTCTGCGGATTGATCGTCGAGAGGAACTCGCCCGAGTAGTTGGCACCCACACGCAGTGAAAGCGGCCCGCGGTCGAAGAAGAGCCCGACGTTTCCTGCATTTCCCGTCTGGCCCGGCAAGGGCGTCGTGACCCCGGCGCGCCCGCGACCGGGAATGTCGGCGTCCGAGCTGGTGTACGTGTAGTTCGCGTTCACGCCGAGCCCGGCAAGAACTCCCGGGAGGAAGGTGAGGTTCTGCTGCCACGCGACTTCGAAGCCCTGCAACGACGCGGCCGGTCCGTTGACCGGTTGAATGACCGTGGTCGCGTCCGGGCCGAGCTCTTCGCTCGAGAGGCGCGCGCGCGAGGTGGGGAAGATGAAGTTGCTGAGCCGCTTGTAGAACACGCCCGCCGAGACGAAGCCGACGCTCCGGAAGTAGCGCTCGACCATCAGATCGTACGCGAGCGCCGTGGTGGCCTTGAGGTCGGGATTGCCGATCGACGCGGTCTGCTGGCCGGCCTGGATGTTCACGTACGGCGCCATGTCGTTGAACTGCGGCCGCACCAGCGAGGTGGTCACCGCGGCCTTGATGTTCGTCAGTTCGTCGACACGCCAGGTGGCATTGAGCCCCGGGAAGAGGTTGGTGTAACTCCCGGTGCCCGAGCTGGTGGTGATGGTCGCCTGCGTGCCTGCCGTATTGAGCGCCACGCGCTGCGCGGTGTTGTCCACGCGTGTGGCCTCCACGCGCACGCCGGGGACGAGGCGCACCGGCCCCGCATCGAGCGTCGCCATGACGTAGCCCGCATAGACGTCTTCACCCACGGTGTACGTACCGCCGGCCGTGGCCACCTGCGAGTTGACGCTGTTGACCGTGAACGCGCTGGGGTTCTGCGCGACGAACGTCCGCATGCGCGCGGGGTCGAAGAAGCGCCCCATCTGGTAGTCGCCATCGAAGATGGGGCGCGTGCTCTGACTCGTCGACAACGCGCTCATCAGCGTGGCGCCGGTCGCGTTGAGCGAGTTCGCACCGAGCGCGTTGGTGAACGTCGTGTTGGTCAGCGCATTGCTGCGCTCCTTCACCCGCGCCGAGAGTCCCGCCTTGAGCACGCCGGTCACGCGGCCGAATGTCACGGGGATCGAGCCGTTCACCTTGCCGCTGACGTCATTGTCGCGGGTCGCACGCACTTCGCGCACGAGGCTGTTGAACGGGAAGCGCGCGGGATCATCGAACGAGCCGGTCACCACATACGCGCGCGGTCGGTCGGCGTCGGCGAAGTTGTACGCCAGCGTCATCCCCGACTGCCGGAAGGCCATCGTGAGCACATCGGGGCGATCTTCCGACGCGCGCGACGTGCCCAACGTCCAGTCGAGTGACTTGCCGTCCTGCGCGACGTGTTCACCCGCGAGCTGCAGCGTATAGATGTCCTGGATCACCTCGCGCAGTCGGATGTCGCGGTCGAACTGCGATCCGGTCGTGGTGCCCGAATCGGGCGTGATCTGCGTCCAGCGCGAGCCGCCGCCGCCGCGAAAGCGGTAGCGCGCGCGATAGCGGATCTCGTCGTCCGCAAAGCGGTTCCACGTGCCGCGCAGCGTGATCTTGCTGTTGGTGCCGAGCAGGTAGTCGAGCGTGGCGTTCAGACCGTTGCGCTGCCGGTCGACCTGCGGATAGTCGCGATACTCGAAGAGATTCGGCGCGTCGAGCGACGTCAGCGATGGCGCCACGCCGCAGTTGCGCGTCTGCGAGCACCAGTCACCTTCGATGTTCTGCGACGCGCGATCGTTGCGATAGTACGTGCCACCGAACATCGCGCCGAACTTCTGCGATGCGCCGAACCGCTGCCCGGCGTTGAAGCCCAGGTTGATCAGCGCGCCACCGCCGAGCCGGTTCTGTCCGCCGGCCGCCGTGCCGTTGAGCAGGCGCTGCCCCGCACGCGCGGTGCGCGTGACGATGTTCACATTGCCGCCGATCGCGTCGGCGTCCATGTCGGGCGTGAGCGTCTTGCTCACCTGAATCGCCGCCGCCTGATCGGACGGAATCACGTCCATCGGCAACTGCCGGTTGTTCTGCTCGGGCGTGCTGACGCGCATGCCGTTGAGCGACATGGAATTGAGATCCGCATTGGTGCCCCGGATCTGCACGAACCGCCCTTCGCCCTGGTCGCGCACCACGGCGATGCCCGGCACGCGCGCCAGCGCCTCGGCGAGATTGGGGTCGGGCAGACGGCCGACCAGCTCATTGTCGATCACCGACGCAATGGTCGGCGCCGTGCGCTGTTGATTGAGCGCGGCGGCCTGTCCGGCCACGGTGCCCTGCACGGTGACGGCCTGCAGCTTGGCCGCGGCTTCCTTGAGCTGCACATCCACGGTCACCGCACCACCTGCCGGCACCTGTACCGCGCGCGTCGTCGGGGCAAAGCCCAGGTAGCGGAACGCAATCGTCTGCGCACCGCTCGGCACACGAAGCAGGCGGTAGCGTCCGTCGCGCTCCGTCGCCGCGCCGAGCCGAGACGTGCCGAGTTGGACGATCACGCCACCGAGCGGCCGACCCGACGCGTCGGTGACGGTGCCGGTGACGGTGCCGGTGGCACCCTCCTGGGCGACGAGGGGGAGGGGGAGCGCAACAGCGAGAGCGGCAGCGCGCGCGAGACGGCGCAGCAGGCGGGACGCGGACATGAAGAGAGGGAGGGCGGGGGACCCACGGGCGCGGCGGCATTCGCGCGCGCGGGCAAGGTGTCTCGAACTCGGAGGCGCCCGGCAACAGCGTTGTCGCCGTCGTGTCACGGTTCGGTGACGACGAGCGCTGACGCTTCGCCGCGAGCGCTGGGGATGAAGCGGTTTCGCAGCACGGGGCTACCGTGTCGCCATGCTTGCCCAGGTGCAGTCCGCGGCCCTCCTCGGCTGCGACGCCGAACCGGTGACCGTCGAGGTCGACGCGAGTCGCGGGCTCCCCCAGTGGAGTCTGGTCGGGCTCGCGGCCGTTGCCGTGCGCGAGAGTCGCGAACGCGTGGCAGCCGCGCTCGCCAACGCGGGCTACACCGTGCCGCCGCGCCGCATCACCGTCTCGCTCTCTCCCGGAGACCTGCGAAAGGACGGCACGGCATTCGATCTGCCGATCGCGCTCGCGACGCTTGCCGCTGTTGGGGTCCTCGATCCGCAGCGACTCGACGGGCTGGTGTGCCTTGGCGAGCTCGGGCTCGACGGGAGCGTGCGTGCGGTGCGCGGATGTCTGGCGGTCGCGCGGGCCATGGCGGCACGCGGCAACGGCGCGCGATTGGTCGTGCCAGCGGGCAACGCCGACGAAGCCGCATTGGTGCTCTCCGATCGCGTGGTCGCCGCAGAGGCGCTGCGCACCATCGTCGAGGCAATCCGATCGGCGTCGCTCACGCCGTGGCAGCGCACGACCGCGCTCGATGCGATGCACGCACGCGCAACGGAGTGCTGCTCCGACATCGTGGGGCAACCGTTGAGTGTTCGGGCACTCGAGATTGCCGCGGCTGGCGCGCACAGCCTGGCACTCGTGGGGCCGCCCGGCGCAGGAAAGACGATGCTCGCGCGGCGACTCGCGGGGATCCTGCCTCCGCTCGATGACGCGTCGGCACTCGAAGTGCTCACCATCCAGTCGATCGCCGGCCAGCTCACCAGCGGACTGCGCCGACCGGCGCGCCCCTTCCGCGCGCCGCACCACACTGCGTCCGCTGCGGCGCTCGTCGGCGGCGGATCGCCACCTCGGCCGGGTGAGGTCACCCTCGCACACCTCGGCGTGCTCTTCCTCGACGAGTTCTCGCTCTTCTCGCGCCCTGCACTCGATGCGCTGCGCGAGCCGCTCGAAGACGGCACCGTGCAGATCGCCCGCGCGCACGGCGTGGTGCGCTTTCCGTCACGTGCGCAGGTGGTCATCGCGAGCAACCCGTGTCCGTGCGGCTACTGGGGCGAGCCGGGACATCGCTGCCGGTGCCGCGGCGCCGATCTGCTGCGGCATGCGATGCGATTGAGCGGACCCCTCTTCGATCGTGTGGACCTGCATGTGCGTGTGGGTCGCGTTCCACTCGACGCACTGTCGTCGGGGCAGCGCGGCGAGACGTCCGCACAGATCGCGGAGCGGGTGCGATGCGCGCGTGATCGGCAGCGGGCCCGTGCGGCCCAGGGGATCGGCGCGGCGCCCATCAACTCCGCGCTCTCCCCCTCGGCGCTCGAACATCCCGCCATCATCTCGGCGGTCGCCTGGCGGTCTGCTGCGCGGGCCGCCGAGCATCTGCGGCTCTCCGCCCGCGGCTTTCACCGGCTGCTGCGCGTGGCGCGCACGATCGGTGATCTCGCCGATCGCGAGATCGTCGGCGTTGAGGAAGTGGGGGAGGCGTTGCGCTACCGACCTGCGATCGACGGAGCACCTGACGCGGCTGATCGCCCGCCGTCGCCGATCAGATCGTTCGTCCCAGACGGCTGAGGCGAAAGCCCTTGCGACGCGCGTCACCGACACCGGCTTCTGACGGCGATGGCCACGCGCGCGGATCGACCGTCGGCGTCGTGCCCGGTGTGGGCGCCGCCAGCGGAGTCGGCGGCATCGACAGCGCCGCGTCCGTGTGGGGCTCCACGACAGGGAAGAGCGTCTCGTCGACGGCATCGTCGACCACGTGATCCATCGACGCCTCGGCGTCGCTCGCGATCGCCTGCGCGTCGTGCCGCGTGACGTCCTCATCCACGTCGCCGGCGGGTGCGTGCGCGTGTGCGTTTGTGTGCGCGTGCGCGTGCGCGTGCGCGTGCGCGTGCGCGTGGGCGTGGGCGTGGGCGTGGGCGTGGGTGTGCGCGTCGTGCGAGCCGAGCGACGCGGGTGCAGCACTCGGCACGCGTGCACCGTTCGACGCATGCATCGCGGGTGAGTCGACCGCGACGTCCGGCGCCGCCGTGGGTCCCGATGCGGTCGACACGGGCCCC
>JALOPS010000246.1 GCA_025453745.1 Gemmatimonadaceae bacterium
ACCGCGACAACGGCAAGGCGCTGTTGCAGATCGAAGTGGCGGAAGGGCCGCAGTACAAGATCGGGTCGTTCGAGACGGTGGGGAATCGGCGCTTCAGCAGCGAAGACCTGCGCCAGTACTACCCGTTTCAACCGCAGGCGGTGTCGATCACCTCTCGCGTGAAGGGGCTGGTCTTCCGGAGTCCCGCCGCGCCCAAGGGCGTCTTCGACCGCTCCAAGTGGGACCAGGCGACGGAGAAGGTGTCGACCGCGTATCGCAACGAGGGCTACATCTACGCGCAGGTCGACCCGGTGCTCGATCGCGTCGTCGGCCCGGATTCGCAGCCGGTGATCAACATGCGCTGGCAGATCGACGAGCGGAATCCGGCGATCGTCAACCGTGTCGACGTGACAGGCAACGACTACACGTCCGAGCAGTGCATCCGCGAGCAGATCTTCATCATTCCCGGTGACGTGTTCAACCAGGACCGTCTGCTGCGCAGTTGGCAGAGCATCGGCAACCTGGGCTTCTTCGAGACGCCGCTGCCGTTTCCCGAGCCGCGTCGCGTGAACGACAACGGCGACGTGGACATCATCTTCCGCGTGAAGGAGAAGCGCACGGGGTCGATCAACTTCGGCGCCTCGATGGGGCAGGGCGGCGTGGGCTTCGGCGGGTTCATCGGTGTCGACCAGCCGAATCTCTTCGGGCTCTGCAAGCGCGGGTCGCTCAACTGGCAGTACGGTCGCTTCTTCAACGATCTGAACGCGACGTATTCCGATCCGTCGTTGCGCAAGTCGCGCGTGTCGGGTGCCGTGTCGCTGTTCCGGTCGCAGTCGCGTTTCATCATCGGCAACCTCGGCCAGAACCTGCGCACCGGTGGCAACGTGCGACTCGGGTTCCCGGTGCCGGGGTCGCTCTTCTCATGCCCTTCCCGTCCGCGGGGAGCACGCAGTCGCTGACGGCGGACTTCAGTGGTGGGCTGCTCGGCGGTGGCGTCAACTTCCAGCGCTACACCGGCGAGATGCGCGCGTATGCGCCGCTCGCGCTGCTGGGCGGGAAGAAGCCGGGGTCGCAGCCGCTCAAGCTCGTCATGGGGCTGACCGGGCGCATGGGCGCGCTGTACGGCAATCCGGGCGGCTTCTTCCAGTTCCAGCAGTTTGCCCTCGGCGGCGTGATGTTCGGCCAGGCGCTGCGCGGCTATCCAGAGTTCTCCATCACGCCGGACGGGTTCGATCCGGGGGCCGATCAGTTCCGCGCCAGTGGCGTGAACGCCTTCGGCAACGCGTTCCTGACGATGACCGCGGAGCTGGGGCTGCGCGTGAGCCAGTCGCTGTATGCGAGCGCCTTCTACGACGCCGGCAACAATTACCGCCGGCCGAGCCAGATCAATCCGACCCGCCTCTTCCGCTCGGCGGGCTTCGGCGTCTCCACCGTCACGCCGCTCGGGCCACTCGGGCTCGATCTGGCGTACGGCTTCGATCGCGTGCGTCGCGATCCGTCCACGCTGCGGCTCGTGCCCGATCCGCGGTGGCAGTTCCATTTCCGACTCGGGCAGTTGTTCTAGTTTCCGGTCGGCGTAGTTCCTCCCCCAATCCGTAGAGTCGAAGAGGATTCCGATGGTGATGTGTATCGTTCGTCGTGCAGTCGTGATGGTCGGCATGTTGGCCGGGACTGCGGTTGCCGCGTCGCTCCGCGCGCAAGGCGCCTCCACCCAGCCCAGCGCGCCGGCGGGCGCGCAGCGCATGGCCTACGTGAACACGCAACAGATCTTCGAGGCGGTGCCGGGGCGCGCCGACGCGCAGGCGCAGTTCGAGAAGGAGATGACGGCCACGCGCGGCACCGTGCAGAAGCTGCAGGACTCGCTGCAGACGCTGCAGGCGGCGTACGCCAAGGAAGAGGCGACGCTGACGCCCGCGCAGCGCGACACGCGCCAGAAGTCGCTGCGCGAGAAGGCGCAATCGTACCAGGAACGCGTGCAGGGGCTCGATGAGCAGATGCAGCAGCGCCAGCAGGAGCTGATGGCGCCCTTGATGGACCAGGTGCGGCTCGCGCTCGATGACGTGCGGCAGGAACTGGGCTACGCGTTCGTGTTCGACATTTCGGCCGGACAGATGATCGTCTCGGCAGACAAGAACCTCGACATCACCGAGCGCGTGGTGGCGAAGATCCGCACGATGCCCAAGCCGACGCTGCCGATTGCCGGGACGAGCACGCCGACGCGTCCGGCCGCCGGTCCGTCCGCGACGCCGGCTGGTGTCGCGCGCCCGAAGCCGCCGACACGCTAACCATGCCGACGCGGGGGGAGGACGGTCCCGTCCTCACCGCCGAGGCGATTGCCGCGCTGGTCGGCGGCACGCTGGAGGGCGACAGTGCCGCCACGGTGCGGCACGTCGCTCCCCTGGATCGCGCGGGGGCCGGGGCCCTCGCCGTCTTCGGGTCGTCACGGTACCGCGAGTGGTACGCGGTCACGCAGGCGAGTGTCGTGCTCGTCGATCCGACGCTCGCCAAGTGGCCGGGGCGTCCGCGCGCGCGCATTCTCGTCGAGCAGCCGCAGGACGCGCTGCAGCGGGTGCTGCCGCATTTCACGCGGCGCGAGGAACGCCCGTCGGGCGTGCATCCGACGGCGGTTGTCTCATCGTCCGCGCGGGTTGGCGCGGGCGTGACCATCGAACCGTACGCGATCATCCGGGACGACGTGGTGCTCGGTGAGGGCGTGTGGATCGGCCCGTACACGCTGGTCGACGCGGGCGTCCATATCGGCACCGGCACGCGCGTGCACAGTCATGTCTCGCTGGCGCCGCACACGCACGTCGGCGCGCGCGTGGTGATCCACGCGGGCGCGCGACTTGGCCGCGAGGGGTTCGGATTCGTCGAGCGCGACGGAGCGGCGGTGCGCATCCCGCACGTGGGTCGCTGCCTGATCGAAGACGATGTGGAGATCGGTCCGAACTGCACGATCGATCGTGGCAGTATCGATGACACGGTTATCGGTGCCGGCAGCAAGCTCGATGCGCTCGTGCACGTCGCACACAATGTGCGCATCGGCCGCGGCTGCATGCTGGCCGCGCAGGTCGGCATCGCGGGCTCGAGCCGCCTCGAGGATGGCTGTGTCCTCGGCGGGCAGGTCGGGCTCGCGGGGCATCTCACGGTGGGGGCCCGTGCCAAGCTCGCTGCACAGGCGGGGGTCTTCGGTGACATCCCGGCCGGTGAGACCTGGTCGGGCTATCCTGCGCGCCCGCATCGCGAGGCGCTGCGTGCACAGGCCGCGCTGTTCCGATTGCCGCAACTGCTCAAGGGGATCGAGGAGCTCGTCGAGGGCGACGCCGGGCAGGCGCGCGCCGCGATGGAGCGCGCGGGGATTCGGCGACCCGCGACGGTGGAGGGCGTCGGACTGCACTTCGGCGCAGCCTGCCGACTCGAGTTTCGTCCCGTGCGGCCCGGTACCGGGATCGTGTTTCGGCGACTCGATCTGCCAGGGGCGCCGGTCGTGCCTGCGCGCATCGACGAGGCCGTCGCCACCGACCGCCGGACACAGATCGGCGAGGGCGACGTCGCCTGCCAGACGGTCGAACATGTGCTCGCTGCCGTCGCCGGATCGGGAATCGACGACGTCGAGGTGGCGATGACGGCGGCAGAGCCGCCGATCGGCGATGGGAGTGCGGCGCCGTTCGTCGATGCCTTGATGGCCGCGGAGCGCGTGCCCAGCGGTCGTCCGGCCACGGTGGTGCGTCTGCTCGCCCCGGTGGAAGTCACCGACGGCGCGTCGTTCTATCGGGCGGAGCCGGCCGAGGCGCTCACCGTCGATGTGTCGATCGCCTTTGCGCATCCGCTCGTCGGTGCGCAGCGCCTCGCGGTGACCCCGACGGCCGAACGTTTCCGCACGGAGATTGCGGCCGCGCGTACCTTCGGCTTCGTGCACGAGGTCGAGGCGTTGCGCGCCCAGGGGCTCATTCGCGGGGCGTCCACCGCCAACGCGATCGTGCTCGACGCCTCCGGTGTCGTCGACGGCACCCTCCGCACGCCGGATGAGTTTGTTCGTCACAAGGTCCTCGACCTGATCGGGGACCTCGCGCTCGCCGGCGGGCGAGTGCTCGCGCACATTCGCGCCGATCGTCCCAGCCATCGTGGGACGCAAGCGCTCGTGCGTGCGCTCGTCCGCCAGTCCCGCCTGGAGTCACCCGTGATCAGCATCGACGAGATCCTGCAGGTCCTCCCGCATCGCTATCCGTTCCTGCTGGTCGATCGCATCCTCGAACTCGAGGATGGGAAGCGCGCCGTGGGGCTCAAGAACGTCACGATCAACGAGCCGTTCTTCCAGGGGCACTTTCCGGGGCATCCGATCATGCCCGGGGTGCTCATCATCGAGTCGATGGCGCAGGTGGGCGGGATGCTGCTGATGCGCACCGTGCCCGACCCCGCGACCAAGGTCGTGTACTTCATGTCGCTCGACAACGTGAAGTTCCGCCGGCCGGTCAAGCCCGGTGACCAGTTGCGCATCGAGGTCGAGGTGCTGCGCCTGCGCGGCACGATCTGCAGCATCAAGGGGGTCGCGCGCGTCGAGGGCGACGTGGTGTGCGAAGCGGAGATGGCGGCCATCATGCGGGATCGCTGATGCCGACGACGGTTCGTTCTCCGCGGGGCGAGGCGCCGCCGGCGACCACGATTCATCCGACAGCGATCGTCGATCCCGCCGCCGAGCTCGGACAGGGGGTCACGATCGGGCCCTGGGCACTGATCGGGCCGGGCTGCGTGGTCGGCGATGGCTCGACGATCGCCGCGCGCGCGACGCTCGAGCGCAACGTGACGCTGGGCCGCGGCGTGCAGGTGGGGATCGGCTCGATCCTGGGGGGCGACCCGCAGGATCTCAAGTACAAGGGCGAGGAGACGCGCGTTGCCGTTGGCGATGCGACGATCATTCGCGAGTACGTGACGATCAATCGCGGCACGACGCACAGTTGGGTGACGAGCGTGGGGCGCAACGGCTTTCTCATGACGTATGCGCATCTCGCCCACGATTGTCAGGTCGGTGACGGCGTGGTGATCGCCAACGGGACGCAGCTCGCCGGCCACGTGCAGGTCGCCGACAAGGCGACGATCTCGGGGCTGTGTGCCTTGCATCAGTTCGTGCGCGTCGGCGCGTACAGCTTCATCGGTGGGTGCTCGCGGGTGTCGCAGGATGTGCCGCCCTACTGCAAGACGGTGGGCAACCCGGTCAAGCTGTTCGGCCTCAACAGCGTGGGGCTCCAGCGCGCGGGCATGGATGAGTCCGCGATTCGCGAACTCAAGCGGGCGTTCCGTTTCATCTTCAAGTCCGATCTGACCGTCACGCAGGCGCTCGAGCGCGCCTCGGAAGAGCTCTCGCTCATTCCCGAGGTGCAGCATCTGTTGCGCTTCATCGGCGAGAGCCCGCGAGGAATCGGCTTCTGAGCGCGCGTCCCCGTATTGGCGTCGTGGGGGCGGGCGGGCTTGGCCGCCACCACGTGCGCATCCTGCGCGATCTGCCGGTCGTGGAGTTTGTCGGCTTCCACGATCACAATGTCGCACGCGCGGCGGAGATCGCGAGCACGCTCGGCGTGCGCGCGTGGGATGCGCTCGAGCCGATGCTCGATGCCGTCGACGCGGTCAGCGTCGTGGTGCCCACGACGGCGCACCACCGCGTGGCCCTGGCCGCCCTGGCACGCGGCAAGCACACCTTCGTCGAGAAGCCGATCACGGTGACGCTCGAAGAGGCCGATGCGCTGGTCGAAGCGGCGGCGCGAGCGGGCGTCGTGTTGCAGACCGGACATGTGGAGCGGTTCAACCGCGCGATCCGTGCCGCGCTCCCTCATGTCGATCGGCCGCGCTTCATCGAAAGCGATCGGCTGGCCCCATTCACGCCGCGCGGGGCAGACGTGGCCGTCGTGCTCGACCTGATGATCCACGACATCGATCTCGTGTCGACGCTCGTGGGCGCTGCGGTCACCGACGTGCATGCCGTGGGCGTGCCGGTGCTCACGTCCACGGTCGATATCGCGAATGCGCGGCTGCACTTTGCCGACGGCGCGGTGGCCAACATCACGGCGAGCCGCGTGTCGCGCGATCGCCTGCGCAAGCTGCGGATCTTCCAGCCGAGCGGCTACCTCTCCCTCGACCTGGGGGCGGGGACGGGCGAGTTCTACCGGCTGCGCGATGAGCTCGATCTCGCCGCGATGGCGAGCGCACCGCAGGCGTTGGAGAACTTTGTCGAGCGGGTTCCGCTCGACGCCCCCGAGGGTGAACCGCTCGGCCTCGAGCTCACGGCGTTCATCGATGCGGTGACCGGTCGGGCGCCGGTCGCCGTCAGCGGCGCCGATGGGCGCGCGGCGCTCGCCGTCGCGCTGCGCATCGTGCAGGAGATCGATCGCGCGCTGCCGGCGCTTCGCGGCGACGCGGTACTGCAGTAGCCAAGCCGGCATGCGGGAAGTGCTGATCGTCGCGGGCGAAGTGTCCGGCGACCTGCACGCGGCGGGCGTCGCGCGTGCGCTGCACGCGCTGGCACCGGCGCTCGCGATGACCGGCATCGGGTCCACGCGCATGGCGGCAGCAGGCGTGGAGCTGCTCGAACGCAGCGAGCAGCTGCAGGTGATGGGCTTCATGGAAGCCGTGCGACACCTGCCCTCACACTGGTCGCTGATGCGGCGCCTCGAGGCACGGCTCGCCACCGGTACGGTGCGCCCGCTGGTATTGCTCGACTATCCGGGATTCAATCTGCGCCTCGCCGAGCGCGCGCATCGCCGCGGCGTCCCGGTGCTCTACTACATCACGCCGCAGGTCTGGGCGTGGGGTGCGAAGCGGCTCGAGACGATGCGTCGCGTGATCACCAAAGCCGCCGTGATCCTGCCGTTCGAACAGCCGTTGCTGCGTGCGCACGGTATCGACGCGACGTTCGTCGGGCATCCGCTGCTCGATCACGTCGCACAGCTCCCCACGATGACGGAGGCGCGCGCGCAGCTCGGTCTCCCCGCCGAGGGCCCGGTGCTCGCGCTCTTTCCTGGCTCGCGAGCCGGCGAGATCGCGCGGCACCTCGACGCATTCGTCGCCACCGCGCGTCTGCTGCACAGCCGAGTGCCGGGGCTCACGGTCGTGGTCAGCGTCGCACCCGGCATCGCGATCGATCGGGCGCGCTGTCCATACGTGCAAGTGGAGGCGAACTCGTTCGCCGTCTTGCGTGCGGCCACTGCGTCGCTGTGCAAGAGCGGGACGAATACGCTGGAGGCGGCGGTCGCGGGCTGTCCGCACATTCTCGCGTATCGTGCGGCCGCGGTGTCGTACGCGATTGCCAAACGGGTGGTACGCGTGCCGCACATCGGTCTGGTCAATCTCGTCGCCGAGCGGGAGCTCTCGCACGAGTTCATTCAGGATGCAGTGGTGCCCGCGCACATGGCCGATGCACTCGCCCCGTTGCTGGACGCGCAGAGCGCCGAGCGCGTGCAGGCGATCGCCGCGCTCTCGGAGGTGCGCACCCGGCTCGGCACGCCAGGCGCGAGTACGCGCGTCGCGACGATGGCGCTGGAGTTGGCGGCGTGAACGAGGCCACCGAGGCGGCGACAACGGCCCAGGCAGCGGCCGCTGCGCGACCGTCGATCACCGCCGGTCGTCGCGCGCTGATCGTCGCGGGCACGATCCTGCTTCGCCTGCTCATGTGGACGTGGCGCATCGAGCGCCGCAACATGGAGCAGACGACAACAGCGCGTCGTGCCGGTCATCCCGTCATTCTTGCGTTCTGGCATGGCAAGATGCTGGGCGCGATGTCGGCCCACCGCCACAGCGGAATCCGCGTGCTGGTGAGCGAGCACAAGGATGGTGAAGTGATCGCGCGCATTCTCGAGGCGAACGGCGTGCGCACCATCCGCGGCTCGACGTCGCGCGGCGGCGCACGTGCGCTCCTGCAACTCGTTGCCGCGGTCAAGCAGGGACACACCATCGCCATCACGCCCGACGGCCCGCGTGGCCCGCGCCATTCGGTGGCGCCTGGGCTCTTTGCCGCCGCGCAACGCGGAGGGGCGCCGATCGTACCGATGGCCGTGGCCGCGTCGCGCGTCTGGCAGCTCGGCTCGTGGGACGGGTTCGAGATCCCCAAGCCGTTCGCGCGCGTGGTGGTGCAGTACGGCGACCCGGTGGAGGTGCCCGAAGGGGCGACGCGCGAGGTGGACGTGTCGACCGCACGGTATGTCGACGCACTGGCCGCGGCACAACATGCCGCGGATGCTGCGGCGCGCGCGTGAGCGTCGTGCGCGATGCCGTCACGGCGCTCTGGGCCGACCCCGGCGCGCACCCGGTGATGCGCGCGTTGCTCACGCCGGCGAGCTGGCTCTACGCCGCCGGAGAGGGGCTTGCCGCCGCCGCATGGTCGAGTGGCCTGCGCCGCGTGCATGCGCCGATGCTCCCAACCGTCAGCGTCGGGAATCTCACCGTCGGCGGTACGGGGAAGACGCCAGTCTCCTCCTGGCTGGCGGGATGGTTTCTCGCGCGCGGGGCCCGTCCCGCGATCGTGCTGCGTGGCTACGGAAACGACGAGCCCGAGGTGCACCGCCAGTTGCAACCCGACGCGGTGGTCGTCGCGTCGCCCGAGCGTGTCGCGGGGGTCCGTGAGGCGGCAGCGCGCGGTGCCACGGTCGCCGTCCTCGACGACGGGTTTCAGCATCGGGCGCTCGCGCGCGACGTGGATCTGGTGCTCGTGTCCGTTGAGCGGCTGCTGCGCGAACGCGACGGGCACGGGCAGTGGCGGCCGCAGCTGCTGCCCGCGGGGCCGTACCGGGAACCCGTTGCGCGCTTGCGGCGTGCGCATGCGGTCTTGCTGACGAGCAAGACTGCGGATGCGCACGACCGTGCGATTGCGCACGCAGCAGTTGCGGCGGTCGCTCCCGAGTGCCCCCGCGTCGCGATCGCGCTCGAACCGGGTCCGCTCGTGTCAATCGCGGGGACCGCCGCAGCGGCGGCCGTGCTCGCGCCGGGTGTGCGCGTGCTGGCCATTGCGGGTATCGGCGCGCCCGATCTGTTCGCCCGTCAGCTCGAGACGACGGGAGCGACGGTTACGCTGCGCGCGTTTGCCGATCATCACGCCTTCTCGGACCGCGATGTCGCCGCGCTCGCGCGGGAGAGCGCGGCGCACGCGCTGGTGGTCTGCACGCTCAAGGACGCCGTCAAGCTTGCGCCGCGCTGGCCCCGGGAGGCCCGCGCGTTATCCTACCTCTCGCAGCAGTGCGTCCTCACGGAAGGGCGCGAGCGGCTCGAGGCACTCCTCGCCCCCCTCGTGGCGTTTCGCCCGTGAGGTGCGCCGTCCGTTTTCCCTGACCGGGACACGCGGTGCCGTCCCGACCCACACCCATGGCCACTGATCTGCTGCGCCGCACGTCCGACCGGCTCCTGCAGCGCGACAAGGACACGTTCCTCGGCGACGAGAACCCCTTCGAGGGGATGATGTCGCGCTTCGACCGCGCTGCGGAGCTCCTCGATCTCGAGCCGGGGATCTACAAGATCCTGCGGCACCCGGAAAAGCAACTCATCGTGTCG
>JALOPS010000521.1 GCA_025453745.1 Gemmatimonadaceae bacterium
ATCGAGGATGGCGTGACCATCACCGACAGCACGATCGGCCCGAATGTGTCGATCGGTGCAGTGAGCACGATCAGCGGGAGCACGGTGCGCGACGCGGTCATCGGCGGGCACACCACGGTGACCGGGTGCACGATCACGAGCGGCATGATCGGCGACCATGTGCGACTGACGGGCGTCTCGGGGCGCGTGAGCGTGGGCGATCACTCGGAGCTGCACGCGTGAGCGGCGACCCGCACGAGACAACCCGCGTGCACGACGCAGCGACCGTACACGACGCGCATCACGCGAACGACACCTCGCGCCGCGACGTGTTGCGCTGGTTGGGGGCGGGGCTCGCGGCCTCGGCGCTCCCGGTGCCGCTCGCGGCGGCGACTGATGACTGGCGCGTGGATCTCGCGCCGCCGCCCGCGCCGGGAGCGAAGCGCATGCTCGGCGTTCCCTTCGAGAAGCACGAGGTCGTGCGACTCGCGGTGGTAGGGACCGGGCTTCGCGGACGCTCCATGCTCGAGGAGTTTCTCGCCATCGAGGGGGTGCGCGTCACGGCGTTGTGCGACATCGTCGAGGAGAAAGCGGCGATGGCGCGGGCCATGGTGGTCAAGGCCGGGCAGCCGCTGCCTGCGGTGATCGTGGCCGGAGAGCGCGGCTTCGAGCAGCTCATGCGCCGCGATGACATCGACTTCGTGTACGTCGCCACGCCGTGGGAGTGGCACGTACCCATGGCGCTCGCCGCCATGCGCGCGGGTAAGCACGTAGGCGTCGAAGTGCCCGCGGCCACGACGGTCGCCGACTGCTGGGCGCTGGTGGACACGAGCGAGCAGACGCGGCGGCACTGTCTGATGCTCGAGAACTGCTGCTACGGCTACAGTGAACTCTTCGTGCTGCAGATGGCGCGACAGGGCGCCCTCGGCGAGATCCTGCATGGCGAAGCGGCGTATCTGCACGACCTGCGCGAGATCCTCTTCGAGCGCAAGGACGAAGGACTCTGGCGCCGAGCGCCGCACACACGCCGCAACGGCAACCTGTATCCCACGCACGGGCTCGGCCCGGTCGCGCAGTACATGGGGATTCACCGCGGCGACCGCTTCGACTATCTCGTGTCGATGTCGAGCCCCGAAGCGGGGCTCACCGCGTGGCGCGAGCGCACCGTGCCCGATCGCGCGGACCCCACGTGGCGCGAGCGGTATCGCTGCGGCGACATCAATACGTCGCTCATCAAGACCGCGAAGGGACGCACGATTCTCCTGCAGCACGACGTGGTGAATCCGCGCCCGTACGATCGACTCAACCGCGTACAGGGCACGGCGGGGGCGTTCATGGACTATCCGCCGCGCGTGTATCTCGACGGGCAGGAAGGGGGCGAGCGGTGGGCGCCCATCGATGCGCTCAAGCCCAAGTACGAGCACCCGCTGTGGACGACGGTGGGTGAGCTCGCGCGGAAGCTCGGCGGTCACGGCGGCATGGACTTCGTGATGGCGTACCGGCTGGTGCAGTGCCTGCGCGAGGGACTCGCGCCCGACTTCGATGTGTACGATGCCGCTGCCTGGAGCGTGTGCCCGTGCCCGACTTCACGCGCGGCGCGTGGCGCGCCACCACCTGACGCATCGATGCGACTGACCACTCTCGACTGGTGGATCGTGGCGATCTCACTGGTCGTCTCGTTCATCCCGGCACTCGTGCTCGCGCGCCGCGCGGGGCAGAGCGCCTCCGAGTTTTTCACCTCCGGACGCGCCGCGCCATGGTGGCTGATCGGCGTGTCGATGGTGGCCACGACCTTCAGCACCGACACGCCGAATCTCGTGACCGATCTGGTGCGCACGAAGGGCGTGTCCAACAACTGGGCGTGGTGGTCGTTCCTGCTGACCGGGATGGCCACGGTCTTCTTCTATGCGCGGCTCTGGCGCCGCTCCGGCGTGATGACCGACCTCGAGTTCTACGAGGTGCGCTATTCCGGTCGGGCGGCGACGGCAGTGCGCGCGTTCCGCGCGGTCTACCTCGGGCTCTTCTTCAATTGTGTGATCATGGCGACGGTGAATCTTGCCGCGGCCAAGATCGCCAACGTGCTCCTGGGCTGGCCAATGGAGCGCACGCTGCTCGTGTGCGCGGGACTGAACGTGGCCTTCGCCGCCACGAGCGGGCTGTGGGGCGTGCTCGTCACCGACTTCATCCAATTCGGCATCGCAATGACGGGCTCGGTGTCGGCCGCGGTGTACGCGCTCAAGCAGCCGCAGGTCGGTGGGCTCGCAGGACTCTTCGAGAAGCTGCCGGCCAGCACGCTCGCGCTGGTGCCCGACTTCGGCGATTGGCAGCTCACGCTGACGGTGCTCATCATCCCGCTCACCGTGCAGTGGTGGTCGGTATGGTATCCGGGCGCGGAGCCGGGCGGCGGCAGTTACATCGCGCAGCGGATGCTGGCCGCCAAGAGCGAGCGCGATGCGCTCAGTGGTACACTCTTCTTCAACGTCGCGCACTACGCACTGCGCTCGTGGCCGTGGATCCTCGTGGCGCTGGCGTCGATCCTCGTCTTCCCCACGCTCGATGACATCGCGCGCGCGCTGCCACACGTGGACCGCACGCTCATCGGCAATGACCTCGCCTACCCGGCGATGCTGCTCTTCCTGCCGTCGGGACTGCTCGGCCTCATGGTGGCGGGGCTGCTCGCGGCGTACGTGTCGACCATCTCGACGCACCTGAACTGGGGAACGTCGTATCTG
>JALOPS010000029.1 GCA_025453745.1 Gemmatimonadaceae bacterium
TGAGCGCGAAGTGCGTCGCGCTCGGCGTGCAGACATCGACCAGGTCGATGTCGTCGCGCGCAAGCAGGGGCTCGTGCGAGTCGTAGACGGTGGGGATGCCGAACTTGGCCGCGGCCGCGCGCGCGAGTTCGGGATTCGGATCGGCGATGGCGACCACCTTGCAGCGCGTGTCGCGCAGGTAGCCGGGGAGGTGGGCGAAAGTGGCCCACGCGCCGGCACCGAGGACGCCGACGTGGACGATTGTGCTCATGGCAGAGGACGGGCAGGAGGGCTCCGCCAATCTGCGGCTCGTGCGGGCGCGATGCGAGGCGTGCCGTCATCCTGAGCGAGGACGCGCAGCGTCCGAGTCGAAGGACCTCCGCGCCGGCACCGCCATCCTGAGCGAGGACGCGCCGTCGTCCTGAGCGAGGACGCGCAGCGTCCGAGTCGAAGGACCCCCGCAACACGCGGCGTCATCCTGAGCGAGGACGCGCAGCCGAGAGTCGAAGGGGTGACGCACTCCGCCGCGGGGATTCTTCGACTCCGCAGCCTCCGGCTGCTTCGCTCAGAATGACGGCAGGCGCTACGCCCCCTTCGGCGCCTTCCCCATCATCCACCCGAACCAGAGCGTGATGAGCAGCGAGATACCCATCGCGCCAAACAGGCCGCCCGCGGTGAAGATCTTGAACAGGAACGAGGCCAATCCAAGAAAGATGTGCGTGAACGGCAGCAGCCAGCTCGTCGGATCGATCATGGCAATCACTCGGGAAATCGGTCAGTACCGCCTGCGCAGATAGATAAGGCGCCACGCCCGCCTGGCGAACCCCCGCGCCCCGGCCGAACGCGCCCCCACCCGGACCCGCGGTCTACTCGAACATCCCTCGCCGCACCGCCGCCCCGCCCCGCACGTGCCAGATCCCGCGCGCCATCACGTCGCGCACCGCGCCCGCCGCGTCGAGCACCACGAGGTCCGCGTCACCGCCCACCGCGATCCGCCCCTTCCCCGGCAGCCGCAGATACTCCGCCACCGTCCGCGTGAAGGGGGGGAGCACACGCTCGAGCGCGTGCCCGCGCCTGAGCAGCTCCGCCAGCGTTGCCGCCAGCGCGCGCGAGTCCCCCACCCCCATCCGCACCACGCGCCCGTCCGCGTCGAACTCCGGCAGGCACCCGCCACCATCGGAACTCACCGTCACGCGATCGGCCGGCCCGCCCTGCGCCCACCACCGCTCGAGCGCATCGGCCGCACTCCAGGCATCCTCGTCCGCCGCCACAGGAAAATCGGTGATGTCCATGTACACGCCGAGCTCGCGCGAGACCAACAGCGCCTCGTCGAAGAGCGCACGCCGCCGGTTGATGTGCGTGGGCTGAAACGTCCGCACAGGCAGCTCGCTCATCGCCAGCAGATCGCGCACCACCGACGCACCACGCGCCCCATCACCGACGTGCAGATGCACGATCCCCGCCTTGCCCGTCATCAGCCCAGCGACATGCGCATCGGCCCCCACGCGCAGCAACTCTTCACGCGTCGGCTGACTCGAGCGATGATCGCTGATCGCCACTTCACCGACGCCGATGATGCGATCGACGTGCACGATGTCGCCGCGCACCGAGCCGGTGAGCGTCACCGGCGGCACGTGATATCCCCCCGTGTGACACCACGCCGAGAGCCCCTCGGCGACGAGTCCGCGCGCCGTGACCACCAGTTCGCCCGTCGAGCGCGTGACATCATCTGTGCCCAGCACACCCACCACCGACGTCACGCCACCGAGCGTGTAGCGCGTGAGCATGGGCGCCGGCACCCGCGACTGCGGCCCCGACTCGCCGCCACCGCCGGTCAGGTGCACGTGCGCGTCGATCAACCCGGGCACCACGCGCGCCCCCTCGAGCGCCACCTCGTCGACATCCAGTGCGCGTGGCAGCCCATCGAGTGACGCGCCCATCCAGAGCACGCGCTCTCCACCGACGAGGAGGTGACAGCGCCCCAGTGGCTCCGGGGCGTAGACCATGGCATCGCGCAGCAGCGTCAGCATCGCGCTGCAAGCTGCCCGCGAACGCCGTCGGGGCAAGCACGCCCTCGTCCCGCCCCCCGACGCGCGGCTAGTTTGCCGCCATGGCGTCTCACCTCTCCTCCGGCCCGTCCACCCGAGGCTGGATCGTCCCCATCGGCGGGCGGATCGAGAGCCGCGAACTGCTCGATCGCTTCGTCGAGCTCTGTGGCGGCCGCAACGCGGCAATCGCGATCATCCCCACGGCGTCCGGCGAGTCGGATACGGGGCCTTGGTACCAGGACAAGTTCCGCGCGCTCGGCTGCACGCGCACCAAGGTGCTGCCGCTCGACCGACGCAGCGACTGCGACGATGAAGACTGGCTCTCGCTGGTCTCCGAGGCCGACGGCGTGTTCTTCACCGGCGGCAACCAGGGGCGGCTGGGCACCGTGCTCGGTGGTACGCCCATCGCGGAACTCATCCAGCGCCGCAATCGCGAAGACGGGTTGCACGTGGCGGGCACGAGCGCCGGCGCGGCGTACCTGTGCGAGCACATGATCGCCGGCGGTGCGGAGGGCCCCACACCGCACTCCAAGATGGTCACGCTCTGCGCAGGCCTCGGCCTGACCAATCGCGCCATCATCGACCAGCACTTCACGCAGCGCAATCGCCTGGGCCGCCTGCTCTCGGCGCTCTCGTACAATCCGTTCTGCGTGGGGCTGGGCGTCGACGAGGACACCGGCGCCTTCATCGCGCCCGATGACTCGATCGAGATCGAAGGCTCGGGTGCCGTCACGGTCATCGATCCGTCGGGCGTCGAGTTCTCCTCGATCGATTCCGCCCGCGCGCACGAACCGGTGGCGATCCTCGGTCTCGCGATGCACATCCTCACGCGCGGGACCGCCTTCCGCCTGGACACGCGCGAGGCGCACGTCACCGAGACGCTCGCCGTCCGCCGGTAACCCGCCCGCATCCGACGCGCGACGCTGCGCGCGCGCCGCACTCGCTGCCACACGTCACACGCACGCCACCCGATGCAGATCCTCGACCGCAACGTGTACGTGGGCCCGAGCCACTACGCCCACTTCCCCGTCATCCGCCTGGTGCTCGACATCGGCGCGCTGGAGCAGTGGCCGACCGGTCGGTTGGGGCCCGGCTTCATCAATCGCCTCGTCGATGCGTTGCCGGGGCTCCAGGAACACGGCTGCTCGTATGGCGAGCGCGGCGGCTTCATTCGCCGCATGACGGAGGACGAAGGCACGTGGGTGGGCCATGTGCTCGAGCATGTCGTCATCGAGCTGCAGAGCATGGCCGGCGTGCCGGTGACCTTCGGCAAGACGCGCAACGCCGGGGCGACCGGGCTGTACGACGTGGTCTTCGAGTACGAGCAGGATGACGTCGGCATCGAGGCCGCCGACGTGGCGCTCGATCTGCTCCACGCGCTGCTCCCCGCGGAGCTCCGTCCTGCCGACTTCGACGCGACGTTCGACTGGCCCACGCGTCGCGACGAGTTCATTCGCTATACACAGCGGCGAGCGCTTGGCCCCAGTACCGCGTCGATCGTGCATGCGGCGGAGAAGCGCGACATCCCGTGGTTGCGCCTCAACGAGTACTCGCTCATCCAGCTCGGCTACGGCTGTCACCAGCAGCGCGTGCAGGCCACGATCACCGGACGCACGTCGCACATCGCGGTGGAACTGGCGTCGGACAAGGAAGAGACCAACCGCATTCTCGCGAATCTCGGGCTTCCGGTGCCCAAGCAGCGTCTCGTGCAGAGTGTGGAGCGCGCGATCGCTGCAGCAGAGCGCATCGGCTGGCCCGTCGTCGTCAAGCCGTACAACGGCAACCACGGCCGCGGTGTATCGATCGATCTGCGCACACCCGACGACATTCGCGACGCGTTTCCGCGCGCGCAGGAGCACTCGCGCAGCGTGATCGTGGAGAGCTTCATCACCGGGCACGATCACCGCATCCTCGTGGTCAACGGGGAGCTCGTAGCGGCCGCCAAGCGCATGCCGGGCCACGTCGTGGGCGATGGGACGCACACAGTCGCGCAGCTCGTCGAGGAGATCAACAAGGATCCGCGCCGCGGCATCGGCCACGAGAAGGTGCTCACACGCATCGAGCTCGATGCGCAGGCGCTCGGCCTGCTCGAGAAGCACGGCTACACGGTGGACAGCGTTCCGGCGGCCGGTGAGATGGTGTTGCTCCGCCTGACGGCGAACCTGTCGACCGGCGGCACCGCCACCGACGTCACCGACGTGATGCACCCCGACAACGTCGAGATGGCGGTGCGCGCGATCCAGGCGATCGGGCTCGATGTGGGCGGTGTGGACTTCCTGACGCCCGACATCACGCAGTCGTACAAGGAGGTGGGCGGCGCGATCTGCGAGGTGAACGCGGCCCCCGGCTTCCGCATGCACATGGCGCCCAGCGAAGGGCGTCCGCGCGACGTGGCCGGAAAAGTCATCGAGATGCTCTTCCCCAAACAGGCGCCCGCGACGATCCCGATCGCCGCGATCACCGGCACGAACGGGAAGACCACCACGTCACGCATGCTCGCGCACATCCACAAGCTCGCGGGCAAGCGCGTGGGACTCACCACCACCGACGGCGTGTACATCGACGGGCAGCGCACCGTCGAGGGCGACATGACCGGGCCGACGGCCGCGCGCATCGTGCTGAGCGACCCCTCGGTGCAGGTGGCGGTACTCGAGACCGCGCGCGGTGGACTGCTGCGCGCCGGCATGGCCATGCGCCACGTCGACGTGGGGGCGGTGCTCAACGTGGCCGCCGACCACCTGGGGCAGAAGGGGATCGAGACACTCGAAGACCTGGCCGAGATCAAGCGCACGGTCGTCGAGATCGCGACCGACACGGCGGTGCTCAACGCCGACGATCCGCTGGTGCTCCGCATGGCGGCGTACACCGAATCGAAGCACGTCTGCTACGTGACGATGGATGCGAACCACCAGCTCGTACGCGAACATATCCGTGCCGGTGGACGCGCCGTGGCGCTCGAAGCGGGGGTGAACGGGCAGATGATCACGCTCTACGACAACGGCGCCCACATCCCGTTGCTCTGGACGCATCTGATCCCCGCGACACTCGAAGGCAAGGCGCGCTTCAACGTGCAGAACGCGATGTTCGCGGCGGGAATGGCGTTTGCCATGGGCGTGCGACTCGAGGACATCCGCCACGGACTGCGCACCTTCGATGCGTCGTTCTTCCAGGCCCCTGGCCGACTCAACGTCTACAACGAGCACCCGTTCCGCGTGCTCTTTGACTACGGGCACAATGCGCACGCGGTCACGGAGCTGGTCGACACGGTCAATCGCCTCGATGTGAAGGGGCGGCGCATCTGCGTCTTCTCGGCGCCCGGCGACCGGCGCGACGAGGACATCCGCGCGATCGCCGCAGTGGCGGCCGAGGGGAACTTCGATGTGTATGTCTGCCGTCGCGACGATCCGTTGCGCGGGCGTGCGGAGCGCGAAGTCCCGGAGATGCTGGCCGCGGAGTTGCGCGCGCAGGGCATCGATGCGGCACGCATTCAGGTCATCGTCGATGAGCAGGAGGCGATCAACGCCGCGCTTGGCATGGCGATGCCGGGGGATCTGTTGCTGATCTTCGCCGATGCACTCGCGCGTGGATGGAAGCAGATCGTGTCGTACAAGGCGACGGTCGCGCAGGGCGGGCGTGCCGATGCCACGGCGGCACCTGCCGTGGCGGCTCCACCTCGCCCTGCGCGCGCGGTGCCGCGGCAGGTGGTGACGGACGCTGCGCCGGCGGATGATGAGCGCAAGCCCGAGCCGCAGCCGGCGACGCGGAAAGCCGATCGCTGGCTCGACGATCGGGCGCTGGTGCGATTGACGGTGGAGCCCGTGGGGGCCAGTGGCACACAGGATGAATCGATCGGCGAGCTGGCGGTGGTGCGCAGTGATCGTGGCGTGATTGTCGCCCGCCAGGAGAACGACTGACCGAGCCGCCGCTGTATGCGTCGCCGCACATTGTCGAGGCGCGGCGACTGACGGGGCCCAATCGCGATCGCGATCACGAGGGGGCCACGGTGGAGGTGCGGCTGGACGCAAATGAATTCCCGCGAGCCGAGGATGCGTTCCACGCATGGCAAAGGCACGCCCGCACGTTGATGTCGAGGTTCGGTTGGCAGCAAATGACGAGCGTGGGCAGTGGCATGACCGCTGCGCTGGTCACCGATGGATCGCGCCCGATGCGAATCCGCCATGCGACGTTCACCGCAGTCGCCCCCATCGACGCGCTGATGGCCATGACCGAGCTCCTCGAGGCCGCGTGGGTCCTCGCCGAGCGTGAGGT
Organism: Gemmatimonadaceae bacterium; assembly: GCA_025453745.1. GTDB lineage: Bacteria > Gemmatimonadota > Gemmatimonadetes > Gemmatimonadales > Gemmatimonadaceae > JALOPS01. The sequence goes on from JALOPS010000029.1 coordinate 6,297, forward strand.
GCTCGACGGCGTGACGCCGGATGTCGAAGCCGCCGTCGCACACGTGCGCGCCGTGGCGGCTGCCGAGTCGGCACCAGCGTTCGCCGCCGCGCATGCCGAGGCGGTGTCGCGCCATGTGATCACCACGTTCGACGACGAGTCACTGTCGATAGGCGCGGGAGCGTTCAGCCGCACCTGGTTGCGCCACGAAGTCCCGCCAATCGCGGAGATTCCGTGGGACGCGCTGCGCAACATCCCGCTCGCGCTCATCACCGGCTCGAACGGCAAGACCACCGTGACGCGCTGGCTTGCGCGCATGCTGCGCGACGCCGGACACGTGGTGGGCATGAGCACCACAGACGGGCTCTTTGTCGACGATGCGCTGCTCGATGCGGGTGACTACTCGGGCCCGCAGGGCGCACGCACCATCCTGCGTGATCCGCGCGTCACGGCTGCGGCACTCGAGACAGCGCGTGGCGGCATTCTCCGCCGTGGGCTGGCCGTGCACCATGCGGATGCCGCGTGCGTGACCAACGTATCGATGGACCACTTCGGCGAGTACGGCATCATGTCGGAGCACCAGCTCGCGCTGGCCAAGCTCGCTGTGGCACATGCCGTCCGCGACTCGGGGACGCTGGTGGTGCCGGCCGATGACCCGGTGCTCCGCAAGCTCGCGCCGTTCAGCACATCCCGCATCGGCTGGGTGACGCTCGACGGCAACGACGCATTCGTCACCGCGCACACGCGGCAGGGCGGCGACGCCGCGCTGTTGCTCGACGATGTCTTGCTGCTGCACCATGCGCGACGGTGGCATGAGCTCGTCGAGGTCCGTGACGTGCCGCTGGCCGCGGGGGGCGCGGCGCGGCACAACATCGCCAATGCGCTCTTCGCCGCGTCGCTCGCCGCGCACCTCGGCGTCTCCATCGAGGCGATTCAGCGCGGGCTGCGAGGGTTCGGCACTGCAACCGGCGACACCGCCGGGCGTTTCGAACGGATGGACGTCGGCGGCGCGACAGTCATCGTCGACTTTGCGCACAATCCCGCAGCAGTCGCCGCGCTGATCGCGGCCACGACATCCATGCCGGCCACCCGGCGAGCGATCGCCATTGGCACGGGCGGCAATCGGGAAGACCATGCGATCCGCCTGATGGCGCGTACGGTGGCGACGTCGGGGCACTTCGACCGGATCGTCGCCAAGGACATGCCGCGCTATCGTCGCGGACGCGCGGAAGGGGAAATGCCCGCAATCATGGTCGACGAGTTGACGGAAGCGGGCGTCCCCGCCGACCGGTTGGCGATCGCCATGGATGATCGTGCTGCAACGGACGCGCTGCTGCGCTGGATGCAGCCGGGTGACCTGGTTCTTCTCACCGTGCACAGCGACCGTGAGGCGATTCTCGCACGGCTGGCGTCGCTCGTCGCATCCGGGTGGCGGGCAGGCACGACGCTGCCGGAGTAGTCGCCGGATACGCGACGTGCGCGCATCGCGATCTGGCCACCGCCCTACCGCGCCGCCGCCAGCTCCTGTGACCAGAGCCGCGTACCCACCACGTTCCACAACGATGCGGTGAGCGCACGCGTGCGCGGATCGACATCGAGCGTGCCGTAGAACTGCAGATTGTCGCTCGGTGGACGGTTGGGTTTGGGCGCTGGGCTGGCAAAGCGCACGTCCGGCCCGAACGTCGCGTCGAGCGCGTTGGGCCCGAAGGTGCCCGCATGCATCGGACCGGCGACGAATTCCCAGAATGGGTCGAAGCGCGTGAACGCCGCGCGCTCGGGACTGTAGTGGTGCGCCGCCGCATAGTGCACATCGGCCGTGATCCACACGACGTTGCGCACGCGGTGGCGCTGCATCGACGCGAGCAGCGCCGCGATCTCGTGTTCGCGCCCCAGCGGCGCGCCGTTCTCGCCGTTGGCGATCGCTTCGTAGTTGCGCTGGCCGTCGCGCACACGGTCGGGTACGACAAGGCCGATCGGCATGTCGCTGGCCACCACCTTCCACGTCGCGCGGCTCGCGCGCAACCCGCGCTCGAGCCAGGCGAGCTGCGCGTCGCCCAGGATGGCCGTGGCCGGCGAGCGCTCCGGCTGCAGGTTGGGCGAGTTGGCACTGCGATAGCTGCGCAGGTCGATCACGAACAGCTCGAGCAGTGGTCCGTACGAAAACGAACGGTACACGCGCCCCGCCTCCACCGGATGCCGCCGGATCGGCAGGAATTCGAACAGCGCCTGCTTCGCGCGCTCGGCGAGCACGCGCACGCGCGGCTCGGTGTAGCGCGGATCGTTCGACAGCACGAGATCGTGAAACCAGTTGTCGACCACTTCATGGTCGTCCCACTGGGCGATCACGGGCACATGCGCGTTGCACCGGCGCACGTTCGCATCGAGCAGGTTGTACGCGAAGTTCCCCCGGTAGTCGTCGAGCGTCTGCGCCGGGTGCGACTTGGCCTCGGTCACCAGGTTGCGCCAGACGGTGCCATCATCGAGCGTGACCTCGCGCGCCAGCGGTTGATCGGCATAGATGTTGTCACCCGAATGCACGAACACGTCGGGCTCCGCGCGATGCAACGCGTCGTACATTCGAATGCCACCGCGCGCCTCGTCGATTCCCCACCCCTGCCCCACCATGTCGCCCGACCACGCCACGCGTACCGGACGCGTCGCTCGGCGCGGCGCCGTGCGAAACGAGCCGACGATCGGCTCGCTCAATGCGCCCGGCGCGTCCAGGCACTCGTGGCGCAGACGGTAGAAGATCGTCTCGCCGGCTGGCAATCCGCGCAGGTCGAGATGCGACGTGAACGCCGACACCGCGCGCGTCGGCTCGCCGAGCACGCGGCGCACATCGGCAAAGCGCTCCGTGGTGGACCACTCCACCTGCACGCGCGAGGGTCGGTCGCTCCGGCTCCAGAGGATGGCACGGTCGCGCAGCGGATCGCCCACCTGCACGCCGCCTTCGAGCACCGGGCGCGCGCGGTCGGACGTGATGATGGCCGGTGCACCATCGACCGGCGTCCACGCACGGACGCGGCCGAGCACCCCGAGCGCGCCTGCGGCAAGCGCGCCGCCGAGGAAATCGCGACGCGGCAGCAACGGATCGCTCATGCACCCACTCGACGTGACGGCATCAGTTCTTGAAGGGCATGATCAACGACGACGTGCGATTGGCGACGAGGATGGCGTTCACGTCGTGCCGGATCTCGACCGTGCGCGCCGTGGCGTTGAGCGTGAAGCTATCCATGCCGGTGTTGCCGGGGAGGAAGGCGGGGACGATCGCCGTCATGTATGGTGCCGTGAGCGACAGATTTCCATTGGACTGTGCCTCGGCCAAGGGCACCGGAAAGCGAATCCCGAGATCGGCACTGCGGCGCCCCTCCGCCAGGAAGACCTCCTGGCGCATGAGGTACAGCACGTAGTACGCATCGTTGATGGCGGCGAGCTGCTCGATGCGCGCCGCCGTCACCGACGTGCCCGAGATCACCGGAACGCGCACCGTCGCGGTGCGCCGCCAGAGCACGAGCCCCGTCTGCCACGGTGCACCCGGGCTGACCGCCACGCGGTAGTCGGCGCTATCGGGGTAGATGACCAGTCCACCGGCGCGCCCACGCTGCTGCGTGCGCGAGTCCACCAGCTCCGTCGGCCGCGACTGCACGAGCGCGAGGGCCTGCTGCAACCGCGTCCGCGCGCCCGCGAGATCGTTGGTCGCCAGCGCCGATTCCGCAAGAATGAAGTGCGCCTCCTCCGCCTTGAGTACGGGAAACGCACTCTGCACCTGCGCGCCACGGTTGGGGTACTTCGGATCGAGGAAGTCGAGGCGCGGCAGGGGCTGGTAGTTGTTCGACGCACCGGTGAGGAGTGCCTGAAACGTATTGCCCGGTCCGTTGACGCCATCGAACGTCGCCGTCCGCAGGAACGTCGGCGCGGCGGCGAGCAGCGCGGTGGCTTCGGTGACGGCGTTTGGGCGATCGCCGAGCCGGTGGTACGCGCGCGCGAGCGCCGCCGTGCACGCGTTGCGCAGCGCGGCGTCGGTGGTGAGCGTGCGCGCGCGCCGCAGGTCGTCGATGGCGAGGCGCAGATGGCCGGGCCCGTCAACGAACGGACCGAGCGCACGCGCAGGCATGCCGGTGAACGTCTCCCCGACGAAGATCGACGCCATGCCGCGGTACCAGAGCAGCTCGGCCTCATTGCGGACACGGTTGATGGTGTCCGCAGCAAGGACGGTCTCCAGCCCATACGTCGCCTGCTCGCGCAATCGCGCGACCGCGGTGAACATCGACCGCACATCGAGATCCTGGTTGTCGATGCGGGGAATGTCGAAGACCTTGTTCTGCGTCGTGAAGTTGTTGAAGTAGTTGTCGGTCACGATCTCGACGTTCTCCATGAGGCTGTTGAGCGCCTGGAGAAACGTGCGTTCGGTGCCGCGCACCCAGAGGCGAGCCGCATCGGGCGAGCCCAGGTAGGCAGGGGTGGTGACGTTCGGATTGTCGACGTTCGTGGGATTGAACTGCTGGCAGCTCGTGACGCACAGCACGAGCCCGACGGGCAGGAAGCGGCGCAAATGCATGGTCAGAACCCCAGGCCGATGCCGAGCAGAAACGCGCGGGCGGAGGAGTCGGTGGAGTAGTTGAAGCCGCCAACGGCGGCAGCGCCCTGGCCGATCGCCCCCGACAGGTCGACTTCCGGATCGAACGTCGAGCGCGTCCACGCCCACGGGTTGGTGATCGCCACGTTCACCCGCGCAAATCGCGCACCGCGGGGGACGAGTCGCTCCGGCAGTCGGTACTCCGCGGAGAGCGTGCGCATCTTCACGTAGTCGGTGCGCTCGACGAAGAGATTGAAGACGTCGAGCCAGATGTTGTTGGGGTTGTTGCCCACCGCGCGCAGCGCCGGCGCGGGCACGACCGTTTCCGGAAGACCGTAGAGGAAGCGGAAGTGACGGTCGAACGAGTGCGACGACGCGCCGAACTGGTAGTCCGCGTTGGCATTGAGCGTGAAGCGGCTGCCGAGCTGCAGTTGCACCCCGAAGGCACCGAACACATCGGGGTGCGGCTTGCCGAGGTCCTGGAGCAACTGCGACTCGCGCAGCGTGCCATCGGGGTTGAAGACCGCGCGTGAGCCGCGCAGGTAGCCCACGGGATACCCCTGCTCGACGACGGCCTGAATGGTGCGCTCGCTCAACCCACCGAGGTTGAACACGGGTGTATTGCCCGTGCTCACCATGCGGTTGCGCAGCGTGTTGTAGGAGCCGGTGAGCGTCAGCCGCGCGCGCGGGCCGGCGAACGCCACCACAGAGGTGCGCAGCTCGACGCCACGATTGTCGATCTCGCCGACGTTGCGCAGTTGCGCGACCTGCCCGGTCGATGGGGGCGATGGCGCGTTGAGCAGTGCGTCGGTGGTGCGGGCCTGATACCGCGAGACCGTGAACGTCAGCCGGTCGCGCAACAGACTCAGGTCGACGCCCGCTTCCAGTGTAGCCGTGCGCTCCGGTCGGAGGTCCGGGTTGCCCGGCTGCCCGAACGTCGCCGCCAGCGCGCCGCCGAGGGAGTTGAACGCCACCGTCTGGTCGTTGGCGAAGGGGCGCGGGAAGTTCCCCGCCACACCGAAGTTGCCGCGCAGCCGCAGTCGCGGCACGAGCGACTCCGAGAACACGCCGCGCAGCCACCGTTCGGAGGACAGGTCGTACACGAGCCCGACCTTCGGATAGAGCTGCGTACCCACCGTGGTACCGAACGCCGTGTTCTGATCGGCGCGCAGGCCAAGCTCCACGAAGTAGCGATCGCGCAATCCCACGTTCGTCTGGGCGTAGAGCCCGTAATTCGCCACCCGCAACTGCACGTCAGCGCCCGAGGTCACCCCCGCGCCCGTGATGGTCTGTGCACCGTCACGCACGTTGGTACCGGTGTAGGCGACCTGTCGGTCATCGTTGCGGAAGAGCTGCCCTCCGGCCACCGAGACGAGAGAGAACGCGCCCAGCGTCGCCTGGTGTTGTGCGGTGAGCTCGGCGGTGAAGCCGGTGAAGGTGCGGTCGAAGTTCTGGATCGTGCCGCGATCCGACGTACCCGCCGGGAAGCTGCGAATATGAATGAGGTATTCGTTGGTCGTGATCGACTGTTCGGTGGAGAGTCGCTGGTCGAGCCCGACCGTCCCTTTGAGCGTGAGCCCCGTCATCGGCTGCACGGACAGCGCATGGGACGTCGTCACGCGTCGGATGCGTGCGCTGTTGTCCTGCAGCTGCTCGGCGCTCGACACGAACCGGCGCAGCGCGGTGAAGGCGGAGTCGTTCATCCGGTCGATGTTGTTCTCGAACCCGAAGGCGAACGATCGCCCCCCTTCGACGAACCAGAGCGAGTTGTAGCCGCCGGAGTTGCCGTTGCGGAAGCGCGGATACGTGTCCTGGTTGTACGACAGGGAGCCGGTGTACCGTCCGAGCTTTCCCACCTCCGCGGCGATCCCGCTGCGAAAGGCGAGTGCGCTGTTGTCACCGAAGACGCGGTGACTCTCCGACGATCGCGCGTTGCCCGCTAGCGAGTAGCTGAAGCCGCCGCTGCCCCCTTCGAGCGTCGCGCTGTACTGCTGCGTGGTGCCATTGCGGTAGAGCAGGTCGCGCGTGCGATCGAAGAAGAACCACTGCGTCTGCGGCGTCTCCACGCCGGCCTGTGCGGAGAAGGTGAGGCGCGCCGGCCCGGCACTGCCCTTCTTGGTGAAGATCTGGATGACGCCGTTGGCCGCGTCGGAGCCGTAGAGCGTGGTGGCCGCACCTCCGGGGATGTGCTCGATCCGCTCGATGTTCTCGAGCGGCAGGTCGGCCAACGCACTCGTCGCGTTCCCCTGGTGCGCGTTGCCCGAGAGGTTCATGCCGAGCGCGGCCGGCGTGTTGAGGTTGTCGACGCGCACGCCATCGACGTAGATGACCGGCGTGGAGTTGGTGCTCACCGAGTTGATGCCGCGGGTCCGGAAGAGCGACGTCGTTCCCGCCTGTCCGGAGGTCATGCGGATCTGCGCGCTCGGCAGGTTGGCCTGCAGGAGCTGGTCGAGTCGCGTCGCGGGCGAGGCCTCGATCTGCTCGCGGGTCACCACGTCCACCGTGGTCGAGAGGCGCTTGCGCTCGATCTCACCACCCTGGCCCGTCACCACGACACCGTCGAGCGCGAGCGCCGATCGCTCGAGCGTGAGGGTGACGGTGTTTGCACCGGCACGCAGCGTGACGTCCTGCCGAGCAGCAGTGAAGCCGATGCGTCGCACGTCCACGGTCGCTGCGCCCACCGGCAGGCCAGCGAGCGTGAAGCGACCCAGGTCATCCGTCTGCGCGCCGCGCTCGACGCCCACGACCCGGATCTGCGCTGCGGCAATCGGAGCGCCGGCGACGTCCCGCACGGTTCCGTTCACGGTGGCTGGGCCCTGGGCGCGAAGCGTCCCGCCGAAGACCGCAAGACCCAATAGCAACGGCGCGAGCCATCGGCGCGCGCCGTCCGTGCTCAAGTGAAGTGACATGGCAGCAGGCCAGGTGGGGAGAGCGCGAGGCCGGAGCGGGCGGTGTGTCCCGCCTGCGGCCTCGCGTCGCCATCCTACCGTTGCCCTGTCGCGTCCCGCGTGACCGTGCCGTCACGGGGCCGCAACGGCGCGCAGTCCCGCCGCCTACCGGTTCGTCGTCCGCCGCGCGCCCGCGCCAATCGTCCGATCAAAGAACGCCGCCGCCGCCTCGTACACGCGGATGCCGTTCGCAAAGCGCATCCAGTGGTGCGTGTCGTCGGGAATGACCAGCTCCTCCATCATCACGTCGCCCTTGGCGCGCAAGCGCTGTACCAGGTCGGTGGTCTGCGAGAAGCGCACGTTGCGGTCGTCATCGCCGTGAATGAGCAGCACCGGCGACGACCACGTCTTCACGTGCGCGACCGGTGACGACTCCCACGCGACCTTGGCCGCCTCCTCGCGATCGGTGGGCTCGAAGCGGTTGCCCGCCATGGCCGCGGCCAACGCGTTACCGGCGCCCGAGTTGGGCGTGGTGAAGTCGTGCACGCCGTGGATGTCCACGCCCGCGGCAAAGCGCTTCGAGTCGCGCCCGAGCGCGAGCGCCGTGAGGAACCCACCATACGAACCGCCGTAGATCCCGATACGCGCCGGATCGACCTCCGGGCGCTGCGTGAGCCAGTCGGCAGCGGCCACGACATCGAGATACTCGCTCGCGCCCTGTGCCCCCGCGCGCGGCGGCCGGTGGAACTCGTAGCCGTAGCCGATGCCGAGCCGGTAATTGAGCGCGAGCACCACGTATCCCTTGGTCGCGAGATACTGATTCATCGCGTACGTCGCGCTGTAGTAGTCGCTGTAGTGCCACCCCGCGAGCATCTGCCGCGGCGGTCCGCCGTGCACAAAGACGACGGTCGGTTTGCGCGCCGGTCCGCCGGCGGGCACGAACAGTTGCCCGTACACGGTCATGCCGTCGCTCGCGCGAAAGGACACCGACTGCGGCACCACTAGCGCCGAGGTCGGATACGCGCCGATCGCGCCTTCGTTCAGCAGCGTCGCCGAGCGTGCTGCGGGCGCTCGTACGGCAACCAATGGCGGTCGCTGCGCCGTCGCGGCGATGTAGGCGAGCGTGCCTGCGCCCGTCTGCACCGGCGTCCATTCGAGGCCGGTGCCCGGTGTGACGATCTCCGGTGTCGCCCGATCGACGGGCACGCGCACCACATGCCGCCGGTCCATGTCACCCGGTGTGCTGCCCATGTTGCCGCAGAAGAGCAGCGCCGTGCCGTCGGGCGTAAGCGTGATGTACTCCGCCATGCCGCTCCCCGGCGTCAGCAGCAGCGGCTCCCCACCGGACTCCTCGATGGAGTAGAGGTGCGGCCACCCGTCGACATACGACAGAAACACGATCCGCCCCTTGGCCGCCCAGTGCAGGTTCACGCCTCCTTCCGTCGACGGCGGTGATCCCCGTAGCGTCGTCGGCGCACGCCACAGCTCGCGCGCGTCCCCGGTGGCCACCGCCGCGGTGTAGAGCGCCCACGGCTGATGGCGCTGCTCGAGCACCGGCTGCGGTGCGCCGCCGGCGCCGGGACGACGGGTGAACACCAGGCGCGTCCCATCCGGACTCCATCGCGGTGTGCCATCGCGATTGGTGCTCGGTGCGATCCACATCATCGGCGTGTTCGCATCGGTGTACACGCCGATGAAGGCGTGATCACCGCGATTGGACACGAACGCCAGCCGCGATCCGTCGGGACTGAACACGGCACCACCGTTGTCGCCACGCGCCGTGAAGAGACGCTCGGCGGGCGTCGCGCCGTCGATGGGCACACGCCAGAGCTGACGGTCGCGTTCGAAGACCACCACGTCCCCGCGCGGAGAAATGACGGGGTTCTCGCCTTCGGCCAGCGCCTTGGGCGCCCCGCCGGCAAAGGGGACACTCCAGATCTGCACGCGCGTCGGCGTGGGCATGCCCGCCGGATTGACGGGCAGTGCATCGTCGAAGTTCGAGCTGAAATCGCCACCGCGCACGTACACCACATGGTCACCGCGCGTTGAGAGCTGCACGCTCGTGAGCTCCTGTCCGTCGTCGATGTCGTACGGCGTCAGCACACGCGGCGTGAAACTCGGTCCCTCGGCCACGAGGATGTTGCGCTTGCCCCGATCGTTGGAGGCCCACGCGATGCGGTCGGCCTGCGTCGCCGCGGTGAGTTCGTTCGGGAACGGCGCGCTGCGCAGGCGCGCATACGTGATCGACGTCTGCGCGCACACGGGGAGCGCAGCCGAGAGCAGCAGGAGCAACGCGCAGGAGAGTCGACGACGCATGGAGGAATCCGGCGAAAGGACGCGAGGCGATCGACGCGAGAGGGGCTCGACGTACATGCACGGCACACACCGTACGCGCCAAGGCTACGCATGTCGCGCGCGATGTGCTGGATTCCCTGTCGGGTATGTCTCGTCGGACGCGCAGTCCACGAAACCGGCGAGCCTACTGTGCGCTTGACCGTCGCATGCGCGTCGCTGCCGACGCGATCTCCCGCCCCCTTGCCCACCCCACCCATGAGCACTGAACACCACTATCACGACTGGGCCGACCTCGTTGCCGATCTCATCCACGAACTCACGGAGAAGAACGGCGAGATCGAGTTCGACAACCTGGTTGTCGGGGTCCCGGTCTCGAGCAAGCCGGATGCGCCGCAAGCGCCGTGGCGCCTGCACGGCAAGGTCCGCATCAGGACAAATCCGACGAAGGCATAGCGTCCGGTGCGGTCCGGCACGGACGGGCTCGTCATCGACACGCCGCAGGGGCGACTGCGGCTTGTCGATGATGCGGACGGGATGCTGTTGGTGGCGGACTCGTTTGGTGCGCTGCGCGCATTGGCGTCGGTGGCGCGCATGGCGACCGCGGGGCGCGCAACGCTCGTGGGCGCGCTGACGGCCATGCACGTTCCGGTGCGCGTCGCCGTGCGGGGCGAAGTGGTCGGACGGCTTGGCGTCCCGCCGACGAGCACGTGGCTGACCTCATGGCTCGCCTTGCCGCCGATGCAGCTCTCACTCTGGGCACTGCTGCGCGCACTCGTGCGCGGGCGATCCACTGCGCGCGCGGTCGCGCGTTAGCGCCTCGTGCTGTCGCTCGGCGGCGGCGACACGGGCCGCTCGAGCGGTGGCATGCCGCTGGGAGGCGCACCGCGTCCACGCCGCATCGCCGCGGGCGGCGGTGCCATCATCGGCCCCATCGGGCCGTCCATCATCGGCCCCATGGGCTCGCGCATCATCGGCCCCATCGGCGGCCCCATCATCATGCCCATCGGCGGCCCCATCCGGTTGTCGCCACGCATCATGCGCGGCGCGCCCGCGCCACGAGCGCCCATCCATCCTCGCGCGCGCCCGCGACGTCCGTCACCCATCATCCCCGTGCGACCGCGCATCCCGCGCCCGCCACGCATCGCGTCGAGCTTCGTGCGCTGCTCGGCGGTGAGTACCGCGCGGAAGCGCTGACGCGCCTCGAGCCGCTGGATCGCCGCGTCGGTGCGCAGCGCATTCATCCGCTCCATCGCGCGACGCGCAGCCGCGAGGTCCCCCTCGCCCTGCATGGCCTGCATGAGGTCCGCTTGCGCGCGGAGCATGTCCGGCTCGCGACTGGGGCGTGCGGCGTCGGCGGCGCGCAGCGCGTCGAGTTGCTTCATCTGTGCGTCGGTGAGGCCGAGCCACTCCTGCATTCGTGCCGTCGGTGCGCCCGCGCGGCGCTCCATCGATGGTGTCGCCGCGCGCTGCGGCCGGCGTGGCGCGTCCTGCGCCGTGGCGGTGACTGCGAGACCGGCCGTCACGCCGGCGACGAGCAAAAGCTGTCGGTATCCGTGAGTCATTGCATGCTCCGTGAGTGCCGCACCGTTGCGGCAAGGATCCTTGGTCAGACGCAGCGCGCGTGGGTGGGTTCGGTCACCGTCACGACATGCTGTCTTCCGGAGCTATCCGCCTGACGTGCCCGGCGTTGGGGGTGTCGAAAGGGCACGGCGAATCGCCGGCTCGAGCGTGAGCGGCCCGATGGGGCCGATCACGCGATGTCGCACCACGCCATCGCGCCCGATGAGTACCGACGTCGGGTATCCCTGCACGCCGCCGAGCGCCGCAATCACCGACCGATCGACCACCGCCACGGGGTAGCTGATGCCGCGTTCGGTGACGAATGCGCGGACGAGCGCGGGGTCGCCGCGATCGACCGACGCACCGAGCACCACCAGTCCCGCGTCACGATGCCGTTGCCAGGTCTGTTCGAGCAGCGGCATCTCCACGCGGCACGGCAGACACCAGGTCGCCCACACGTTCACGAGCACCACACGGCCACGGAGCTGCGCGGTGTCCAGCGTGTCGCCGCGCAGCGTGACCACGGTGAACACCGGCGCTGCCGACGCACGCGTCTCGATGCCGAGCAGCGCACCCACGTGCGGCAGCAGCCGAGGCAGCGCCCACAACAGAATGAACAGGGCGAGCACCCGCGTCCACGGCACGCGTGCCCACCATGCGCGTCGCGCCGGCGGTGTCGCGGACTCGACGGCCGGCGTGGGCGACGAAGGGCGCATCGTCGCGTCTTCCAGTGTCAGCGCTTTCGCACTTCGGCCACGATCTCGCCGGTGATGTCGATGGCGCCGTCCACATCGACGATCGCCTCGCTCGACGCCACGTCGAAGACGATCGCGTAGCCGCGGCGCGCGCGCACGGCCTTGACGGCCTCGCGAATCCGCTCGCGCAGTGGCGCCTGCAGTTCGTCCATGCGGCGCGTGACGATGCCATCGAGTTGGGCGACCATGTCTTCGAGCGTCAACTCCCGCGCGCGCAACACCATCATCGCGGCCTCGCGCTGTTTGGGGGTGAGCTCCGCCTCCGCGCGGCTGAACTGCTCGACCGATGCCTTGAGGGAGTCCGACGCCATCTTCACGAGCGTGCGCGCCTTGGCCTGCTCGAGACCGAACTCCGCTTCGGCCGACGAACGGCCGGGGAGCGAATCGAGCACGCGGCGCGAGTCGAAGACGGCGATGCCGCCGGTCCGCGACGCGCCCTGCGCCGGCAGAGCGTGCGGGGCCGCCAACGCACATGCCGCGACGAGCAAGGTGAACACCGATTGATGCATGGCCGCATTCCGTGAAGGGATCAGTCTGCGGCGCCGCGTCACGCGCGCATCGACTCGCGCGTACGATGCCCTGTGCGGCGTGACCGCACCAGCCATGGCGCATACGCGCCCGGTCGGTGCGACCCGCGACTGGCGGGGGCAGCGCGCGATGCCCCCACGCCGTCGTGGGTCAACGAACGATCACCGTCCGCTGCGCAGTCAGGTCCGTTGGCGCAATCCGCCCGTCCGCGTCGATCCGCTGGCCGCGCACCTGCAGGGTCGCGCGCCCCGCCGTGGTGAAGGTGACGGTCACCGGGTGCGCCAGTAGGGAGACCACCTGCGCACACGCTGCGCCCGCGTCCTCGCGGACGATGGGGCGGATCAACGCCGTGTTGCCCGTCGTCGATACCTCGTCGCGCACGCGCTGCACGCAGGCATTCGCCGCCATCGAGTACACCTGCACCGAAAACGGCGTGCCGACCCGCACCGTATCCGGCGCGTCGATGACGCGCGGCGCGATCAGGGTGCCCGGCCCGGGTTCGATCGACCAGTCGATCGGTACCGCACTCGAGGGCACGGTGGTGGTCCGCGCCGGGGCGGGGGGGATGTACTGCAAGGTCGCCGGCCGTTCCGCTTGCGGAGCCCGCACGTTGTCCGTCGGCCCGTCATCGCTGCACCCCGTCACGCCCATCACGATCGTCGTCGCCAGCATCGGCAACAGGAATCGACTGCGCATGGCACCACTCCTTGGTGAAGGTGCCATCCGTACTTCCGCTCCACGGGACGGCGTCACGCCGCTGACGGCGTGCGGGACCAGTCGTGCGACCGCGTGATGAGCCAACGACGCGACACGCCCCGCCGCGGCACACTACCGGGCGGGGCGATCGTGCATCATCAGAATCCGGAGCTCAGGCCGGCGGTCGCATCCGCGAACGCAGCTCCTCGGCGTTCTTGTCGAAGATCGTCTGCTGTTCCGGCGTGAGCACCGTGCGGATGTCGTCGTCGCCCTTCCGCATCGCGTCCATCCGCTTCTGGCGGTCTTCCGGCGAGGGCGGCTGCCCCGGGGTCATCGGCGGCAGCGACTCGCGCAGCGCCGTCTGGATCGAGTCCACTTTCTTCTGCTGGTCGGCGCTCAGCGTGATCCCCTTGAGCAGCATCTCCGTGCGACGGGCACCCATGCCCTGTCCGCCACCCATGCCGCCTGCCGGTGGCTGTCCCGGCGGTCCGCCCTGCGCCGCCAGCGGTGCACCACCCAATACAACGGCCACCGCCGTCATCGTGACAATCGTGCGCAACATTGCCCGTCCTCCTCGTTGGTGAGACCCGCGTGACGCCCCCGTCCCGCGGTGTTATGCGGCTACCGTCCCATCTGTTGGGGTGATCCCGGCAAACGGTGCGCGCGCGCACGGGGAGAGGCAGAATGTCCCTGCCGGTCCGGATCGGCCGCCGATTTCGTGCGCTCCCCCACGGGACAAACGTGATCTGGTCGGGTACTCTTCGGGGAGCGATGACTCGAGGCTGACGTCCGGCCTCGTCAGTCGTCGCTTAGCAGACGGGTGGCCGCCTCGACCGCCCGGCCTTCAGCGCTCCGATTCATGGCCCGCAACGCAGACGACATCCGGCACCTCGCCGTCCTCGGCAAGGGAGAGTACCTCCTCGATTCGCCCGACATTGCACGGGCCTTGGTCGAAGACGGCATCCTCGTCGACGTCGACTGCGTCGACGCGCGGGGACTCACGCGCTTCTACGGCGTCCGCCAGGGGAGCACGCTCGACGAGGTCGCGGAGATGGCGGCCGATCTGGTGTTCGCCGCGCGCGGCCACTGACGCGCAGACGCGCGGCTTACCGCCGGTCGACGCTCCAGACCTCGAGCACCACGCGCCATTCGAGCGCGTCGTCGAGACGCCAGACGCGCAAGTGATTGCCGCGCTCGACGGTGGCGTCGGTGCCGTGTACGTAGCGCCCGGCCCGCCAGGCAAAGTCGCGTGAGCGCGACACGCCGCTGTGCAACATGGTCACCGTGAGCGGCCCGCCCCAATCGCGCAGCGCGGCTCGCGCGTCGACCTCGCCGATCGCCGGCGAGCGACCACTGCGCAACACGCGCACATCGCGCGCGAGCGGGAGCGCCCCGGCGCCCTCGAGCCGACTCGTGCGGCGTGCACTGACCTCGGCGTCTTCGAGCGCGCGCCCGGCGCGCAGCGTGTCGGTGACCGGCGGTGGCGTCGCGCCGATCGCGACGACGTGTCGCTCCGCGAAGACATCGGCGAGCATCGCCGAATCGGGACGCGGCACATCCACGCCGACGTCGAGCAGAAAGCGATAGCTGCCGTCGCCCTGGCGCTGCCAGATCGTCGCATAGCTGCCGTAGCCGGTGATCGCGGCACCGCCAAGCGGACGTCGCGCGGTGGGGCCGGTGGAAAACGCCAGATCCCCGTCGCGCGATGCACCGACGGCGGCGGGGCCCCACTGGATCGCGAGCCCCCACTCCGCACCTGCCGCCACCGCGCGACGGTCGCCGGTGCCAAGGAGCACCCCGCTGTCCGCCATGAACTGGAGGAACGACTGTCGCACCGGCATGGTCTGCGCCGCACGTGCGAAGGCACGCTCGGTCGCGATGACGCGCGCGGCAGGCG
>JALOPS010000030.1 GCA_025453745.1 Gemmatimonadaceae bacterium
CTCGCGACATCCAACAAGGTGGCACACGGCGTGGTGATCAGCGCCGACTCGCGCTACGCGTTCGTGTCGAGTGAGGGTGTGGGCGCGCAGCCGGGCAAGGTCGATGTGGTCGACCTGCGCGCACGCGTCGTGGCGGCAACGGTGGATGTCGCGCAGCAAGCGGGCGGCATCGCATTCTGGAAGCAGGAGCCCGCGCGCTGACGGTCACGCCGCACGTCAAGATCTGTTGCATCGCCAGCACGGACGAAGCCGATCGCGCCATTCGCGCCGGAGCGCACGCGCTCGGCCTCGTGAGCCACATGCCGAGTGGCCCCGGCGTGATCAGTGACGAGCAGGTCGCGCGCGTGTCCGCACATGTCGGGCGTCGCGCACGCACGTTTCTCCTCACCAGTCAGCAGTCGGCGGCAGACGTGATCGCGCAGCATCGCGCGGCGGGGACGAGTACGCTGCAGTTGGTCGATGCGATGGAGCCGACCGCGTACGCCGCGCTACGCGATGCGCTGCCGGGCGTCGATCTCGTGCAAGTCATCCACGTGACGGGCGACGCGAGCGTCGATGAGGCGCTGGCCGTCGCGCCGCATGTGGACGCGTTGCTATTGGACAGCGGCAATCCGGCCCTTGCCGTCAAGGAGTTGGGCGGCACGGGGCGCGCACACGACTGGTCGGTGAGCGCACGCATCGTCGAGGCGGTGCGCGTGCCCGTCTACCTCGCAGGCGGACTTCGCGCGCACAATGTGGCGGAGGCAATCGCCATGGTGCGACCCTTCGGGCTCGATCTGTGCACTGGCGTGCGTACCGACGGCGTGCTTGACGACGAGAAGCTCGAGCAGTTCATGGCGGCCGTGCGCGGCGACCCGTTCAAGGGGTCAGAGTCCTTGAACGCCGGCCGGTTCAAGGGGTCAGAGTCCTTGAACGCTGCGCCGATCAAGGACTCTGACCCCTTGAAGGGCGACCCCGCGACGGGCGGCAGCGGCACGGCGCGACTCGTCGCTGCGCTGCTCGATCGCACGCTGCCCAAGGCGGAGTGGACGCATCACGCGCACCTGCGTGCAGGACTGTGGATGGTGCGGACGTACGGCGCCGAGGCGGCGGTGGCGCGCCTGCGCGTCGCAATACGGAACTACAACGTGGCCGTCGGCGGGGAGAACACCGACTCGGCCGGCTACCACGAGACGCTCACGCGGGCGTACGTGCACTGGATCGCGCACTTTCTCGCTTCCGACGACAGCGGTGCGACCGATCTCGACGTGGCGGGAGACGCGCTGATCGCGCGATACGGCGATCGCGAGCTGCCATACCACTACTGGTCGCGGGAACGACTGATGTCGGTTGAGGCGCGGCGCGCGTGGATACCACCTGATCTCGCACCGCTGCCGTGAAGACGCCGCGTGAGAAGTCTCGCGCGGCCGCGCCCCGCTACCCCTCCACCCTCACCGTCAGCCCCTCCACCCCGGCCACGAGCTTCATCGAACTCCGCTCGCGATCCACGATCGCCTGACACCGCTCCACGATCCGCGCCACATCGTCATCCGTGCGATCGGGATGATGGTGATGCAGCACCAGCGTCCCGGCCCCACACGCGAGCGCCAACCGCGTCGCCTCTTCGGCAGACGAGTGCCCCCACCCGGCATGCTGCACGAGCTCGTCATCCACGTACGTGGCATCATGCACGAGCACCGGCACATCGCGCAGGAACACCGCCAGCTCGCGCCGCCAGGTGGCGACCTGTGCATCGCCTGCACGCTCGGCGAGCTCGTTGTCCGGCGCGTACGCGAACAGCGGCCCTGACGCATCGGCGATGCGATAGATCCCCGCACCACCGGGATGCTGCGCCATCGTCTGCGCGACCTCGAGCTGATGATCGAGGTACGTCGCCGGGCGCCCGTCGCAACTCGCCACGTCGAGCGTGCGCGCGAGCTGGTCGAACGACACCGGGAAGAGCGGGGGACTCAGGATCGTGCGCAGCGACGCACGCAAATCGCCCGCACCGACCGACGCGCACCGTACGCGCACCCGCGCATCATTCGCGTAGAGCGGGGCGAAATGCGGCAGCCCGTCGAGATGATCGAGGTGGCGGTGTGTGAGCAGCACTTCGAACGTGCCACCAGTCGATCGCCCGCGCGTTCCCAGCGCGCGAAGGCCCGACCCCGCGTCGAGCACCAGCGTCTCGCCGGTGGGCAGCTCCACCGACCAGCACGACGTGTGCCCACCCACGCGAACGGTCGAAGGGCCCGGGCTTGCACAGGTGCCCCGGACCCCCCAGCAATGCGCCGTCAGTCGAGTGGTGATCGTGTCGGCCCCGACGGCGTCGGCCGACCGCCCCGCGTCGTCGACGCGGACCGCTTCGTCGGTCAGGACTGCTCCTGTGCTTACAGGCGCGGCCGGGCGCGGAGTTCGAGCGCGCGACGATCCGCAATCGTGACCTGCCGCTTGTCGACCGAAATCGCCCCCGAGGCGGCCAACTCCTTCATGGTCCGCGACACCGTCTCGCGGGTCGCCCCAACCATCTGGGCGATGGTCTGGTGCGTCAGCGCGCGCACGAGCTGCGCGGGTTCGCCCGGCGTGGCATGGTCGAGCAGCACCTTGGCCACCCGCCCAGGCACATCGAGCATCACCAGCGAGCCGATCGCGCTGTCCGCCTGACGGAGGCGACGCGAGAGCTCGGTGAGCAGCGCCCACGCGACCTGCGGCTGGGCTTCCACCCGACGGCGGAAATCCGCCCGCCGAAGGATCAGCATGCTCGCGGGTGACGTGGCGACCACATGGGCTGATCGCGGGCGCCCATCGATGAGCGAAAGCTCACCGAAGTGATCGCCCTGCCCCAGCACATTGAGGATGACTTCCCGGCCGTCCTCACCCACGAGGACGACCTTCACCTCGCCGGCGCGGACGACGAACAGGGCATCCCCTGGGTCGCCCTCGCTCACGATCACCGCGTGCTTCGGGTAGCGTTGCTCCCGGGTGATCTCGGCGAAGGTGCGGAGCGCGGAGCGCTCGATCTCGCGAAAGAGAGGGACAGTCGCGAGAAATTCGGTGATCCGATCTACGGTCACGAGGACTGGGCGAGGGCGCGCGGCGTGAGTGGCGTACACGGCGTCGTGTCGGTGCGTGGATGCGGAGGTTCCGATACCTTCCAACTGTACCCGCGAAAGCGCACAAGTGTACGTGATCTTTGTCACACAAATCAGCAATTCGAGGACTTTTTGAGCCGGCTGCAGGAGCGCATTGACGAAGCCGTGGCGCGGGCCACGGAGGTGGAGCTCGAGCTGTCGTCCGGGGAGGCAGTCCGCGATCCGAGCCGGTTTGCCACCCTGGGGCGTGAGCACCGGCGCCTGAGTCAGGTCGCAGATATCGCGAGAAAGCTTATGAAGTCGCGCGCGGAACTCACTGGCGCGCAAGAGCTTGCCGATAGCGATGAGCCTGAATTCGCAGCGGAGGCCAAGGTCGAGGTCGAGCGGTTGACCGAAGAGTTGGCTGCGCTCGAACGGGAGATCACGCCGCTCATCATTCCGCGCGATCCGCTGGACGATCGGCCGGCCATCGTGGAGATCCGGGCCGGCACCGGGGGCGACGAGGCCGCACTCTTTGCGGGAGATCTCTTCAGGATGTACACGCGCTTCGTCGAGCGGCGCGGCTGGCGGATCGAGCTCCTCTCGATGAGCGACGGCGCGCTCGGCGGGGTCAAGGAAGTCATCTTCAAGGTGCTTGGCGACGGGGCGTTCGGCGTGATGCGGTGGGAGTCGGGCGTCCATCGGGTACAGCGCGTGCCTGCGACCGAAGCGCAGGGGCGCATCCATACCTCGGCGGCCACCGTGGCCGTGCTCCCCGAGGCCGAAGAGGTCGATGTCCGCATCGAAGACAAGGATCTTCGCATCGACGTCTTCCGCTCCTCTGGCCCAGGCGGCCAGAGCGTGAACACCACCGACTCCGCCGTCCGCATCACTCACTTGCCGACCGGGCTCGTGGTCAGTCAGCAAGACCAGAAGTCGCAGCTCCAGAACAAGCAGAAAGCGATGGAGGTGCTTCGGTCGCGCCTGCTCGATCTGCGGCTCGCGGAACAGGAGGCCGAGCGGTCGCGGCTGCGCAAGTCGCAGGTGAGCACGGGCGATCGGTCGGCCAAGATCCGCACGTACAACTTCCCGCAGGGGCGGGTGACCGATCATCGCGTGGGCGTCACCGTGTACGACATCTCGCGCACGATGGACGGCGACATTGCCGCGTTCATCGACGCGTTGGCCCTGGCGGATGCGGAAGAGCGGCTCAACGGCTGAGCCGATCACCGTCGGTGCGATGGTCGACGAAGTCGCCGCGCGCTTCGCGTCGTCGCCGGCGCTGCAGCGCGACGGACTGGTGGCTGCCGACGATTGCCGGCGCGAAGCGGCTCGTCTCATCGCCGACCTCGCGCGCCAGCCGCGCGGCTGGGTGGCGACGGCTAGCGCAGCGGAGCTCGAGCCTGGACTGGTCGACCGCGTGCGCGCCTCCGCGGAGCGGCGAGCCCGCGGGGAGCCGCTGGCCTATGTCACTGGCTTGGCGGGGTTTCGCGCACTGGAGCTGGCCGTCGACCCCCGTGTCCTCATTCCCCGCCCGGAGACCGAGCAGCTCGTCGAGCTGGCGCTCGCCCGGACGCCCGAGGGGGGGATCGTCGTGGACATCGGGACGGGATCGGGTGCGATCGCCCTCTCCCTGGCGGCGGAGGGCGCTGCGCGCACCGTGATCGGAACCGATCTCTCCGTGGACGCACTCGCCGTCGCTGAGGCCAACGGCGAGCGGCTCGCCCCGCGTGCGCGCGAGCGGCTGGTCTGGCGGCAGGGCAGCCTGCTGGCGCCCCTCGTGGGGGAGCGAGGGACGATAGACGTGCTGGTTTCGAATCCCCCCTATATCGCCGAGGACGAGCTGCGCGCCCTCCCCGCGAGTGTGCGCGACTGGGAGCCGCCTGTGGCGCTCGTGTCAGGTCGAGACGGGATGACCGCGGCGTGGGAGCTGATCGACAGGGCTCCGGCGTTCCTCTCGGAGGGAGGCTGGATGCTCCTGGAGCTCGACACCCGGCGATTGGCACTCGCGGCGAGACGCGCGCGTGACGCCGGCGGGTATGATTCTGTCGAAGTAGTCCGCGACCTGTTCGGGCGCGACCGCTTCCTCGTGGCGCGCCGGCGCCGCGGGTCCCTCTGAGCCCCATCCATGCTCGAAGACAAGGCAGTCGAACTCGGCCGGTTGATCGGCCAGAGCGATGAATACCGTGCCGTCAAGCGCACGACCGAAACCTTGAACGGTGATCGGGAGGCCACTGCGCTCCTCCAGACCATGGAGCAGCTGCGCGGCGACGCGGAAGCGATGATGAAGCGGGGCGAGCGTCCGTCGGCCGAGATGGAGCAGCAGCTCGACGATCTCCTCATGAAGATCCAGGCGCAGCCGGCGTATCAGTCGGCGATCGTCGCGCAGGACAACTTCGACAAACTCATGCTGCGCGTGAACCAGTGGATCGCCGATGGCATCCGCAAGGGCGCCACGAGCGGCATCATCACGCTGGGCTGAGTCGATCCGATGATTGGCGGACCCATCGCACGCCCCGGCGCCCTCGTGGCGGTCGACGGCATCGAAGGCTCGGGGAAGAGCACGCTCGTCGCGGGGCTCAAGCGTCGCTTCGAGATCTACGGGCGCGACGTCATCACGTTGCGCGAACCGGGGGGCACCGACATCGGCGATCGCATTCGTACGCTGCTGCTCGACAGCGATGCGACGCCGGCGGCGACCACCGAAGCGCTGCTCTTCATGGCGTCACGCGCCGAGTTGGTCGCGCGGCACATCGCCCCCGCGCTCGCCGAAGGAAAGATCGTGCTGCTCGATCGCTTCCTGCTCTCGACGATCGCGTATCAGTGCGGTGGACGCGGCCTGCCCGAAGACCATGTGCTCGGTGCCAATGGCCTGGCGCTCGGCCTCGTGAGTGCGAAGATGAGCTTTGTGCTCGACGTGCCGTACGAGGAAGGGATGCGGCGCATGCGCGCGCGTGGCACGCTCGATCGCATCGAGCGCGAGGGCGAGGCATTCCACCGTCGCGTGTTCGCCGAGTTCCAGAAGATCATCGACGAGAGCTGGCAGGGGGTCCACCCCGACTGCGGTCTCATCGTGCGCCTCGACGGCACGCTGCCGCCCGACGAGGTGGTCGAAGAGGCGTGGCAGAACCTCACCACGTACGACGTGATCGAGTATCGCAAGGTGGCGTTCACGTGAAGCCCGTGCGCACGACCATCGCGGCCGTGATCTTCGGTGGAGGCATTGCGGCGGCCGCGCTCTACGGCGGGCGTGCCGTCGAGGCGGCCGATCGTCCGCTGCCCAGTCCGGATGGCGAGCGGCTGTTCACGTCGGTGCTGCAGATGGTGGCAAAGAAGTATGTCGACTCGCTGCCCACCGACTCGCTGTATCGCAAGGCCGTCTCCGGCATGCTGCGCGAGGTCGGCGATCCGTACACCGTGTTTCTCTCGGGCGACCGCATGCGGCGCCTGAACGACCGCATGCGCGGCAACTACGACGGGATCGGCGTGACCATCGACGTGCGCGACGGGTGGGTGACGATCGTCGCACCGATTCCCGGCTCGCCGGCGGCGCGCGCGGGTCTGCAGCCGGGTGATCGCATCGTCGAGATCGAAGGCAAGTCCACGCTCGGCTGGACCACCGACGAAGCCAACAGCACGATGCGCGGCGTCGCCGGTGCGACCGTGCAGCTCGTCATCGAGCGCTTTGGCGTCGGGCAGCGCCTCCCGGTGACGCTCACGCGGGAAGTCGTGCGTATGCGCTCGGTGCAGCACGCGTCCGTGCTCGACGATGGCATCGGTTACGTCGACTGCAAGCTCTTCGGCGAGCGGACGGCAGACGAACTGCGCGCGGCGATCGACTCGTTGCGTGGTGTGGGGATGAAGCGCCTCGTGCTCGACTTGCGCAGCAATCCCGGAGGGTTGCTCGACCAGGGCGTGAAGGTGGCCGATCTCTTTCTCGACCCCGAGCAGGCGATCGTCACCACGCGCGGACGCACGCTCGAGAGCTATCGCCGCTTCGACGACAGTCTGTCGCAGCGCTGGCCCGATCTGCCCGTGGTCGTGCTGGTCGACCGCGGAAGTGCGAGCGCGTCGGAGATCGTTGCCGGGGCACTGCAGGACCACGATCGCGCGCTGGTCATCGGGACGCCAACGTACGGGAAGGGGAGTGCGCAGAGCCTCTTTCAGCTCGAAGGGGGCGGCGCGCTCAAGGTGACGACGGCGCGCTGGTTCACGCCGGCCGGGCGCAGCATCGCACGCGAGCCGATGGACGAGGAAGGGCACTCGCGCGGCGCGGCCGCGCGCGACACCGATGACGACGACGCCGACAGCAGCGCGGTCGGCGACTCGGTACCGGCGCTGCCGCGCTATCGCACCGACGGTGGGCGCGTCGTCGTCGGCGGCGGGGGCATCGTGCCCGACGTCGAGGTGCGCGACTCCATGGTCTTCATCGGCCGTGCACTCTCACGCGAGCTGGGGCGCGATGTCTTGCCATTTCGAGATGCGATCGCGCGGGTCGCGCTGATGGAACGTGACGCGGTCAAGGCCGGCCCGACCGCGTTCGTCGTCACCGAGCGGCAGCACGAACTGGTGTGGAAGGAGTTGCAGACGCGACGTGTGCCCATCGATCGGTCGCGCTTCCAGCAGATTGCCGCGTACGTGGACCGGTGGCTCGGCTACGAGTTGGCGCGGGTGGCGTTCGGGCCCGACGCCGAGTTCCGTCGCCGTGCCGATGACGACGTGGCACTCGCGCGGGCGCGCGCCGTGTTGCGCGACGCGCGCTCGCCGGCGTCGGTGCTGGCATCGGCCGACTCGCAGGCGACAGCGAACGCGCCGGTTCCGTCGCTGCGGTAGCGTCCGCGCGTGGGGCGGCGCAGGTGACCGTCGTGGACGCACTGCGGCTCGACGCGCGGCGTACGGTGTGGGCCGCGATGTCCGATCTCTTTCTCGACACCGAAGTGCGGTGGTACGTGCCCGACGTGGCGTCGGCGATGGCTGCCTCCGGCTTCTCGCGCGAGGCGCTCGAGCGTATCTGGGTGCACGAGGTCGTGCCCGAGTTCCACGCCAACCTGTGCATTCCTGTCGGCGGTGAGTGGGCGGGTTTCGACGTCGACACGCCCGCGCTCCTCGCGCGGGCACGCCGTACGCCGGGACGCTTCGCCCGATGGCGCAACGCGCGCCGTGCGGCCGACGTGCGCGCGGAGTGGGCGGCGGCCGTTGCACTCTACGACGCGCTGCTCGTGCAGCCCGATGCCGAGCGTGCTGGCCATGCGATCGCGTGGTCGTGCTTTTCGCGGGCGTATCTCGAGCCAACGCTGAGCGATCTCTTCGGCCTCGAAGGCGTGGTCGAGCGGTTGCGGGGCAGCGCGTTGCCACCAGCAGCGCTGCATCGCACGGCGACGCAGGACTTCTTCCCCGTGTATGCCTCGCTGCTTCTCGGCGGCGAGCGTGCGGCGCAGGCCGAGCGCGAGGCCAATGTGCGCGCCCTGATTCACCGGGTCTTGTGACCTTCCCCGGGGTCCCTTCAAGGGGTCAGAGTCCTTGAAAGTCGGTCCCTTCAAGGGGTCAGAGTCCTTGAACGGCAACTCCCTTCAAGGGGTCAGAGTCCTTGAACGGCAAACGGTTCAAGGACTCTGACCCCTTGATTCGGCCCCACGGTAGGATGCCCCCCGCTCCCGGATCATCAGCCAGGCGCGCCCGTCGGGTGTCTCGATCTCGCGGACGCCCACGAAGCCCGCTTTCGCATAGCACCGGATCGCCCGCGCGTTCGCCGGATGGGGATCTACCTGCACACGCGTGACGGCCGGATCCTCGAAGAGCTGCGCCACGAATGCCGAGACCATCGCCGTGCCGAGCCCGCGACCGAGGTGCGAGGTATCGGCAAGGAACTGGTCGATGCCCCGCAGACCGGGATCAGTCACGTCAGTCCACCAGCCGTCGCCGCTACCCATCGCGACGTACGACTGGATGTAGCCCACGGGCGCGCCATCGGCGAGCGCGATGTACACGCGCGTTGTCGGATCGGGCGTCACGCGCGGGTCGTACTCCGCAATCGTGTCGGCGAGCGTCGCCGGGCTGTCCCACCATTCGGCAACATGCGGTCGCGTGAGCCACTCGAACAGCATCGGCATGTCCTCGCCTGTGATCGGGCGGAACGTGATGACTGGCGTCGACATATCTGGCCTGGTGTAGCACGCTGGTTGACGCACGGCACGTGGTGTCCCATCGCACCGCGCGGTCCGCACCGCCGCAATTGTATCCCGCGCCGATCATTCAACGGGTCAGAGTTCTTGAACGGCTCGCCATGTATCACCCCATTCAAGGACTCTGACCCCTTGATCGGCGTCCGGGACCACGAGGCCGGCGCTACATCCCGCGCAGCGGGTCCGTCACCACCTTCGCCCCCTTGGGCGGCACGAAGCGGAACGCACTATCCGCCACCGGCGAGTTCGGCGACCACCGCGTGATCGTCACCGTCCGCTCGACACCCTGCTCATCCACGATCAGCACCTGCCGCACGCTCGCATCGGCCGTGTCGAGCCACACCGTCGCCTTCTGATACGGGAGCTCACTGCCGGCCTTGGGCACGAGCCCGATCGCACGCGTCGCGCGCCCCGCGATGGTCGCCGAGCCGGCATCGCTCGTGGTCACCGCTCCTCGCGGCGCATCGAGAATCATCGCCGCCACATCCACCCCACCCGTGCCGGATTCGCCAGCGGGCAGCTTGAGCACCTGACCGGGATTCGTGCTCGGCAGATAGAGCCACAGCCAGGTGCCGTCCGCCACGATGCGATCCCCCGCAGGCTCGGTGAAGCTCACCGCGAGCCGCGACGGCTTGCGCTGCACGAACGTGCCGCGCGAGAGCAGCGTCCGCCCCGTCAGCGGATTGGCGATGCGCTGCTCGAACGCCGCGCTGGCCGTGCGCGTGGCCGCGAAGCGGGCACGGGCGCGGTCGAGCAGCTGCGCGCTCGATGACGCGGATTGCGCCATGGCGTACGATGCCGTGGCAAGCGCGACGACGACGGCCGGCATGGCCCGCGCCACACGCGGCGCGAACGGACGCAACGAAGGAGCGAGCATGCCACAACATACCCGCCGCGGCGCGGACCGTTCACCCGGGATCGCGGCTGCCCCACGTACCGGTAGCTTCACGGTCGTGGACATCCTCCTCACCCTCACGTGATGGCAGCACACGCCGCCTCCGTTCACGTCCGGCGCGCCACCCCGCACGATGTCGCCGCACTCTCGGCGCTGGGGCGCACGACATACCCGGCCTACTTCGCCGACATCTGGTCACCGGCCGGACTCGCCGCGTACCTCGAGCGCGAGTACGGCGAGGCGCCCCTCGCGCAGCAACTCGCCGCGGACGACGTCACCTGGTGGATCGCCGAAGACGGGCCGCAGATGGTCGGGTATGCGAAGCTGACGCACGATCGGCCCGTGCCCGGTCTGCGTGTGCCGGGCGTGGAGCTCGACAAATGCTACGTGGCAGCGGGGCACACCGGGCGAGGCATCGGCGCGCAACTGCTCGACGCCGCGATCACCCACACGCGCATGTTCGCGCCGCGCCGACTCTGGCTCGGCGTCCTCACCTCCAACACCGCCGCGCAGCGCATGTACACGCGCGAAGGATTCACCGCCGTCGGTCACATGCCCCTCGCCACGGACCTGCGCGAGATCGGCTGCGTGGTGATGGTGCGCAACGCGGCGCGCAATGAGGTGCGCAACGCGGCGCCGGACGCCGCGCCCGCCCACGCCTGACTCGCGACCTACGCGACGGCCGCCACTTCGGGCATGCGCGCCACTCGCCGGTCGATCGCCTGCGCGATGAGATCGAGCTGCCGCATCATCTCGGTGAACTGCGCGGGCGCGAGCGTCTGTGCACCGTCGGACATCGCCTGATCGGGAGTGGGGTGGACCTCCACCATCACGCCATCGGCCCCCGCGGCCACCGACGCACGCGCCATCGGTGTCACCTTGTCACGCAGGCCCGTCCCGTGACTCGGATCGGCGACAATCGGCAGATGCGACAGCTTCTGCACCACCGGCACCGCCGTCAGGTCGAACAGGTTGCGTGTCGCCGAGTCGAAGGTGCGCACCCCGCGCTCGCAGAGAATCACGTTGGGATTCCCCTCGCTCAGGATGTACTCCGCCGACAGCAGCAAATCGGCGATCGTCGCTGCCATGCCGCGCTTGAGGAGCACCGGCTTGCCCAGCCGGCCGACAAACTTGAGCAGCGAGTAGTTCTGCATGTTGCGCGCACCGAGCTGAATGCAATCCGCATACTCGGCGACCAGCTCCGCACCGGCTTCGTCCATCGCCTCGGTCACGATCGGCAACCCCGTCTCTCGCCGCGCGAGTGCGAGGAACTCGAGCCCCTGCTTCCCCAGCCCTTGAAACGAGTACGGTGAGCTGCGCGGCTTGAACGCGCCGCCACGCAGCGCCGTCGCCCCCGCAGCCCGCACCGCGCGCGCGGTCTCGACGATCTGCGCTTCGCTCTCCACGGAGCACGGTCCCGCGATGACCACCACCTCGTCGCCACCCACACGCACGCCCGGCGCGAGCTCGACGATCGTCTTCTCCGGCTTCCAATCACGCGAGGCGAGTCGATACGGTTTGCTCGTCAGCAGGACATTCGCGACGCCGGGCAACGCTTCGATGTGCGACCAATCCGCACCGCTGTCGTCGCCGAGCAGGCCAATGGCCGTCCGCGTCTCCCCGGGAAGGGGCCACGGCTTGAAGCCGAGGCGCTGGATGGCTTCGCACACGCCGTCGATCTGGTCGGCGGTGGCGGACTGCTGCATGACGACAAGCATGAGACCCTCACCTGGGGGAACACGAAGACCAGCAACAAATATGCACCGCCCAACGGCCTATCGCCCGCGAAAGAGCACCCGCCGCACGGTGGAGACGCCATTGGCCCGGAAGCGCACGAGGTACACGCCCGCGGGGACCGTTTCGCCACGCGCGTCGGTGCCATTCCAGACATAGGCGCCGGAGCAGTTGGTCCCCGTGCCCGGCGCGGCGCGTCCGTAGCGTCCCTGCGGAAAGCGCGTGCGCCCGTCGCTCGACGGAATCACCGTCTGTACGCGGTTGCCTCGCAGGTCGAGCACGTCGAGCGAGACATCCGCGCCGCCGTCGCCCACGTCAAACCAGAAGCAGGTCACCTGGCTCGAGAGATCGGGGAAGGGATTGGGAAACGGTTGGTACGACAGCGTCACGCGTGGCAGTGCGGGCTCTTCCACCAGAAAGCTGGCCGGACTCGTGACCGTCACCGCCTCGCCCGTGGGCAGCGCGGCGCGCACACGCCATCGATACGATGCGTTCGTGAGCAGCGCGTTGGCCGTGGAGAGTTGGAAGGTGGTGTCGCGCAGCTGCGGGTCGGTACTGAAGCGCGGCAACCCGGTCCCCTCGAACACGGTGAGCTGGAAGCGCCACGGCCCCACGGGGGGTGCCACCGGTGCCGTGCGCCACACGAAGCGCGGCGTGGGCGTATCGAGGATATCGCCACTCAGGCTGGCCGGTGCCAACAAGGTCAGCCACGGTGGCGTGACGCGTGCGCCGCTCGATGCCGACGCCACGAGCTGCTGCGCCCCCGTCACGACGCGCGCGCGCCAGAACACGACCGATTGACTCGGCAGCACGCGCGAGAGCGCGACCGGCACGATCGTGTCGGGCGTGGTGAAGAGTGAATCGATCAACAGCGGACCGACGAAGTCGGCGTTGTTGGCGATCTGCAGGTTGATCGTGAACGGTGCCGGCGCACCGCCGCGAATACGCACGGTGAAGCCCGGCGTCGCGCTGCGCAGTTCGATCTCCGTGGGACCCTGCAGCTCCACCGAAACGCCCTGCGCACCGCCGAACGTCGGCCCGGCCGCGAGCGCGAACGTCGCGGCCATGCACCCCCTGCCGATCCACCCGCCGAAGCGGCGGAGCCTCAGCCTTCCGTCGCCCCCGCGAGGGCCAACTGCCCCTCGCCCGGCGTGTCGTCATCGAGCGGCTTGCCGCGCAGACGCACGCTGACCACCGACGAGACGCCCGGCTCCTGCATGGTCACGCCGTAGACGGCATCGGCGGCCTCGGTGGTCGTGCGCGGATTGTGCGTGATGACGATGAACTGCGTGTTCGTCTTGAACTCGTTGAGCAGCCGCACGAAGCGCCCGATGTTCTGGTCGTCGAGCGGCGCGTCCACTTCGTCGAGCAGACAGAAGGGGCTCGGCTTGGTGAGGAAGATGCCGAAGAGCAGCGACAGGGCGACGAGCGCGCGCTCACCACTCGAGAGCAGGTGGATGCGCTGCGTCTTCTTGCCACGTGGCGACGCGTGCACTTCGATATCGCAGTCGAGCGGCGCATCCGGATTCTCGAGCCGCAGGTCGCACTCCCCGCCGCCGAAGAGCGTCAGGAAGATGCGCCGGAAGTTCTCGCGCGCCTGTGCGAACGTCGCGAGGAAGAGCTCGCGCGCCGTCGTATCGATCTCCTTGATCGCCTGGTGCAGCGACTGCTTCGCCGCGTGCAGGTCGTCACGCTGCGTGGAGAGGAAGTCGAGCCGCTTCTGCTCTTCTTCGTGCTCCTCGATGGCGAGCGGATTCACCGGGCCCAGTCCGTCGATCTGCTCGCGCAGTTGTGCCGCCTCCGTGCGGAGTGCGTCAGGCTCGAGGTCGAGCGGCACGAACCCGTCGAGTAACACCTCGAGCGGCTTGCGCCACTCGGTTTCCAACCGCTCGCGCACGGCCTCGCGCTTGCCCGAAAGCTCCGAGAAGCGCAGCTCCGCGTGGTGCAACCGGTCGCTCGCGAGCGCGTGCGCCTGCCGTGCCGTCTCCACGTCGTGCTCGGCGGTCTCCAGGCGCGCCGACGCCGACGCGAGCCGCTGCTCCGCCTCGGCCAGTCGCTGCTCGGCGTCCGCGAGCGCACCACGCTGTCCTTCGAGTGAGAGCTGCGCGGCCGCCATCTGCTCGGCGAGTGCCTGATCCGCCTCGACGAGTGAGAGCAACTCGCGCGCCAATTGGTCGAGCCGCGCCGCCGCGGTCTCATGCTCGCGCCCGAGTCGCGCTTCGCGGTCCTCCGCCACCGAGAGCCGCGCCTGTGCCTGTGCGAGCGTGACCTGCCACGTGGTGCGCTGTTCGCGCGCCGCATCGTGCTCCTGCTCAGCGTGTGTCAGCTCCGCGCGTGTCGCCTCGAGCGAGGATTCGCCCTCGCGCACGAACTGTGCGAGTTCCTGCGCGCGCGAGGCCAGCGATGCATCGCGCTCCGCCAGCTCCGCGACCCGCTCTTCGAGCCGAGCGACGAGATCGCGCGCCCCCTGCGCTTCTCGCTGCATCCGTTCGCGCGCCCGCTCGGCGTCACGCTGCGCGTCGGTGGCCGCACGGGCCTCCTGCTGCGCCGCGTTCATCGCTTCGACCGCGAGCTGCACCTCGCGCTCCGCGCCATGCAATGCGGCGCGCAACTCCTCCGCCGCCGCCTGCGCGTCCGCGCGCTCGCGGTCGGCGTCGGCAAGCGACTGCCGTGCCTCCGCCAGCTCCGCACGCCGACGGAGCGGACCGCTCGTGTCGTCGTCGAGGGCAGGGAGGAACACCGCCCCGCGCGCGTCCACGAACGCTTCGCCATTGTCGAGCACCGTCACGGCACCCAGCAGCGAGGCCACCCACCCCGACGCGGCGCTCTCCGATTCGACGTGGGATGCGAGTCCGTCGCGCGCACTCTCGCGCGCTGCCAGCGCATCCTGCGGCAGGAGCAGCAGCGCACCCGCGCGCTCCTCGTGATGCCACGCGCGGACGGCCGCGGTCACCGCACCGTCTCGCACGACGATGGCATGCACACTCGGGCCGAGGTAGCGCTCGATCAGCGTCGCCGTCTGCGCATCGACCGTGAGAAAGTCCGTGAGCGGGCCGAGGATCGCGCCATCCCCGAACCGCTCGCGCGCGCTGAGCAGGCGCTGCGCGGCCGGCGCGAGTCCGGTGCGCTGCCGTTCGAGCGACTCGAGCCCCTGCACGCGCCCGGAGAGCGAGGTGTACGCCTGCTCGGCGCGGGCGAGGCGCGCGCGCTGCGCCGCATCGAGCTCGCGCGCGGACTGGGCCGCCGCACGTGCGGCCACGAGCGCCGCCTCCGCCTCGCGCAGGGCGACCTGCGCGAGCTCCACCCCTTCGGCCGCACCACTCACTGCACGATCGGCGGCCGCCACCTGCGACTCGAGCGTCTCCCGATCGGTCGCCAGCGCGTCGAGTCGTGCGCCGGTCTCGTCGCGCTCGCGAAGCGCCGCGTCGCGCTCGAGCTCTGCGCGCCGCATCTGGTCGCGCTGCTCGCGCGTGGTGCGTTCGATCGTTTCGAGCGCGGTGCGCACCGCCGCGACGGCCTCGCGCGCACGCTGCTCCGCGTCCTGCCGCGTCCGGAGCGCGGTGTCGGCATCGGTCACTTCCTGCGCCAGTGTCGCGCGCTCCTCGACCGCGCGCGTGCGATCGTCGCGTACGCGCTGATCGCGCTGTTCATGTTCGCGGCGTTCGTCTTCCGCGCGCTGGCGTCGATCGAGCGTGCTGCGCTGCCGTTCGGCGGAGAGGCGCACCTCGCCCTCGAGTCGCACCGTCTGCTCGCGCTGTTCGGCGGCGAGTCGCGCCACTTCACCACGCGCGGCATCGGCGGCCATCCGTTCGGCGTGCGCACCGTCGCGCACGCCGGCCGCCGCAACCGTGGCCGTCGCCGCTGCAGGCACTGCCTCGCGCAGCGCCTGCAACTGCCCCTCGAGAGCGACCAGCTCCTCCTGCCAGTCTCCCATGTCGTGTGCGGTGAGCGTGAGCTCCACCTGGAATCGCCGCGCCGTCAGCTCCGCGTGCCGCTCGGCCTTGCGCCGCTGCCGTGCGAGCGACCGCACCTGGCTCTGCACTTCGCTGATGAGGTCATCGAGGCGCGCCAGGTCGCCGGTGGTCTCTTCGAGGCGCCGCTCCGCGCTCCGCCGACGATCGCGATACAGCCCCACACCAGCGGCCTCCTCGAAGAGCTCG
The DNA here is from genome assembly GCA_025453745.1 of Gemmatimonadaceae bacterium. Taxonomy (GTDB): domain Bacteria; phylum Gemmatimonadota; class Gemmatimonadetes; order Gemmatimonadales; family Gemmatimonadaceae; genus JALOPS01. The sequence goes on from JALOPS010000030.1 coordinate 16,022, forward strand.
CGGCGATCATCCGGACGATCGGAGAGCAAGGCATCGATCATCTTGCTCTCGATCACCACGCCCGAGTCTGCGCCGAGCCCCGTGCCGCGCACGAGATCCTGGATGTCGCGCAAGCGACAGGGCGCGCCGTTGAGGAAATAGTCGCTCTCGCCCGTGCGCAGCAGGCGACGGGTGATCACGACCTCGCGATACGCGATCGGCAACTCGCCCGCGCTGTTGTCGAAGGTCATCGACACCTGCGCCATGTTCACCGGGCGCCGCGCCGACGAGCCGTGGAAGATCACGTCTTCCATCTTCGCGCCACGCATCACGCGCGCGCGCTGCTCGCCGAGCACCCAGCGCACGGCATCCGACACGTTCGACTTGCCGCAGCCATTGGGTCCCACGATGGCGGTGACGCCGTGGTCGAAGGCGAGCACGGTCTGGTCGGCAAAGGCCTTGAAGCCGTGCACTTCGAGCTTGGTCAATCTCACGGACTGCTTCTCCCGATGCGGAAGGCGAGGGGTGGTGTGAAGCCGAGGGTGCGGAGCGAGTCCGCGAAGAGCGCGGCCTGTTCCGGCGATTCGAAGGCGCCAGTGTAGATGCGCGCGCTCCCGTTCGCACTGCGAAGCACGTAGGGGCGTACGCCTCGCGCACGCCACGCGGAGAGCGCCGCGCGTGTGGCGGCGGCGGGCAGATCGCGCTCGAGCTCGAACGCGAGTGGCACCGTGATCACGCTGCCCGAGGTCTCGCCGAGCACGTTGCTGCGACGGAGCTGCACCAGCAGTGATTCGGCATCGGCGCGTGTGGCAAAGGCGCCCATCGTCACGCGGTACCAGCGCGCGCCGTCCTGGCCGAAGGTGACCGGCGAGACGGCAAGCCCGGTCAACGCGGAGTCACCGACGCCGGCCGTGCGCGCGGCACGCTCCACGGCGGGCACGGCGCTCGAGGCGGTGTTGGCCGCGAGCACGTACACGGCGTACCGTGCCGCGCGCGCGGAGTCGGCAGGGTTGCCGATCGCCGGAATCGCGCGGAACATGCTGTCGACGTCGGCGCGCGTCGTGTCCGTGACGGCACTGTCGGGTGCGGTCGCGGTGTCAGCGACGGTCGACACGGGTGCGGCAATCGCAGGAGCTGTCGCCACCCGGCCCGCATCCGAGCGCGTCTCTGCGGCAGGGGGCGCATCGTCAGTACGCGCACCGCGCAGTTGCGCGCGCACGATGGGCCACGCGAAGATCACACCGAGGACCACCGCCGCCGCCACGGCGACGAGTGCGAGTGTGCGCGAACGCCGCTCCTCGGGACGCGCACTCGCGGTGCGCCGCGCGCGATCGGTGGCGCGCGCAGCGGCCTTGGCCAGCGGCTCGGGCGTCTCGATCGTCAGCGACTGTGCGACATCGGCGGGTGCGGCGGGGGCCTGATCGCCCACGCGCACGAGGCCACCGACGTAGCGCACGAGCTCGTCGAACCCTGGCACCTCGGGCGATGCCACCACCAGCAGCGACGCCCCGACCTGCGTGAATCCTCCCGCCAGGCGCCGCCACCGCTCGTTGCGGTAGATCTCCTCGTGCGCGACCGCTTCCGTGCCGCTCGGGAGCACGAAGAGCGATCCGGCGTCGTCGACCGGACGCGCGATGCGATTGAGCGAGACACCATACCGAAAGCTGTCGGCCACGCCGTGCGCGTCTTCGTCCATCGGCGGCACGAGCGCCGTCAGTGCCGGGAGATCGCCGACCAGGTCGGCGATCGCCACCCGACGCGTCTCGGCAAGTGCGCGCGCAATCGCCACTGCAACGGTACCGGCCACCTGCGCATCGCGCGCCGCGATCACCGCCGCACCCCATGACGCCAAGGCGGGCACGGCCTGCTGCGCCTGTGCCACCCACAGACTCTCCGCGGAGAGCGGCGTGGCCGGAGTCGCACTCGTCATGGGCGCTGCTCCGTCACCCACGCGCGCGGGCCCATGGTGCGGCGCATCTCATCCGCACTCGTGCGAGAGCTGTACGGGCCCAGGACAATGAGGTAGACCGGGCCACCCGCACTGCGCGTGCTCAGCACACGCCCGGACGCGCCGGATACCGACACGCGCGCGGCAGAGTCGCGGGCCTCGGCCGCCGACCCCGCACTCCCCAGCACCACGTAGAATCGGCTCGAGGGCGCAACGACCAGCTCCGGTGTCGGTGTCGGCGACGCGGCAGCGCTGTCACGCAGCACGGCGCTTCCGCTATCGCCTGCCGCACTCAGCACCACCGCGCTATCGAGCACGCTATCGCCACGCAGTGTGCCCGCGCGAAAGCGAACCGGCTGGTCGAGCCCCGCTGCGCGCGGACGGAAGCCGTTCCACCGCATCGGGAACCACACATCGTCCGCGCCGCCAGCGACACGCGTGTGTTCGGTGAGACCTGTGAGCGCGACAAACACCACATCCGCTCCGCTGAGCAGGGCGATGCGGTCATCCGCTCCCACGAACGGCAGGTCGTGACGCCAGGCACTCGTCACGGTCCCGGTCACCGACCCGTCGGCCAGCGAGACCACCCACACCGAGTCGCCCGACGCCGCGCGCACGAGCACCACACGGCCCAGCGGATCCATGCGCACGTCGCGCGCCACGCCGGGCAGTCGGACGCGTTCGCTCACCTTGCCTTCGAAGCGATCGATGATTGCGAGCCGATCCGTCTCGGCGGCCACCACGATCACGCGATCACCACTGGGCGTCGCCACGGCGGCGATCACCGAGTCGCCCACACCGATCGACGCCACCGCTTCGACCCCGCGTGCGCGCACCGCGCGCACATCCTCGCCGGCACCGAGATACACCCGATCACCGACCGTCGCTGTCACCGACACGCCCGCGTCGACGCGCCCGCTGTCTTCGACCGTCGTCGCGGGTGGCCGCAGGAGTCGCACCATGGCGCCGTCATCCATCGGCGTCGCCACCAGCACACTGCCATCGTCCTGTGGGAAGACGCGCGTCTCCGGCGCGGCACGCACGGTCCAGTCGCGTCCCATGGGCGTGAAGCGCGACACTTCGTCGCCGTGCACCGCGAAGAGAGTGGACCCGTTTGCGGTGGCCGCATCGTCCACTGGGCCGAAGGTCGCGACGTCCACGCGACCGAGTCGCAGATCCACGCGCAGCGGTGCACCTGCGGCGGTCACACCAACCAGCGTGCCCAACTCCGCATCGAAGCCCAACAGTCGCGAGAGCGGCGGCGTGGGCGCCGTCGACTTCCACACGATCGAATCGAGCGCGGGATAGCGATAGGCGCGCACGACTCCGCCCGCGCGTGCCACCCGCAGCACGAGCGCATCCGGTCCTGGCTGAACGAGCGTGGCGGCGCCGCCTGCCGCGGAGGGGCGAGACGTGCCGTCGCGGTCACCGCACGCGACGAGCAGGAGCGCCAACGCAAGAAGCGTGGTGCGCACGACACCAAACTACCCCTTGCCCCGAGGCACGTGCAGGTGTTGACAGATGCGCGACGGGGCGCCCCGTCCGGAGCGCCCCGTCGCGATCGCCGTCTCCCCCTCGCGGCCGTCCGCTAGAAGCTCGGCCCGAAGAACCAGGTCCCGAAGCCCCGTCGGCCCGGCTGGTCGAGCGGGATCGCGTACTCCCAGCGGAGGAACGCGAAGTTGAACAGGTTCATCCGGAGCCCGTACCCATAGCTGCGCAGCAGGAAGCGCTGCCGCGTCCAGTCGTAGTTGGCCGGCCGGTTGAACGAGATCGTCTGCCCGGGCGATGCAGGCGAGAACTCGGTCGCCGGCGTGGGGCCGGACCATGCGATGCCGCCGTCGTAGAAGATCGCCGCCTCGATGGGTGGGAGACCGATCGGCAGGATGCCCAGCGCCGCCTGACGCAGCAGCGGGAAGCGGAGCTCGATGTTGGCCAGCGCCATCCGGCTCCCCAAGAGCTGTGTGGCGCTGCATCCCGTGGGGTTCCCGGGCGCGGTCTGGCACGTCGCGTCGCCAAAGAGCTCGCGGCTGTACCCGCGCATGAAGTCCGGGCGCCCGATCCATTTGGGGAAGATGCCTTCGTCCCGCCCGACCGACTGCGACGTCATCAGCCGGGTCGCGACGGTGAGGAAACCGAAGAAGATCGGGTCATAGCGCCGGTAGTCCGCCAGGTAGTCCATGAACTGCCACGTCCCGGTCTGCGCCGCCGCCTGCAGCCGCAACCGTTTGCCTGAGAGCGGGCTCGTCCAGCCGAAGAGCGAGTTGTCGGAGACGTACGCGATCGATGGGCGGATGTTGTTTGCCGAGGCGAGGTTGACCGTGCGCCCCTGCCTGGACTGCCCGGCAAGCCCCAGGCCGAAGTCCACCAGCCGCTCGAAGGGGAACTGCTGCTGGTCGATGTTCTGGAAACCCACCTGCAGTTCAAAGCGCCGGAATCGGTCGAGCGGATAGAGCCCCGCGAAGAAGACGTCGCGGAAGACGTACCGCAGGATGTTCGTTCGTTCGATGAACTGGTTGCCGCCGGCGGGAATGAGCTCCTGGCTGCCCGCCAGATAGATCGGCATCTGCGAGACGCCGGTGTTGAACTGGAAGCGCCGACCGAGACTCGTGTAGCCCGCGAAGATCTGCGCATCGCTCAACTGGCCGTTCACGCCGCCGCTGAACGCCAGGCGGTGATCGCCCAGCAGATCGCTCAGCACGATCGTGGTGCCGCCAAAGACGCCGTTGCCGAAGAAGCCGTTGTTCTGGTACCCGATCGAGGGCTGTGCGATGTACTCGGGCTGGAAGCGCACCTTGTAGCGGTAGTCGCGGAAGCCGGTCGAGTCGGGCAGGTTGAGATCGAACGAGTCCATCAGCGCGGCGATGCTCACGCCTTCGGGGCGCGTGGCCGATGCGGTGACGGCGAGATCGCCCGAGAGCCGCGTCCCCGTCGCACCGCCGCGATAGTACGACCGCCGCTGGCCGGTCGAGTCGCGCAGCGCCGCGGTGGGCAGATAGGTGACGCCACGATCGCGCAGCACGCGCTGCGCGAGATCGAGTACCGCCGCACCCTGCTGCCCGGCGGGCCGCGAACCCACCGCGCTGTCACGCGCGGCCGGCGTGGCCTGCGCGACCAGCGTCATCGTGCTGTCACGGTACGGCTGCTTCTTGAGCAGGCGCGGATTGCGGATCGACCAGACGGTGTGATCGCCCTTCTCGTAGTAGACCAGCGCAAGCTGATCCGCCTCGCGCGCCCACGAGATCGCCGGCGAATACTCCGCGATCGCCGAGACCGCGCCCACCACGTTCGTGAGCTGATAGTGCTGCTGGTCGCGCAGGTCGTAGAGGAAGAGGTTCTGCGTCCCTGTACGGTCACTCACGAAGATCAGCGACTGGCCGTCGGGCGCCCACTGCGGATTGATGTTGAGCCCGCGTTGCGATGGCACCAGCGTCAC
>JALOPS010000247.1 GCA_025453745.1 Gemmatimonadaceae bacterium
CGGCGCCCACCGCAAATGCCGACGTCGCCCCTGCGGTGGCAACCGATGCAGCGATCACGGTGACCGACAGCGCCGCACTCGACAGCTTGCTCGCTGTCGCCTCCACACGCCTGCTCGATCCGCGGTCCACGGGCGTTGCGGCCGCGCTCGAGCAGCGCGGCCGCACCGCCGACGCGTTCGTGCTGCTCACGCGCGTCGTCGCCGCCGACAGCACAACGCCATGTCGGTCGTGCGACGCGCTGCCGGTGCTCGCTCGCGTCGCGTACGCCGCAGACTCCAGCGGCGTCGGCGAGACCGCGCTGCGCCGATGGATGCAACGCGACGCGACGGCGCCGGAGCCGGTGCGCCGTCTCGCGCAGCAGCTCGTGCGTGAGGGCCGGTTCGCCGAGGCTGCCGTGCTCGTGGACAGCGCCAAGTCGCGCGGGGCGAGCACGCTGTGGGCGCGTCAGCAGCGCATGGAACGTGCGATGGCAGGCGGGTTTTGGCCTGTCGCACGCGACCTTGTTGTCGATTCGACGGCAGAGGGGATGACCGGCGCGCGCGCGCGGTGGTGGCGCGTGGCGTTCGAACGGTTGCGCGGTCGCCCGGCATCCGCGGCGGCGTTTGCCCGGCCGCTGCTCGCGACTGGCGTGCCGGCGATCGCCGGGCAACTCGACGCGGCGCTCGCGCAGGAGGTGCGCGCCGCCGTCGTCACTGCACTGCTCGACGCCGGTGACGTCAACGGCGCACGCACCGTGCTCGCCGAACCGGTCGCGCGGCGTGACTCCGCCCCACTGCTGCTCGACGACGTGGCGCTGCGCGGCCGCGTGCTCGCCGCGCAGTCTGATTCCACCGCACTGCGCACGCTCGTGGACTCCGTTGCCGCGAGCCCCATGCCCACGATCGATGCGCGCACGCTCGCGTTGCGCGGCTATCTGCGTGGGCTGGCGGCAGCCACGCGTGGTGCGCACGGTGAGGCGCTACCACACTTCGAGGCGGCGCTTCGCGTCGATCGCGTTACCGCACCCGCCATCAACGTCGCGCTCGCGCGCTCCCTCACCGCGCTGGGTCGACCGGCAGACGCCATCCCGGTGCTGCGCGCGGCCACGCGCGCGCCGATTCTCCCCACCGGTGCCACCGCTGAGCCATTTCCCGCCGTGCGTGAGCAGCTCGCCCTCGCACATGCGGCCATCGGTGCGCGCGACAGTGCGCGAGTGCACGCGCGGATCGTGCTCGACGCGTGGAATGAGAGCGAAGCGGTGATGCGCGTGCGCACCAATGCGCTGCGCCGCGCGGTGGGGCTTGGCAGACGGCCGCGCACCGACAGCGCAGCGGCCGGCGCGCCGTAGCGCTCAGCTCGAGTAGTACGCGGCGTTCTCGTCGATGTAACCCTTGGTGAGGTCGCACCCCCAGAAACGCGCCTCGCCATCGCCCACACCGAGTGCCACGCGCAACTCCACGGTCTCCACGGAGAGCGCCGCGCGTACCACCGCATCGTCGAACGCCACGCGTGTGCCGCGCTGCACCACGGCGAAGCCGTTCACCCACGCATCGGTGGTCTCCGGGTGCACGGTGCAGTCGGTGACCTTGCCGATCGCCATCAGGATGCGACCGACGTTCGGGTCGGCGCCGTGCACCATGGTCTTGATAAGCGGCGAGTCGCCGATCGCGCGCGCGATGCGCCGTGCCTCCGCATCGGTCTTCGCACCGCCCACCCGCACGCGCAACATGCGCGTGGCCCCTTCGCCGTCGCGCGCGAGGATCTCCGTCATGCGCTCGAAGGCGGCATCGAGCGCCGTGGCGAATATCGTCGCATCCACCGGGCCGGCCAGGCCATTGGCGAGCAGCACGCAGGTGTCCGACGTGCTCGTATCACCGTCGACGGAGAGCATGTTGAACGTGCGATCCACGGCGGGGCCAAGCATCGCACGCAGTGCATCGGCGTCGAGCGCTGCGTCGGTAAAGCAATAGACCAGCATCGTCGCCATGTTGGGCGCGATCATCCCCGAGCCCTTGGCCACCACCGTGAGCGTCGCGTCGCCCACGGCGCACGAAATCGCCTTGGGGTGCGAGTCGGTGGTCATGATCCCTTCGGCGCCCACGAGCGGGTCACCCTGCAGATCGGACGCCATCCCCACCACACCGGCCTCGATCTTCTCGATCGGCAGCGGCACACCGATGACACCGGTGGAGCTGACGAGCACGCGATCGGCGGTGGTGCCGACCTCGGCGGCGGCCGCCGCCGCCATGCGACGCGCGCGCGCTACGCCCTCCGCCCCCGTCGCCACGTTGCTCACCTTGCTGTTGGCGATGATCGCGCGGAGTCGACCACCCTGGATCGTCTCGCGCCCGAGGATGATGGGCGCGCCCGGAAAGTGGTTGCGCGTGAACACCGCGGCGGCCGCGGCGTCGACCTCACTGACGAAGAGCGTCAGGTCACGCGCGCTCGGCTTGAGGCCGACATTGCGGCTCGCGCAGCGGACGCCGCGCGGGAAGACCGCGCGCGGGTGGAATTCAATGGGGGGCGTCACGCGCCACACGATACGCGCCGCCATCCCCCGCGTGAAGCGGTCGCCCGCTACAGCTCGATCTGCGTGCCCAGCTCGACGACGCGGTTGGACGGGATGTTGAAGAAGCTCGCCGCCGACCGGGCGTTGCGCGCCATCACGATGAACAGCCGCTTGCGCCACCAGGCAATCGCCGAGTTGCCGGTGGGGAGCAGCAGCTCGCGTCCAAGGTAGAAGCTCGTGTCACTTGCCTTGCACAGCAGTCCGCGGGCCTGCACCGCCTGCATGACCTCCCGGACGTCGGGCGTCTGCATGAAGCCGTACGACGCGAGGATGCGATAGAAGCCCTGCCCCAGCTCCTCGACCTCCACCCGGTCGGACGGCGGCACCTGCGGCTCTTCCGTCGCCACGATCGAGAGGAGGATCACCTGCTGGTGCAGCACCTTGTTGTGCTTGAGGTGATGCAGCAGGACGGGGGGCACGCCGTCGGTGTTGGACGTCATGAACACGGCGGTGCCGGGGACGCGCATGGGTTTGCGCCCCTTGATGTCCTCGATGAACAGGTCCACCGGCAGCGTGCTGCGTCCGAGCACTTCCTGCACGAGCACACGCCCCCGCTTCCACGTAGCCATCAGCGCGAAGAGCGCCAGGGCCAAGGCCAGCGGGACCCATCCACCGTCGTGAATCTTGAGCACGTTCGCACCGAGGAACGCCACGTCGATGGCGAGGAAGCCGCCCGCGAGCGCGTAGGCCTGCCATGCGGGCCACTCCCACCGGCGGAGTGCGACCTGCAGGAAGAGGATCGTGGTGATCGCCATCGTGCCGGTCACGGCGATGCCGTAGGCGGCGCCGAGCGCGGAGCTGTTCTTGAAGCCCAGGACGATGAGGACGGTGCCGATGCCGAGCAGCCAGTTCACTTCGGGGATGTAGATCTGCCCGGCCTCGCGCGCCGACGTATGGCGGATCTCGAAGCGCGGCGAGAAGCCGAGGGCGATCGTCTGCTGGGCGAGCGAAAACGCGCCGGAGATGAGCGCTTGGCTCGCGACCACGGCGGCCATCGTAGCCAGCACGAGGAGCGGCAGTTGGAGCGCTCGTGGGGCGAGCAGGTAGAACGGATTGGCCACCGCGGCCGGGTCGCGCAGCAGCAACGCCCCCTGCCCGAAATAGTTGAGCAGCAAGGCCGGAAAGACGAGCGCCAGCCACGCCAGGCGGATCGGTCGCTTGCCGAAGTGCCCCATGTCGGCGTACAACGCTTCCGCACCCGTCACCGCGAGCACCACCGAGCCGAGAATCGTGATCCCATGCAGCCCGTACTCGCGAAAGAACGTCACGGCGTACCACGGATTGAGCGCATGGAAGACCTGCGGGGCGAGCCGCATCTCGGCGATCCCGAGCACCGCGATGGTCGCGAACCAGACGAGCATCACGGGGCCGAAGAACTTGCCCACGAGATCCGTGCCGAAGCGTTGCACGGCGAAGAGCAGGACGATGATCGCCACGGTCAGCGGCACCACGGCCTGCGCCATCACCGGATTGACGACGATGAGTCCTTCCATCGCCCCCAGCACCGACATCGCGGGGGTGATCACGCCATCACCGTAGAGGAGCGCCGCGCCGATGAGCCCGAGCGCGATGAGTGGGGTGAGCCGGCGCGCGCTCGTGCCCACCTTGCGCGAGGGGAGCACCAGGGCAAGGAGCGCCAGAATGCCGCCTTCGCCCCGGTTGTCCGCACGCATGATGAAGGTGATGTACTTGACCGTCACCACGAGAAAGAGCGACCAGACGATCATCGAGAGCACGCCGTAGACGTGCTCGGGCGTCGGCGCAATGTTGTGGTGCGGGCCGAAGCACTCCTTGAGTGCATACAGCGGACTCGTGCCGATGTCGCCATAGACGACGCCGAGCGCGGTCAGCGTGAGGACGGCCAGCCGTTTCCCGGTGGGGAACTCGTCGTGCTGGTGGAGCGGCGCCGTCGCAGCTGCGTCGGGGGTCAGATCCGACGGGAGCGCGGCGCTCGCCTGGGGCGCAGTCATGCAGGCTCGCGAAACGAGAGAGGGGCCTGACACGGCCCTGCCCTCAACCTGTCATTGCAAGACGTCAGCGTAAAGCGGTCCGGACCAGCGGTCGCGTATGCGACGCACCCACGATCGGACCCGGCGGTCAGAACTCGATCTGCGTACCCAGCTCCACAACACGGTTGGACGGGATGTTGAAGAACGCCGTCGCCGCGCGCGCATTGCGCGCCATGAAGATGAACAGCCGCTTGCGCCACCACGAGATCGCCGACGAACCCGTCGGCAGCAGCAGCTCGCGCCCGAGGTAGAAGCTCGTGTTGCTCGCCGCACAGACGACGCCGGTGTCCTGCACCGCTTTCAGCACGTCGCGCACGTCCTGCGTCTGCATGAAGCCGTACGACGCCAGCACGCGATAGAAGCCCTGTCCCATGTTGGTCACGTCCACCCGTTCCGACGCCGGCACTTCCGGGACGTCGGCGGTGATGATCGAGAGCAGCAGCACCTGCTTGTGCAGCACCTGATTGTGCTTGAGGTGGTGCAACAGTACCGGCGGCACGCCCTCGCTCGAGGACGTCATGAACACGGCGGTCCCCGGGACGCGCACGGGCTGCCGCTTGGCGATGTCGTCGAGGAAGAGGTCGGTCGGCAGCGTGCTGCGCGCGAGGATCTCCTGCACCAGCACGCGCCCGCGCTTCCAGGTGGCCATGAGCACGACCAGGACGAGCGCCACCGCCAACGTGATCCACCCCCCCGCGAGAATCTTGGGCACGTTGGCCACGAGGAAGGCCGCATCCACCAGCATGAACGCCCCCGCCAGCGTCCACGCCTGCCAGGCGGGCCACTCCCAGCGACGAATCGCGACCTGGTGGAAGAGCACGGTGGTGATGGTCATCGTCAGCACGGTGGCGATGCCATAGAGCGACGCCAGTCGCGTGGCGCTGCCGAAGGCGAGCACGAAGATCACCGTGCCGATGCCGAGGACGAGGTTCACTTCGGGGACGTAGATCTGCCCATGCTCGACTTTCGACGTGTGGCGGATCTCGAAGCGCGGGCTGAACCCCAACGCGATCGACTGCTGCGCCAGCGAAAATGCGCCCGAGATCAACGCCTGGCTGGCCACCACGGCGGCCATGGCTGCGAGCGCGACCATCGGCCACAACAGTTCGCGCGGCGCAAGCAGGTAGAACGGGTTCTCGATGGCCGAGGGCGTGCGCAAGAGCAGTGCGCCCTGGCCGAAGTAGTTGAGCACCAGGGCGGGGAAGACGAGCACGAACCACGCGAGCCGGATGGGACGAATGCCGAAGTGTCCCATGTCGGCATAGAGCGCTTCGGCGCCCGTGATCGACAGCGCGACGGTGCCGAGAATGGCGAGCCCCGGCCAGTGATGCTCGATCATGAAACGCAGGCCCAGGAGCGGATTGAGCGACTCGAGTACGACGGGCGTCTGCGCGATGCTCACCACACCGAGCACGCCGATGGTAGAGAACCACGTGAACATCACCGGGCCGAAGAAGCGACCCACCTTGTCGGTGCCGTACCGCTGGACGCCAAAGAGCCCGACGATGATCACGAGCGCGAGCGGCAGCACGAAGCGGGTCAGCGCGGGGCTCGCGACTTCCACGCCTTCGATCGCCGAGAGCACCGAGACGGCCGGCGTGATGACACCGTCGGCATAGAGCAGCGAGGCCCCCAGCAGCCCCACGGCAATGAGCGGCGTCAATC
>JALOPS010000248.1 GCA_025453745.1 Gemmatimonadaceae bacterium
AGCGGAGCCGCGGAACCCCCGATCTTCCGCGTACCCGAAGCGCCTCCCTCCCTCCCGGAACCCGACATGCCTCGCCACCGCGCGCTGTCGCTGTCCGCCCTGCTGTGCGCCCCCGTGCTCTCGCTGGGCGCGCAGTCCACTCCCACCAACGACGCCCCCAACCCATATCGGACGGTCGTCGGGTGGGCCAAGCTGCCGGACGGCCGGACGTGGGGATCGACGTCCGCGGTGGACATCGCGAAGGACGGCAAGCACATCTGGGTCGCCGAACGGTGCGGGGCCAACAGTTGCATCGGCTCGTCGCTCGACCCGGTGATGCTCTTCGATGCCACCGGCGCGCTCGTGCGCTCCTTCGGCAAGGGACTCATCCAGTCGCCGCACGGCATTCACGTCGATCGTGACGGCAATGTGTGGGTGACCGACTGCTCGTGCACGGGCGGACAACGACCGATCGATCCGAACGCACCCAAAGCGCCACCGGCAGGACACCAGATCTTCAAGTTCTCCCCCGAGGGAACGCTGCTCATGACGCTGGGCGCGGCGGGTGGCGCACGCGACACCGCGTTTTTCTGGCAGCCCAATGACGTGATCACCAATGCGCGCGGCGAGATCTTCGTCGCCGAAGGGCACTCCTCGCGCGCGGGACAGGCCACGGCGCGACTGCTCAAGTTCGACCGCACCGGCAAGCTGCTCGCGAGCTTCGGCAAGTGGGGCAAGGGACCGGGCGCCGACGAGTTCGACCAGCCGCACGCGCTTGCGTTCGATTCGAAGGGGCGGCTCCTGGTGAGCGATCGAGGCAACGACCGGATTCGCATCTACTCGCAGGAGTTCGCGCTCATCGAGTCGCTCGAACAGTGGAGTCGCGCGAGCGGACTCTGGGTGGACCAGAACGACGTGTTGTACGCGACCGATTCCGAATCGGGCTCCGTGGCGCCGTACCACGCGGCATGGAAGCGCGGCATCCGGATCGGCAGCCTGCGCGACGGCAAGATCTCGGCGTTCATTCCCGACCCCGATGAAAAGCCGGCGAGCACGAGCGCCGCAGAGGGCGTCGCCGTCGACGCCGCCGGCAACATCTACGGCGCCGAGGTGGGCCCGCGTGCGCTCAAGAAGTACGTCAAACCGTAGTCGTCCGACGACGAGCGCTCGCGCATCACGGGCCGCGCAGCGCAGCACGAGCGACGGTATCCCCTCCTACGATTCGATGGCGGCGTTCTATGCCGCCATCGGCGGCACGATGGAGGAGGGGCTCGAGTGCACGGTGCACCCGCTCGAGGAGCTGCACGGCCGAACGCCCTACGCCTCACCGCTGTTTCGCGCGAACTACTACTCGATCGTGCTCGTGCGCACCGGACGCGGGGCGTACCATCTCGACAGCGTGACGTACCCCACGCGCCCGCGCACGCTGTACTTCACGAATCCGGGACATGTGAAGGGATTCCGGATCGACCGGCCGGCCACCGGGTGGGTCATCACGTTCTCCGAAGCGTTTCTCAAAACGCACGGCCACGTCGACCTGGTCGAGGACTTCCCCTTTCTCATTGCCGATACGGTACCGCCGCGCGTGCTCTCGGCGGACGACTTTGCACCGTTCGCGCAGCTCGCGGCGCAGTTGCGCGACGCCTTCGTCGCCGGCACGCCGTCGCGTCCGCGCTTGCTGGCGAGCCTGCTCGTGGTGCTGCTCCTGCGCCTCAAGGATGCCTTCTGGTCCACGTACGACCCGCGAGACGAGCCACGGCCGGACACGCACATCGTGACCGTCTTCCAGCGCAACCTCGCGTCGCACGTGCGCGCGCTCGTGGCGGGCACCACGCACACGCAGTGGGGCGTAAAGGACTTCGCGCACGCGCAGCACCTCCATCCGAGCTACTTCAGCACGGTCATCCGCCAGAAGACGGGGCGCCCCGTTGGCGAGTGGATCGATGCGAAGCTGCTCGGCGAAGCGCAGGCGCTCCTCACGCGGACGCCGCTCTCGCTCAAGGAGGTCGCGTTTCGGCTGGGGTTCCGGGAGGCGGGGCATTTTTCGCGCTTCTTTCGAGCGCAGACCGGGCAGACGCCATCGGCGTATCGCGTCTCGCGCGGGCGGCCCGCGGCCTAGGATTTCGGCAAGACTTCCTGCAATCCCGGCATGGGGCGCTGCCGTGCCCCACACGATCTCTCCGGTGCGCCCGCGATGCGGGCCGTTCCTCGCATCCTTCACCGGAGCCGTACCCCATGTCGTCACCACTCGCTGGACAGATCGCCCTCGTCACCGGCGGCAGCCGCAGCATCGGCCGTGAGACGGCCCTTGCGCTCGCCGCTCAGGGGGCCGATGTCGTCATCACCTACCGCACCAACGTCGACGCTGCGAGCGCGACCGTGCGTGATCTCATTGCTCTGGGCGTGCGCGCCGAGGCGATTGCCGTGGATCTCACGGGCACCGCGCAGCTCGGGCACCTCGTCACCGAGTTCCGGCGCGTGCTCACGACGTGGGGACGCGAAGACTTCGACATCCTCGTGAACAACGCGGGGATCCTGCGGCTGGTGACGTTCGATCGCGTCACGGAGGACGATCTCGATGCGAACTTCCTCACGAACTACAAGAGCGTCTTCTTCCTCGTGCAGCGGCTCATGCCGCATCTGCGCGATGGCGGCCGCATCGTGAATCTGGGCAGCGGCACGGCGCGCATCGCGTTTCAGCCGCTCGTGTCGTACGGACCGATCAAGGCGGCGATCCAGTCGCTCACGCTCTATCTCGCGGCATTCCTCGGTCCGCGGCGCATCACGGTGAATGCGGTGGCCCCCGGCGGGCTCGATGGCGACTTCAACGCGCCGCTCTTTGCGGTGCGGCCGGAGGCGAAGGACTTCATCGCGCAGCACACGGCGGTCGGTCGCATCGGCGTGCCGCGCGATGTGGCCGGGGTGATCACGTTCCTCTGCTCGCCGCAGGCGGCGTTCGTGTCCGGGGCGATCGTGAACGTGGATGGAGGGTATCACCTCTAGCACGCAGCTCGGCGCGCGACGCCGCGCGCCGAGCTGATGTGCGCGTCGCGCTCGGTGTGCACAACGGGGCGGCGCCAATCCGGCACCGCCCCGTTGCCCTGCGCTGCAGACGCTCCTCGCCGCTACCGCTTCGGCAACTTGAGCGCAACGAGTCGGGTGTCCTCTTCCGCACCCATCGCGAAGACGATGTACTGCGCGCCCTTGTGCAGGAACGTCATCGGCACCGCGGTGGTCTTCTGCGGAATCTTCACGGCACCCACCTGCTTCCCCGTCGCCTTGTCGACTGCGTAAAGCATCGGCGGCTGGCCGGGGACGCCGCCGGTGCGCCCCGTGCCGTAGATGAGCAGCGACTTGGTGACGATCGCCTGCGCCTGTCCGCGCGCGGGCTGCGGCGGCAGCGTGACGCCGGCGAAGAGCGGATCGCGACTGGTCACCGTCTGGAATCCGCCATTGGGAATCCAGAAGCTCTTCTCACCGGTGTTCATGTCGTACGCGGTGATGCCGCCCATCTGCTTGGGCTTGAGGATCGACACGCCGCCGATGATCGAGCCGGAGGCACGCCCTTCGAAGCCGCCCGGCCGTTGCGAGGGTGGCGTGTAGCCCGGCGGCGGTGGTGGCGAGCCGAGGAGCCCGCACGCGTCATGCACCGACGAGTAGTCAAACTCCGAGCAGGGATCCTTCGCCAGCGTGGCGGTGCTGAGCGCGCTCAGCGAGGCGACATAGATCTTTCCCGTTTCGGGGTCGAACGCCGCGCCGCCATCGATGTTCACGCCACCGCTCGCGCCCGGCGCGTACCAGGAGCAGGGATACTTGCTCTTGCCGTCGTTGGCCGATGGTGGGATGTAGTACGGCCCCATGCGACAGCGGCGCGCAAGCTTGAGCGCGCTGTCGCGGATCGCCGGCGTGTAGTCGATGAGATCGCTCTCGAGCAGCCCCTGATGGGCGTACGGCGCGGGCTTGGACGGAATCGGCTGTGTGGGCGAGGCTTGCTCGCCCGGCACATCGCTCGCCAACACCTTGGTCTCGGGCATCGGCCAGATGGGCTGCCCCGTCGCGCGATCGAAGGTGTAGAGCCACCCCTGCTTGGTGGGCTGCGCGATCGCCTTGCGCGGCTTCCCGTCGACGACGATGTCCATGAGGTTCGGCGCCATCGGCGTGTCGTAGTCCCAGATGTCGTGATGCACCATCTGGAAGTGCCACTTGCGCTGCCCCGTCTTCACGTCGAGCGCGACGATGGAGTTGCCGAAGAGGTTGTCACCCGGGCGATGGCCGCCGTACTCGTCCATGATCGGCATCCCCACGGGGATGTAGACGAGGCCAAGCTCCGGGTCGGCCGAGAAGGTGGCCCAGGCATCCACCTTGCCCACGCCTGGTGTGCCATTGGCCGAGCCACGCTTCCACGTCTCCGCGCCGAATTCACCCGGCTGCGGCACGAGGTTGAACTTCCAGAGCTGCTTGCCGGTGCGGATGTCGAACCCGCGCACCGTGCCGGTGATGTTGCGCAGGCGCACCGGGTAGTAGCCGTGGATTGACGAGTTGCCGACGATGATCACGTCGCCGACGATGATCGGCGGGCCGGACTGCGCGATCTGCCCATGCACGGGGTCGATGCCGACGGTACCATCGGCGCCGATCTTCTTGATCGGATCCCACGTCTCGCCCGGTCGGGCTTTCCGCGCTGGCGCGTTGTCGGAGATGATCAGCGGACCGGAATCATCGACCGCCAGCGGTACGAACGGATAGCCGAGTCCCTCCATCAGGTCGATCACGCCGTTCTTGCCGAACGACGGATCCGGCTTGCCGGTCTTTGCATCGAGCGAGGCCATGTGATAGCCGGGGGTGGCCACCACGACGCGCTCCTGCTGGCCGTCGGTCCAGTAGGCGAGCCCGCGCCCCGCGAACTGGCGTGGCGCCTTCTGCCAGCGAATCCCTTCATCGAGCCGCCACATCCAGAGCATCTCCCCCGTCTCCGGCTCGAGGGCGGCGGCCACACGCCGCGTGCTCGCGACGGTGAAGATCCGACCATTCGCGTACAGCGGCGTCGTGCGATAGTACTCGTCCTTGCCGAGGGCGCCGGCCATGAACTGCCAGGCGACCTGCAGCGAGTCGAAGTTGCTCGCGTTGATCTGGTCGAGCGGCGAGTAGCGCGAACTCCACGCGTCGGCTCCCCAGAAGCGCCACTCGCCGTGCGCGTTGCCGCGCACGAGCGGTTTGGGCTGTGCCACGGACTCGCGGGCCGTGCGCGCCACGAGCGCCCCCGCCGCGCCCGTCATCAGGGCGATCGTTCCCCACACCCGCCGTGTCATGCGTCGCGTCATGGCGCGTCGTCTCCCGCTGTCGTCGTGAAACCGTGTCGCCTCCGCGGCCTCGCGCAGGCGTGCGTGGTCCATCTCCCAGCACATCGCGACGGGGGTTCCGCTCCACGTCGCGCGTCCACATCCAACGCGCCGCAGCCGTGCGGCGCTGTCCGACCTCTACTCGAGCGCGATCTCCCGCCTCGCCGATCGCTCGATGGCGCCGAAGCGACGCAAGAGCGGGGCGAGCAGCTGCCCGGCGCCCCACGCCACCGCGGCCAGCAGCAGCAGTTGCAGCACCGTCGCACCGAGTGCCGCGTCCATCGTGGGCCACACGCGCGGATAGGCGCGGAGCACAGCCCATCGCTCCGTCATCCAATGCCACGCACTGTGCGCCACCACGGCCGATGCCAGCATCACGCCGCCCCGCTCCGGCACGCCGGCGCGCCAGGCGAGCCACACGGCCGGTACGAGCACCACGAGCACCCCCAACTGCCCGAGCTCCACCCCCGCATTGAATGCCGCCAGCGCCGAGAGCAGATGCCCGCCGGCAAACTGCAACTGCTCCCGCAGCGCGAAGGCAAAGCCGAAGCCGTGCACGAGGCCGAAGCCGAAGGCAAGCACCCACCGCCGCTCGAGTCGCGCGCCCAGGATGTTCTCGGCGGCCATCGCCACGATCGATGCGGCGATCAGCACTTCGACCAGTGGCGGGAACCAGGGTGCGTCGGGGGCGAGTCCGAGGGAGGCACCCACGAGCGTGATCGAGTGCGCCACGGTGAACGCGGTCACGGTGCCGACGATCGGCGCCAGCCGCCGCATGGGGAGCACGAGGAGCACCAGAAAGAGCAGATGATCGATGCCGCCCAGGATGTGCGCGATGCCGTCGACGAC
>JALOPS010000249.1 GCA_025453745.1 Gemmatimonadaceae bacterium
ATGGCGTCCAGCTCGTAGCGACCTCGTG
The DNA here is from genome assembly GCA_025453745.1 of Gemmatimonadaceae bacterium. Lineage (GTDB taxonomy): Bacteria > Gemmatimonadota > Gemmatimonadetes > Gemmatimonadales > Gemmatimonadaceae > JALOPS01. Next base: position 29 of record JALOPS010000249.1, read on the forward strand.
CGGCTGCCGCCGACCAGTGAAGCGCCACGTCGAGGTCACGCAGCATGACATCGACGGAGATCCCATCCACCGTGAGCCAGGCGCCCCCGTTCATGAGCCGCCCCCACGTGCCGGGTGCGTGCACTTCACCCAACGTCGCCAGCGGGCCCAAGTCGATCGCGCCACGATAGTACAGCACGAGGTCCCAATCGCTGCCGCTCTCCGCGCGGTCGAGCGCGCGCGAGCCACCGAGCACCAGCGCCACGACCCCCGCCGATGCGCGCAGTACGTCCGCAACCGATCGGAGCGTCGGGGAGAGCGCGTCGAGTGCGTCGGACTCGAGGGCGCGCGAGTGGCGAGCGGGCACGTTGAAGATGAGGACGGACGTTGGACGGGCGTAGCGATGCGTCGAGGCAGTGCGCCAGGGCGGCAGCGCAATCGCACGGGACAGCGGGGTCGTCGACAGAGATACCGCTCACACCAGCGTTGCGCGAGCGGACGTCAGCGCCGCCACCTGATCGTCTCACGACCGTACCAGATGTAGGCGATCAGGAACATGCTCCGCTGCAGCAGCCCGGTGTACGCAGTCCATTGCGACATCCCCAGTGGAATCGCCATGGACGCAACGAGCGCGAGTGCGTCAACGGTCCGGTCGAGTCGTGACGCGTTCCGCCGTCCCGCGCCCACGAGCACGACGCCGGTCGCGAACGCGACGCCCATGATGCTCGCCGTCGCGGAGTGCAGCAGATCCTCGGCGGCGTCGAATGGCACACCGGGCAACCAGGGACGGTGCGAATACGCCGCTGTGCCGAGCATCATTGCGCCGAAGGTTCCCAGTGCGACGCTGCCCCGACGGTGCCAGCGCGGCCGAAGCGCGGCGGCCAACCACAGGACGGCGGACCCGAAGAGCAAAAACCCCGACCTTGCCACCCACGCCCCGACAAGGCCTTGCGCCGCCGACTCGCTGATCGAGTGGCGCACCCACGAGTACGAAGGAGCGATGGCCGTGGGTGCCATCAGAAAAGCCACCGCGGACGCGACGAGCAGCAGGAGGATCGTGACTTGCTGCGCTCTCTCGCTCATGCTCACTCGCGGTGATGGTATCGCTCTGTCGAGCACGGTTACCCGATACTGCGCTCGCACGGTCTGCCGCGTGGCCCGATCTCCACTATGGTTGCGGCATGTCCACGACCGTTAGCGGCGACTGCGCTGCGTCTCACTCGTCCGGTGCCGACGTGCTGTGTGTCGCACCGGTCATCGGGCTCGAGAGCCCGGTGGCGCCTGTGAAACCAACGACACCAGCGGCGATCGCCGCAAGCAGCAAACCCGTCACCTGTGGATCGTAGTGCGATCCACGATTGGGGAAGAGCTGCCAGCTCGTATTTGCCGACGCCTGCAACAGCGCGGCAGCAGCCACGCTGCTGCCCGCACCATTGTACAGCCAGCTCTGCAGGACGCGCAGGGCGATCGTCATCAGCACCCACCAGGCAATCCAGTCTGGCGTACGCCCCGCCTGCAGCAAGGGAATCAGGTGCCATGCGGCCCAGACGAGGCCCAGCACGACGCTCGCTCGCAACGCGCCAAGCCTCGCCTGCAGCGGCTCGAGCGCATAGCCTGACCACCCCACCTGCTCCAGCGTGGCCGTGACGAGGAAGGCGCCAAAGAGCGCTGGCGCGCGTGCCACACCGATCTCGACCGGCGGCAACGGGCGACCGATCGTCTGCAGCGTCCAGTACGACAACAGCATGACCAGTGGCATCAGGGCAACGCCGACGCCGAGCCACCGCTTCGGCATCCGCCGATAGTCGAGACTCCGAAGCAGCAGTGCGCGCACGGCGGCACCTCTGCCTTCGCGCCAGACGAGCAGGATCGCGACGGCGCAGGGGCACACGAACATCGCCGCGCTGATCGGTACTCCTGGAACGGGCTGCCACGGCGTCACGGTCCCCAACACCCAGAACGGAACGGACACGCCGTAGAGCGCAGCGAAGAATCGGAGCGGCGATCGACTGTCGGCGGACATGTGAAGGCGGGATCAGTCGACGAAAACGTGATGATGCCGCGGGTGCCGGCATCGATGCCCGACGGTCACCGTCATACCGCTCGATCCGCACAAAGATCACGCCGCTCGCATATGGTGCGCTGCCGCACGGTCCGCGCGCACGGCGGAGCGGACCGAGCCAGCATGACGCACGGGTGCCATCCCGCAACTACATCACCACCGAGAAGTTGAACTTCGCTGCGCGCGCCGCCTGGGCGGTGGCGAAGACGATGACGTCATTCAGCTCGGCCACCACCTGCGCGTGCTGGTGCGAGGCGTCCGACGAGAAGACGACGACGACCGCCGGGAAGTCAGCCCGCGCCGAGCGGGCACCACAAACATGCAGCGCACTCCGCCGTGCGCCCGCAAAGCGATCTATGTGTCAGGATCCATGCGGTGCGTCGGGCGTCGACGCGGCCACGAGGCGCTCGAGCTCGTCGGGTAGCCACGCCGGAAACAACTGCTCGGTGCGCGCGCGCAACTCGGCGACGCTCCACCACCGCCACTCCCGGATCGTCCGTCGCTCCTCTTCGGTCCAGTCTGTCGTGTCCAGCGCGCCGCCGGCCGTGCGAACCACGAAGTAGTGTTCCACCCAACGTGACAGCGGCACATCACCCGCTTGAAATACCTCGACACGTCGGCGCACTAAGGAACCGATGGCATCGCGGTACCCCGTCTCTTCGCGAAGCTCGCGTGCTGCGGTGGCTTCCACCGTTTCCCCCGGCAGCACCTGTCCACCGACCGTCGCCCAGAACGGTGGCCGACGCCCGTCTGCGTACCGGAATAGCAGCGTGCGATCGCTCGCGTCGATGATGAGCAACCGCGCGCAGTGCCGTTCGGGCAGCGCTTCGATGTGAGTCACCTGGCGCAAGTGCTCGAGCGCGCGCACGTACATCGCATGCCAGTCGTCGGCGCGCACATGATCGAGCGCGAGCCAGAAGAAGGCAAAGTCGTGTCCGCCGTCGTCCAGCGCGCGGTGCACCCACGCGTCCGGCAACGCGCCGGGCACGTCCATGAGCACGAAGTGCCATGACTGCGCCGTGACGTCATTCCACATGTCACCCAGGCTCGTTGCGGTCCGCCCGTCGATGCCCGCTTCCTCTCGCAGCTCGCGCTCGGCGGCGGCATGCAGCGACTCACCCGGCTCGACAGTGCCCTTCACCAATTGCAGGCCTGCGAGCGGATGCCGAAAGGCAAGGATCTCGAGCGTGTCGCCGCGCCAGCGCCGTACGACAGGGACGACCTTCATGCGGGATTCCCGTCGCGTTGTCTCATGCGTGCGGCCAGCGGGTCGTGCGATGGCGCCGAGCGCCGGTGCCGATCGGAAGCGGGACGGTCACCAGGACAGGATGCACCCGGAGAACCGCCGGACGCGTCATCGCGCATTCAACACCTCGATGAACGCCGCGACGTCGATGGCGCGCACCCCGGGCGCGAGGGCGTCGGTGTGTGGTCGCGAGCGTCCGCCCCGGTAGACGAGGATGCTCGTCGCGCGGTGACGAACACTCGCCGCGAGTCGCGTGAGGCCCGTGGCATCGCGCGGGAGCGGCGTGTGTGTCGACTTCGCTTCCACGAGCCACGTGTCGGTGCCCTGCCGGAACACGAAGTCGACCTCGAGGCCTTGATGATCGCGAAAATGGTAGAGCTCACGCCGAAGGCCGCGATTCCCCTGCGCCTTGACGACCTCCGCGGCGATGTACCCCTCAAAGAGCGCGCCACGAAAGGGTGAGCGCTCCAGTTCATCGCTCGTGCGAATGCCGAGCAAGTGCGCCGCGAGGCCGCTGTCGGCGACGTAGACCTTCGGCGTCTTGACGAGCCGTTTGCCGAAGGATTCGAAGTAGGGCGGGACGACGAGCAACTGTCCGGTGATCTCCAGCACGTTGATCCACTGGGTGATCGTCGGGATCGTCAGACCGAGCGGTGCTGCGAGGTCGGCCTTGTTGAGTGTTTGCCCAGTGCGGCTGGCCATCACGGAGAGGAAGCGCCGGAACGTGGAGAGATCACGCACATTGAGTACGGCACGAACGTCCCGCTCGAGATACGTCTGCAGGTACGATTCGAACCAGAGCGATCGGTCCCGTGGGCGCGCGACCACTTCGGGAAAGCCGCCGTGCAACAGGTTGGCCTTCGGAGACTCGGCGGTCGACAGCGGCCACAGCCCGATGACCGCCGCGCGCCCTGCCAACGACTCGGTGACATGCTGCATGAGGGGCGCCTCCTGCGATCCGGTCAGCAGCCAGCGGCCACGACGCGAGGGATGGCGGTCGATGCGCTCCTTGAGGTAGCCAAAGAGCTCCGGCGCGTTCTGGATCTCGTCGAGGATCGTCACCCCGCGCCGTTCGTCGAGGAAGCCGCGAGGGTCCGCACGAACGGCCGCCAGCACGTCGGGCGCGTCGAGCGGCACGACGGTGGCGTCGGGAAACGTGCGCGTGAGCAGCGTGGTTTTGCCCGCGCGTCGTGGTCCCGTGAGGACGACGGCCGGGAACGTGCGGGCCGCCCGCTCGAGCACCGGGGCGACGAGTCGGGGGATGAAAGGCATATGAGAATTCTAAAGTATTACTTTAGAATCCTCAATACATATCCATGCCGCAGACCGACGAGCCGCCGGCCTGCTCCTGTCGACGCCGTGACGGATGGCCGGTCCGGGCGTTGGTCGCGGACGCGGTCCGCGGTGCAGCCATCCCCGTGCAGCGCGAGCGCGCCGGTCCGCCGACCTCACGAGGGCCAGGCGACACGGCGCCGCGTCAGATCTCTCCCGCCGCCTTCCACGTTGCCAACAGCGACTTCGATGCCTCGAAGTGCATCGCATCCTCCACCGGAAACGCCGCGCCCCAGTAGCATGCCCGCCGAGCCGAGGAGTGCGTGCAACTCGGGCAGCTCATTGCGTACGCGGAGCAGAACGTCTTGCAACGATTGCACGGCCGGGCGCAGTCCGGTGACACGAAACGGACCGACACTGCGCGTCACCAGCAGTGGCGTGAACGATGGGTTGTTGGGCGTCGTGCACTCGCCGTCGGGCCGGTACGTCCCGCCCTTCACCGGGTGCCCCAAAAGGTCGAGCATGTGGCGGCTCCCCGGTGACGTGAGCCGCACGTTGAACGTGTCTTTCGGCGGTACCGGGACGAGCTCGAGGAAGTCCATCAGTCGAGCCTCTCGTGACGAGCGGGATACGGAGTCGGCCGGTGAACGTGCGACCGATCGATTGACCTTGTCACACGCGCACGGCGCGGGCAAGCGGACAACGCGCACGCGCCGTGCGGTAGGGGAGCGGGGCTCACGCGACATGTGGACGATGGCAACCCACGTACCTCCAGGAACGCCTGCGTGCGACGCGTTCGCGCCGCGTCAGTCGTTGGCGATGAACACGCAGCGCCCGCGCTCCAGTCGGCTGCGGATGAACTCGCGGATGGCCATTGCACACCGCAAGCACTCCGCGACCGTGCCGCCGGCGCAATGGATCGCCACGTCGTCGGGACCAAGTTGCGCCAGCGCCGACACGAAGTCGTCGGCATCGTCGGGGGCGATCAACACCCGTCCACGTGCCGCCGCCCACCCCTGCTCGGTGTTCCAGTCGACCACCAGCTACGGTAACGCGCTGACGCCGGCAGCGCCCCCTGTGCGGTCGAGCATCGCGTGGAACAGCGGATCGATGAACCGATCGCTGACGAGGAGCTCGTCGGTTGCGTCGTCACCGCTCGCGGTACTCGAGAAGACGACGCCGGAGTAGTCACCGTAGCGACGGTGATGCGCGAATTCGTCGGACGGCACCACGGTTCACTCCTCCGACCCTCGGTCTTCGATCGACTGGAGGCCGAGGACGGCGGGGCTGTGATCGAGTACGTGCATCCCGTCGCGCTCGTAGAAGCTGGCCTTGGCGCCTGGCATGATCGTAATCGACAGCTCGTCGTGGTGCAGATCGAAATCGGTGAACGAGCCGTCGGAGGCGTACACCCGAAAGAACCATGAGGCGCCGTCGGCACTCCGGCACAGCACGCCACTCGTGCCGTCTGCCGTGCGCGCCGTCGCGCTGGCATTGCCGTACTGCACACGCGAGACGGTCGGCGACGGCTTC
>JALOPS010000250.1 GCA_025453745.1 Gemmatimonadaceae bacterium
GCTACGACACCGCCTACCTCGCGCAGGGCTCCGCACGCAGCGCCACGCTCGCCTGGCTCGCACGCATTCCGCGCCGCATCGGCTTCGACACGTCCGCCGGCCGTCGCTGGTACACCGATCGTATTCGGTACGACGCCACCGCGCATCACGCGACGCGCCTGTTGAGCCTCGCGGGCGTGCATCGACGCGGGCCGCTCCGCCCCTCGCTGCACCCCTCGGCCCAGGCCACCGATCACGCCATCGCGCTGCTCGCACAGTTCCCCGCTGACGATCGCCGCCCGATCGTCGCGCTCGCGCCGGGCAGTGTGTGGGCGACCAAGCGCTGGCCGCACTACCCCGCGCTGGCCGCGACGTTGGCCCCGCATGTGCGACTCCTGCTCATCGGCGGCCCCGACGACCAACCCCTCGCCGCCACCATCCGTGAGGCGGCCGGCCCGGGCGCCGCCCTCATCGATACGGTCGGACAGGTGCCACTCCCCGTCTCCGCCGCCCTGCTGGCCGGCGTGCAGGCCGTGGTCACCAACGACTCGCTTCCACTGCATCTGGCCTCCGCGATGGACACGCCGACGGTCGCTATCTTCGGGCCCACGGTGCCGGCGTTCGGTTTCGGTCCGCTCGCGTCGCGCGCCGTGGTCGTCGAGCACGAGGCGATGCCCTGTCGCCCGTGCCACGCGCATGGCCCCATGCGCTGCCCGCTCACGCACTTCCGCTGCATGGTCGACGTCTCGGTGGCACGCGTTCGTCGCGCGCTCGCCGAGCTCGATGTTGTCCCTCCGATCTGACCTTCGCGCCCCGCTTCGCACCTCACGCATGAACGCTCCGCACGATCGATGGGTCGTCGGCGTCGACCTCGGTGGCACCAATCTCGTGGTCGCCACGATGACCACCGACGGCCGACGTACCGCCGGCCTGCAGACCGGCCTGACGCGTGCCGAGGAGGGCGCCGACGCCGTCGTCGCGCGCATCGCCGCGATGATCTCGGCGAGCATCGACGAGACCTGCCGCACCGAAGGCGTCACGCGAGACGCGATCCTCGGTGTGGGGGTCGGTTCGCCGGGCCCGCTCGATCGGGCGAAAGGCATCGTGATCGTCACGCCCAACCTGGGCTGGCGCGACTTCCCACTGCGCGATCGCGTCGCCGCGGCCGTGCAGTTGCCGGCCACGCTCGACAATGATGCAAACTGCGCGACGCTCGGCGAGTGGTGGATCGGCGCCGCGCGCGGCGCACGCCATGTCGTCGGCATCACCATCGGCACGGGCATCGGGGGCGGTCTCGTCCTCGACGGCAAGCTCTTTCACGGCGCGTCCGATGTCGCCGGCGAAATCGGCCACACGACCGTCGACGTGACGGGTCGTCGGTGCAAGTGCGGCAACTACGGCTGCATCGAAGCCTACGCCTCGGCACCCGCCATTGCCGAACGCGCGCGCGAAGCGCTGCAGCACGAGGAGCACTCGAGCATCGCCGATCTGGTGGGCGGCGATCTCTCGAAGATCACCGCGCGCACCGTGTACGACGCGGCCAAGACCGGCGACGCGGTGGCGCTCGAGATCGTGCGCGAGGCGGCCAAGTTTCTTGGCGCCGGGCTCGCCAACCTCCTCAACATCTTCAATCCCGACTGCGTGGTGATCGCCGGTGGCGTCACCGCGGCCGGCGATACGCTCTTCGAGCCGTTGCGCGTCGAGGTGCGACGCCGCGCGTTCAAGCCGGCGGTGGAAGCGTGTCGCATCGTCGCGGGCACGCTCCCCGGCACGGCCGGCGTGGCGGGCGCCGTGGCCGCATTCCTCCAGCAGCGCGCGGAGTGACCCGCCGGCGACGCGTGGGGGTGATCGGCTCGTTCGTGTGGGATGTGATCCACGAACGAGACAGCGCGCAGCGTACCATCGAGGAATGGGGCGGCATCACGTACGCGCTCGGCGCAATGGACGCGGCGCTCCCCGACGACTGGGAGATCGTCCCGATCGCCAAGGTGGGCGTCGATGTCGCGCCGCGCGCGCACGACTTCCTGCGCTCGCTGTCGCGGCTGGCGCCCGATGCCGCGCTCGTCGAGGTGCCGCAGCGCAACAACCGCGTCGAGATCCGCTACCAGAGCGCCGAGCGACGGAGCGAAGTCCTGACCGGCGGCGTCCCACCGTGGACGTGGGTCGGCCTGGCCCCGCTCGTGCGCGATCTCGATGCCCTGTACGTGAATCTCATCAGCGGGTTCGAACTCGATCTCGAGACGGCACTGCTGCTGCGGCAACATGTGCGCGGGCCGATCTATCTCGACCTGCATTCGATCCTGCTCGCGGTACAGCCGGACGGACTGCGCACGCCGCGCGCGCTCCCCGACGCGCCGCTGTGGTGCCGCACGGCCGACGTGCTGCAGGTCAATGAAGACGAGATGCGTCTGCTCGCGGACGATCCGATGGCGCTCGCCGCGATGGCCATGCAGCAGGGCGTCCGCTGCCTGTCGGTCACGCTGGGCAAGCGCGGCATGGTGTATGTCGCCGCGCCCGGCTTCGAAGGGATCGACATCGCGCATTGGCCACCGCCGCCCGCGCGCGTGGCCTCGCTCGAGGGGACGGTGCGCACCGCGCTCGTGCCCGCCGCCGAGACACGAGACGGTGATGCGGGCGACCCGACCGGCTGCGGCGACGTCTGGGGCGCGACGTACTTCGCGCGCCTGCTCGCCGGCGATAGCTTTCGCGACGCGATCGCCACGGCACATGGGGCGGCCGCGCGCAACGTCGATCATCGCGGCGCGACCGGACTCTCCACCTATCTCCGCGGCAGCCTGCACTCGTCGTGACCACCGTCATCACCGTGCCCCAGTCCCTCGACGATCACACCGTCGAGTCGGTGTTCGAGCAGGTGGCACAGGCGCCCGCCGATGGACGGCTGCTCATCGATGCACGCCACGCGACCTGGTCGTCACCGTTCGGACTCGCGTCACTGCTCTGCCTCGGGCAGGTCGTTGGTGACCGCGCGAGCTTCGCGGTCCCCGAGGCGAGCGACACGGTGTCGTACTGGGCACGCGCGGGGTTCTTCAAGCACGCCGGCGAACTCTTCGAACTCGTCGGCTCCGTCCCGCGCTCGCGCGAGAATCGTCCCTCCGATGTCCTCCTCGAACTGACGCCGATCGTGCGCGCCGACGATGTGCACGCCGTCGTCGGACGCATCCAGGATCGCGCGCAGGAGATCCTGCAGGGGCAGTTGCATCTGGAGGGCAAGGCGACGGTGGGCTTCGCGATGACGCTCTCGGAGATCTGCCAGAACATCGTCGAGCACGCCGGTCGCGGTGGCTGGGTCGCCGTGCAGAGTTACTCGTACCGCCGCCGACTGGCCGGGCGACGCGTGGTGCAACTCGCCGTCTGCGATGCGGGAATGGGCTTTCGCGGGTCACTCGACGCCTCGCCGATCGCGCGGCGTGACGACCGCTGGGACGACGCCGCCGCCCTCGGCGCGGCGATGCTGCGCGCGGTCAGTCGCTTTGGCGACCCCGGTCGGGGGCACGGACTCGCCGGCGTCAGACGCTGGGTCGGTCGATGGGAGGGCAAGATGTCGATCCGCTCCGGAACGGCACGGATGCTCATTCAGCCCAACCCGTCGTGGGAACCGGAACCGCCGCTCGTCGAGCGACTCGCGCCCTTCCCCGGGGCGCAGGTGCAGATCACGATCCCCGAGCGGGTGGGCATCGACACGCCGCGCAGCGAGCGCGCAGTGGCCTCGCGGCGATGATGGCACCCATCATCCAGCGCCGTCCCGCTGCATCACGCGGGCACCGCGGTCGCCGTGCTCGATTTCACGCATGTGCGGCTGCTCGACTTCTCCTGTGCCGACGAGATCGTCGGCAAGCTCCTGCTGCGCACCGCCGGACGCGATGCGGATCTGCCGAGCTACCTCGTGTTTCGCGGACTGCACGATGACCATCTCGATCCCATCGAGTCGGTGCTCGAGCGATATGCACTCGCGCTCGTGGCGCATGGCGATGACGGCGTGACGCTCTTCGGCACCGTCGATGCCGAGGAGCGCGCCGCGTGGGACATCGTGCGCGCGCAGGGCCGCGTGCGGGCCGATGCCGTCGCGTCGGCGCTGCCTGCCGATCCGGTGCATGCCGAAGCGCTCCTCGCGCGCCTCGCGGAGCGACGGCTGCTCATGCGCGTCGATGACGAATACGCGATCATCGACGTGCCACTGGCCGCCTGACGCCCCATGACCACGAGACGCGAACCCCGCTGGTACTCGCCACCCTTGTCGGTGGTGGGCTTCATCGCGACGCGCCGCGGCGATGCCGAGCGCGGCCCGCTGGTGTGGATGCGCTCCGACGACGCGATGATCCGGCTCCTCTCCCCCGGAGAACTCGTGCGCATCATCAGCCCGCAGCGACAGGAGCTGGCCACCGTGGCGATCGACGATTCGCTCGAACGCGGCTGCGTGGTCGTGCGGGATGTGGCGGGGGTGGTGGTCTCGGAGGTGGTCCGCGTGGTGAAGCCCGATTTCGACACCCCCTCCCCGCCCATCCCGGCGGCCTGACGGTACGCGCCACCGGCGTGACGGCCACGCCGAGATCGTGATGGTCGATGATCGACAGAGTGTGAGATAGCGTACCGCCGTTGCCCGGACTGTGACCCTCGGGGGTGGTCCGTCATCATTACGGTGCCGTGCCGACCTCACCGACTCACTCCCGCCGCTCCGCCGCGACCGCCCCCGAGCCTGCGCCCCCGTTCGGCACGGGGACGCTCGCCGTCCATGGCCCGGTGCCCCACGGCCCGCATGGTCCGGAGCCGGGCATGCCCATCGCTCCTGCGTTGTCGCAGTCGGTGTCGTTCATCGATGACCCGGCGCGCTATCCGCGCTACGGCACGCACCCGAACGCCGACCGCGTGCAGGAGCGTCTCGCTGCCCTCGATGGCGCGGAGGCCGCACTCGTCACCTCGAGCAGCATGGGCGCGACGGTGTGCGCATTGATGGCGCTCCTCCGTCCGGGCGATCATCTGCTCGCCTCGTCGTGGATCTACGGCGGCACGCGTCACTTCATCGAGATCGACCTGCCGCGTGCGGGCGTCGAGGTGGAGCTGATCGATCCGAGCGAAACGCGCGGGTGGCGTCGGCACATCAAGCCGAACACGCGCGTGGTCTTTCTCGAGAGTCCGGTGAATCCCACCACGCGCGTGCTCGACCCGCGGGCGATCGCGCCGCTGGCGCAGGCGAGCGGCTTTGCCGTGGTGTGCGACGCGACGTTTGCCAGCCCCATCAACTTCCACCCGCTCTCGCATGGTGCCGATGTGGTCATCCACTCGGCCACCAAGTACCTCAATGGGCATCATGACGTGTTGAGCGGCGTGGTGTGCGGGAGCGCCCCGTTCATCGAGGAGTGTGCGCAGGTGATGCGCCGCTGGGGGCAGGCGCCCGATCCGTTTGCCTGCTGGCTCCTCGAGCGCGGGCTCAAGACACTCGAAGTGCGTGTCGAGCGACAGAACGCGACGGCGATGGCGCTCGCCGACCGGCTCGCGCAGCATCCCCGGGTCACGGCGGTGCACTACCCCGGTCTCGCGACGCATCCGGATCATGCGATTGCCCGCGAACTGCTCTCGGGCTTCGGCGGCATGCTGGGGTTCGAAGTCCTTGGTGGTGGTGCCGGCGCACAGCGCGTGCTCGCGGCCCTGCGGCTGATCGCGCGCGCGAGCAGCCTGGGCAGCGTGGAGTCGCTGGTGAGCGAGCCGCGCATCAACTCGCACGCCGATCTCACGCCCGCACAACGCGAGGCGCTCGGCGCGCCCGATGGTTTCATCCGCCTGAGCGTCGGCCTCGAGTCGCTCGACGATCTCTGGCGCGACCTCTCCTCTGCGCTCGACGCCTGACCGATGGGCACCACCGCTTCCCCCCGCGGCCCCGGCATCGTCCGGTTCACGAAGGTCGCCCTCGAGTACCCACGGCGCGGCACCGCGCTGACCGACGTGTCGTTCGAGGTCGCGAAAGGCGAGTTCGTCTTCCTCACCGGGCACAGCGGCGCCGGCAAGAGCACGATCCTCAAGCTCGTGGCGATGCAGGAGCGGCCCACGCACGGTGATGTGCGCGTGACCGGCTACAGTTCGACGACCGCCAAGCGACGCGACATTCCCAAGCTGCGCCGCAAGCTCGGCATCGTCTTCCAGGACTTCCGGCTGCTCGAAGACCGCAGCGTCGAGCAGAACATCGCCTTTGCGCTCGAAGTCATCGGCACGCCGCCGGGGGCGATCGCGCCCAAGGTCGCGCGCCTGCTCACGCAGGTCGGCCTCGCGTCGAAGGGGACGAGCCAACTGCACGAGCTCTCCGGTGGCGAACAGCAACGCGTGGCGATTGCGCGGGCGCTGGTCAACGATCCGCTCGTGCTCGTCGCCGACGAACCCACGGGCAACCTCGACGCGAAGGCCACCTCCGGCATCTTCCAGTTGCTGCGCGACATCAACGCCGCCGGTACGGCTGTCCTCATGGCCACGCACGACCTCTCGCTGATCCACCGGTCTGGGCTGCGCTTTCTCGCACTCGATCGCGGGCACCTCGTCTACGACGGCGACGATGCGTCGCGTCTCGCCACCGCCTGAGCGCCCATGCGACTTGCCCTGCGTGAAGCCATGCTCGGCTTCCGGCGTGCCCCGCTCCTGAGCGTGCTCGGCATCGTCACGATCGCGTTTTCGCTCTTCTCCGTGGGTGTATTTGCCCTCGTCGCCCTCAACGTGCGCGACGCGATCCGTGCGATCGAAGACCGCGTGGAGATTCGTGCGTACCTCACCGCCGGCACGGAGGACGACCAGGTGGCGATCGCGGTGAGCGACCTGGAGTCGCAACCCGGCGTGGCGAAGGCGACCTATGTCTCACCCGACCAGGCACTCGAGCGCGCCAAGAAGGAGTTCGTCGCCTTCGGCGACGAGTTCGAGGACGCCGTGCTCCCCGGGTCGATCGAGCTCCGTCTCAAGGAAGGCTTCCGCGATCCGCAGGCGGTCGACAAGGTGGCCACGCTGCTCAAGGCCTATCCGTTCATCGACGATGTGCGCTACGGCCGCGAGTGGATCGAGAAGATCTATCGCCTGCGCTCGGTGGCGGCCGCGGTCGGCGGCGGACTCGGCGTGGTCTTTGCGCTGGCGGCCGTGATCATCATCGGCGCGACGATTCGGATGGAAGTGCTCGCGCGCGCACGCGAGATCAAGATCATGCAGCTCGTCGGAGCGACCGACGGCTTCATCCGCAGTCCGTTCCTCATCGAAGGGTGTCTCAAGGGGCTCGCGGGCGGCGTGCTGGCACTCCTGCTCGCGTACGTGGCGCAGGTCATCGTCTCCGGCGCGCTCGGCTACGCGGACGTGCGCTTCTTCGCCCCGTGGCAGGCGCTGCTCGGTGTGGTGGCGGGGGCCGTGATCGGGGTGCTCGGCAGCCTGATGTCGGTGGGTCGCCACCTGCGACAGGTCTAGGCTGCGCATGCGTTGCAGCATTCTCGCGAGCGCGACCCTCGCGCTCGCCGTGCTGTGTGCACCCGCGCTCTCGGCACAGGTCACGCGCCAGCAGGCCGAGGAGCGGCTGCGCACGCAGGCGCAGGAGCTCGATCGCGTGCGTCGCGAACGCGCCGATCTCGAGACGCGCATGAAGGAGCTGCAGCAGAACGCGCACTCGCTCACCGAGGAGATGACCAATCTCGATCGCCAGGCGGATGCCACGGCGCGGCTCGTCGCGTCGCTCGACCAGCAGCTCGCGAGCATCGAGGGGGACCTGACGGCGGCGACGGCACAGCTCGAGCGCGCCGAGTTCGAGCTGGGTACCAAGAAGGATCGTCTGCAGAACCGCCTCACCGACATCTACAAGCGCGGACCGCTCGCGACCATCGAGGTGCTGCTGTCGGCGGAGTCGTTTGGGCAACTGCTCACGCGCTACAAGTACCTGCAGGAGTTCGCGCGGATCGATCGTGCGCTCGTCGGGCGCGTGCAGGAGCTGCGCGACGAGACGGCGGCCAGTCGCGAGATGATGGTGCGCCTGCAAAACGAGATCCTGCGCAATCGCCGCGAGAAAGCCGCCGAGGAAGACCGCCTGCGCCAACTCGAAGCGCAACGTGGCCGCTCGCTGACGCAGAACAAGGCGCAGCAGCGTGACATCCAGGAGCGATTGGCCGAGATCGCACGCGACGAGCAGCGTCTTGCCTCGATGATCACGGGCTTCGAGACCGCGCGTCGCCGCGCGGAGGCGCGCACGCCGTCGAAGGCGCCGGTGGCGAGTACGCTCAAGACGAGCGATTTCGGCCGGCTCGACTGGCCGGTGGAGGGGGACATCCTCTATCGCTTCGGTCGGGCGATCAATCCGAACAACACCATGATCCGCTGGAACGGGATCGGGATCGCGGCCGCGACGGGGACGTCGGTGCGGGCGGTGAGCTCGGGCGAAGTGGTGGTCGCCGAGGGGATCGGCACGTATGGGTCCACGGTTATTCTGCAGCACGGCGGGGGCGACTACTCCGTCTACGGGTCGCTGGCGCGGATCGACGTGCGCAAGGGCGGCACGGTGCAGAAGGGGGACATCATCGGGACGGTGGGGAGTGCCGACCCGGGATTGCCGCCGCACCTCCACTTTGAGATGCGGCCACGTGGGCGGGCAGTCGATCCGCTGGAGTGGCTGCGCAACCGACGGTAATGACACCAGCGCGGAAGCGGGGCGGGACGCGCACGACGGGTGCGTCCAAGCAGGCGAAGAGCGGCACGACGCGCGCGGCGGGCAAGCCAGCGGCGAAGAAGTCGGCCACGGGTGCGAAGCCAGCGCTCAAGGAGACCAAGGCCGCTCGCAAACGCGCGACGGTCGCACCGAAGGCGACCAAGGGCCCGAAGCCGGCCAAGAGCACGAAGCCGGTCAAGTCCTCCACGCCGACGAAGGCGGCCAAGCCGACCAAGGCCGCCACGCCGACGAAGGCGGCGAAGCCGACCAAGGCCGCCAAGCCGGCCAAGGCCGCCAAGCAGACCAATCACACCAAGCAGACCAAGACCGCCAAGCCGCCCACGGCGGCCGCGCCGCGTCCCGCTCGCACGATGATCCCCAAGGGCGCGCTCCCCGAACCGATTCCCGTTGCGTCACTCCCAGACGACCTCCTCGGTGCGCACGTCTCCACCGCAGGCGGATCGTTCGAGGCACCGCCGCGCGCAGCGGCAATTGGCGCCACGGCGTTGCAGCTCTTCACCAAGCAGGCCAACCGCTGGGCCGAGCGCGAAGTCGACGCAGACGAAGCGGCGAGATATCGCGCGGCATTGGTGCCCACCGGCGTGAAGGTCGCCGGCTCGCACGACTCGTACCTCATCAACCTCGCGTCGCCCGATGACGCGCTCCGCGCGAACTCGCTCGTGTCGTTTCGCGCGGAGTTGCGCCGCTGTCACGCGCTCGGTCTCGACGTGCTCGTCTCGCACCCCGGCAACTACATCGACGATCGCGCAAGCGGTCTCGCACGCAATGCCGATGCGATCAGCGCGGCACTCGTCGCGGAGCCGGGACCCACCCGACTGCTGCTCGAACTGACCGCCGGGCAAGGGACCGTGCTGGGCTCGACGTTCGAGGAGATGGCCGCCCTCATTGCCGCCATCGACGCCAGCGTGCGTCATCGCATTGGCGTGTGCCTCGACACGGCACACGTGTTTGCTGCCGGCTACGCCATCGGCGACGACTATGACGGCGTCTGGGCCCACTTCGAGGATACCATCGGACGCGATCGCTTGGGCATGCTGCACCTCAACGATTCCAAGGCCCCCTTTGGCTCGAAGAAGGATCGAC
>JALOPS010000251.1 GCA_025453745.1 Gemmatimonadaceae bacterium
GTGCACGGTCCCGCGATCCTGGCACTGGTTGAATTCGCGCGAGATGCGATGCCCGCGGCGCGAACTACGACGGCGCTCCGAACGTGGCTGGCCGCGAGCGGTGGCCCCAACTACAGCGAGTTAACCATGGAGAGGAAGCTGCGAGAATGGGGTTTCACATCTCGCGCCCATCCGGCCAAGAGCGACCACGAGGCACAGTTGCTGTGGACCGCGCCGGCAACAATTCCCTTCAGCATCGAAACAGCCGGGGACGAGGGTCCCGCGTGGCTCTCACCTCGGGTACGTGCACTCATCGCCGAGTATCTGACCAAGCCGCAACTCTCGATTGGCTTCACCAGCCACATGCTCGTGTCGGCACTACCCGCGCTTCGCACCGCTCTTAGGTTGAAGGGAGGAACGGTTAATGAGCTTGAGGTGCACTTGAGCGCGAGCGGCTGCGTGCGTAAGGGCGAACGTTGGTTGAAGCCGGGTACATCGCTCGACGCGAACCATTGAAGGCAGCGAGGCGTCACCACATCTGAGCGCCGACGATAGCGTAGGCGCTCGGCGACCGGCTCATGCGGCCTGTGGCAGCACGTCATCCTCGCCGCGACCATCAACGCGCTCCGCGA
Organism: Gemmatimonadaceae bacterium; assembly: GCA_025453745.1. GTDB lineage: Bacteria > Gemmatimonadota > Gemmatimonadetes > Gemmatimonadales > Gemmatimonadaceae > JALOPS01. Next base: position 612 of record JALOPS010000251.1, read on the forward strand.
GCAGGCTGACCATCAGCAGCTGTGCACGCTCGACGGCACGCTCATAGTGCTGGCGCGCCGTCGTCTCCGAGACCCCGAGGGCGACCGCCACGGTTCGCCAGGTCGCGTGCGGGCGCAGGCGCGCGTTCAGCACGGCTCGCTCGGCGGCTGTCAGGCGTTGAAGCACGATATGCAGGACCGCGAGCCGTTCCGCGCGTGGCGCGTCCGCGAGGCCGAGCGTCTGCTCGCTATCGGTGACCGTCTGGCACCGGCGTGGCGCAGGCGGCACCGGGTCGCCATCCACGGCGTCGCGAACACGGACCGCGATCCACTGATCGAGATCACGCGGACTCCGCGACCGGCAGCCGGAGATTGCCGCCTCAATCGCGGCCGCGATCTCCTCGATGCGTGCGGCCGCGTCACGCGCGACGAGTTTTCCCTTGGCAAACACGGCGACCAGTTCAGCCACACGCAACCGCAACTTCATTCGCAACACGTTGGCCGCGGCGTTCGCCACCGACGCATTGGCGGTGCGTGTGAGCAGCAGGAGCATGAACAGCGAACCGGCGGTGGTAACGAGCAGGTGCAGGGCAGCTGCGGTGATGTACCCCGTATCGCGGGGCTGGCTCTGACTCATGGGCATAAGAGGGCTCCAGTGTTCTGGGTAGAGAGTCGACACGTCTTCTGTGACGTGTGGGGCAGGGTTGGGCGACCGAGCCGGGGGTGACGTCCGGCTCGGTCGCGACGACCGTCACTCAGGCTGCCTGGCGGCCGACGGCCTCGGCGTGCGGCGTCCCTTCCACCGAATCGCATTCATCGTCGCTACCTGAAGACCTCAGCTTCGCAGATAAGGGCTGTAGCGCATGCTCAAGCGGCTTCACCACGGGGGTAGCGTCGCGACTCGCCGCGCCCAGCTGCGCGAATCGACGGGCCGTGCTGAGCACCCGGGTATCGAGCGAGCGAACTGCAGCGTTGTAGGCGTCAACGGCGCTACCCATTGCTCGCCCCACCTTCGCCATGTGCTCGGCGAGGGTGCCGATCCGGCCGTGCAGCTGGGCACCCAGTCGGAGCACCTCATGCGCGTGCTGCGTCAGTGCGTCGTGTTGCCACAGTTGCGAGACTGTGCTCAGGGCCAGAAGCAGTGTCGACGGCGTGACCAGAAACACCTGCCGCTCGAACGCGAACGCCAGGATTGTTTCGTCCGTGCGCAACGCAACGTCGAGCGCGGGTTGCGAGGGCAGGAACAGGAGGGCGGCCTCGATCACGGTCTCTCCCTCGACGAGGTTATTGGCCGCGCGCAGGCGAGCCGCGTAGTCTCGCCGGGACAGCGCCTCGATATGTCCCCTCAGGAGACGAGCGTGCGCCTGCGCGTGCTGTTCCTGCTCCGACCGATCCTTTGCCCCCATCACGCTGGTTAGCGCATCGAGCGGGGTCTTGCTGTCGATCACTAGGCAACGCTGACCAGGAAGCTTGACGATCACATCGGGGCGCAAGCTGCCCGTTTCATCATGCTCCGTGGGTTGTCGCAGGTAGTGCACGTGCTCTAGGAGTCCTGCGTGCTCGAGGGTCCGCTGAAGCGTGAGCTCCCCGTACTGACCCCGGACGTGTGAGGTGCGCAGCGCGCGATAGAGTTGGCGCGTGTCCTCCCGGTGGTGACGTTGCTCCTCCGTCACTCTTTGAAGCAGCGTGCCGATGGCGGCCAGATCGCCGCTACTGTTTGCGCGGACTTCGGTCAGGTGCTGTGTGAGCCGTGTCAGCCCCTGTTGAATTGGCGCAAGCTCGGAGCGGATCAGCTCGAGCTCGTTTCGCGACTGCTGCGCAGCGAGAGATTGAGAAGCCGCCAGCTGCCCAGCTTGACGCTGTTCCAGCACTGCGCCGACGTGAGTGAGTGCGTTCTGCTGCTGCTCGACCAAATCAGCACGCAACTCCACGACGGCTTGGCGGAGGGTGGATTCGAGTACCTCCTGCGAGGTGGTGCGCTCTTGAGCGGCGTGCTCACGTGCCAAAAGAAAGTGGCGTCGTACGTATGCGGCTGTAGAGACGATGACCACGCTCACGAGGAGCAAAGCGAGCACGAGCATCGCGCCCCACGCGCCGGGCGACGTGGGTTGAAGGGATTCGAGTGGCTTGGTGAATGGACTATCCGTGTTGAGGTTGACAGGACGCGCCGGCCGGAGCGGTCGGCGTGGGAAAGCATAGCGGATTGCTCGCGCGCCGCTACACAGGGTGCGAAGTGGAGGTTGGCCTCCCGTTCGGACGCGGTCGTATCAGCGGCCACCGACGTCTCGATGGAGCTGACGCAAAGATCCGCTGAATCGACTCTTGTACTGGCGCATGACTACCGAAATTCAAAACCGCAGTACCGACACTTCCGTGCCGCTGCTTTGACGTCCTCTGCGCAGTCTGGACATGCTTTGACTTCCGTCGACGTCAGGGCGGATTCGTGGCCGGACACAGCAGCGCTTGTAGACGTAGCGAGCACTTGATGTGCCGAAGTGGATCGGGGAGAGATGAAGCTGTACAGCTGCTCGGTAGTGCTCACCTTCGCGTGCCCGAGGATACGCGAGACTGCGGCGGTCTTCCCGCTCTCCACGCCGAGCGATGCCAGAATGTGCCGCACGACGTGTGCGGAACTTGCTCCGCGCACCGATGCAAGGTCCTGACTGCGCAATCCAAGAACGCGAGCGTGACGCATGACCATACCTTTCATCGCGGCGCTCAACCCCTTTGGGGTGAGCCGAAACGGGCAACCTTTCGTTCGCTTGCTGTGCTTCTTCGGTTGCGGTAGAAACAGTCGCTTGGTGTCAGCGTGAACACCTCCTTTCGTTTGACGCAGGAGGTCTCGTGCGCCACCGGTTGCGAGGTATGCCTCCAGAAGGTCGCGGCGCACGTTTCGTTCGGCGGCGGGATCGCCGACTTCGGATGGACGAATCAGGGAAGGATCGTGTGCGCGCCGACTCTTGAAGTTGCCCACAGGAATCTCCACCCAGATGTGGCCCAGCCAGGGCTGTTCCCCCGATGCCTTGTAGCTAGTGCCAATTTCCAACTCAACCGCGTTGCTAGCGCGTAGAGCAACGAGCCGTTGTACAACGACGATCACGGCGTTTCGGATCGCAATGGCGAAGCGCAGTGGCTTCCGCGCCTTCACGCCGCCGAGGCGAATGTCTTCGAGAATCCCCGCCAGTGGCTTTCCGTACGCGGCCTCCGCCGCTTTCTGCTCGAGATCGATCAGCATCGTCAACTTGCCATAGGCCTCAGCCGCCGACTCGCTCGAACCTGTCCACGCGCGCATCTTCTGCTCGGCGCCATGAATCTCGCTTTCCTCGGGGGAATGTTTAGCGGAAAGAACCATCAGGTCTTCCGCATCTTGTCGGAGGCTCGCACGAGCATCGTGCGACGTCGCCTGCGCCTCCAGAAAAGGGGTGGCGATGGTTGAGAGCTCATGAGCGAGCACGCCGAAGTGGGACCGCCGCTCGACACCGTCGGCTGAAGCACGCTCGTGGATGTATCGCTTTAGTAGGCTTGGACGGACCAGCTCGCGAAGCGACTGGGTGGTTGGATCGTATAGACTACGCTGCGCTGCCCATCCGGCGAGGTGACCGATCCATCGTGCCGTTTGAGCAAGCACAGGTACAGATCGCGTGAAGAGTGGCTTGCCGCGCTGTTGCCGCCGCTCGGCGCGAATGCGCTGTTGGAGGGTCGCGTGCAGAAGCTCGCGACGTGGAAGGTTGAGGTCGCGAAGCGCCGCCGGATCGAGTCGACCATCGAGCCATCGAATGTATCCCGAGAGGCCTTGCGGACCGCTCGTCAGTGCGTCGGCCATCCAATTGCTGAAGTCCGCACGCTCCACCGATTCCCGAATCACGTTCTCTGACACGAGGTTCAAGCGGCCCGCCTGAAGCGCACCCCACGCGGGGCCATCGATGCGACCTTGTTTGTGAAGCTCGCGGTAGACGAGGCGCGCCGTTTTGTAGGGTCGCTCTGCCAGCGGTGATTCCGCATGCAGACGGTCGCTCTGAACCTCCTCGAGCAAGCGAGCCCAGTTAATGGTGTTGGCCGGCGTCCAGCCAAAGCGCGTGAAGTAGCGTGCCAGGCTTCGACAGCCATCGAGACGGTCCTTCGCCGCCGACGCCCCCATGCCGGAGGTGACCAGCTGAGCGGCGGTGTCGGTGATCCAGGACTGCCACTCCGCGGCGTACTGGCTGTACCCAATCGTGTGCTCGTGTCCTCGCGTGATCAGGCCCGCGGTCGCGGCGAGATCGAGCAGTATACGGATTCCCCCGAGGTGCTTCTGGCGAGCGGCGGCGTTCATCGAGGGGTTCCAGGTGTGATCATCACCATGCCGGTGCTTGGCCCGCTGGTCAGACCACACCGTGAGGTGACCGACGATCTCGAATTCGCGCGCTGCGTCACTCCACCGGAGATGCTCGGGGCCTACCTCGGCCAGTCGCCTTCTGTCCCCGGTGATCCCCCATGCGGCCACCGCGGCCGCCGCCCGCGCCGACTCGAACTGAGCCTCGGTGATCCACTCTACGCGGCGATCAGCGGTGACATCCCGGCGACCGGATGGCGGCGTGATGTCCGTGCGAATTCGGCTGGCGGCGTAGGCTACCAGAGACTCGAGGTTGGTACCAACGACGCCAACGCCGGCCGCGCCATATCCGGAGCGGACTCCAAATGCCACCAACCGATGTTGATCAGCGAGGGAGTCGAGCGCACGGCGCGCTGTCTTGGGGCCGATACCGAAGTGCCGAGCCACGTCCTCGCAGAATACGCGTCCGTCGGCAGTAACGCGTTCTATTGCCCAGGCGTGTATGCGGTCCAGCAACTCGCGCCAGGAGGACTCGGAATATCGGATGCGTGTACTCACTGTGCGGCTCCAGAAAAGGGTCGCCGCGAGCGTCGCGGAGCGGGCAAGCTGAGCGCAATACCACGTCCGTCCGTATGGCTCTCCCCACGCTCCCCAGCGATGCATTCTCCGGAAGTGACCCGATACTTCTTGTCCTGGCAGTGGCAGACCAATACGGAGAAACACCGAGCTGAAGCCCACGAACACACCTAACTCGTTGCGCAGCGGAGCCTGTCGCCCCACGATCCCTAGCGGTGCATGTGGAGATTCGAGGGCCTTTGAACAATGCGGAGATGGCCTAATGCGCTGCGGCGCCGACACTTGGCAGGCGAATCTCCGCATGCTCGACGTCGTCTCCGTAAGCTCGGGTCACGTCGATCAGACGTCAGCGGCCCGCGTCTCCGCAACGCGTGAGGCGGGACCAGGCGCGGCATTTCGACGGGAGGTACCTCCAGTCTCCGCCATACACCCTGCGCCCACCCCATTCCGGAACGACAAGAACGTGCTGGCGGGCGAACGACTTGTAGTCCCGTTCCGACGCGAATGGGGGCACCGGGTACAGTTGGGGATCAGCGCCGTCGTGGCAGGCCAGATAGCGCTCGAGCCGTCGCCGAGTACGGTTGAGACTGCTGGTGGCGCAGAGGCCGAGCAGGCTGGCGG
>JALOPS010000252.1 GCA_025453745.1 Gemmatimonadaceae bacterium
CACCTCCGCGTCACCACGCCGTGACGCGGAGTCACCCGCCGCCGCGTCGCGCGGCCGTCGTCGCGCGACGCGGTGCGACGACTCAGCGCGGGGTCACGCGCCACACCTCGTCGCCACCCGACTTGCCGTCGGTGAGCACGTAGAGGCTCCCGTCGGGCCCCTGCGTCACACCGCGAATGCGCTCGCCGATCGAGAGGATGGGCGTGTTGGTGGCGGTCGTACCGTCTGCGTTCAGGCGCAGCACCTCCGCACGCCGCCCCGAGAGCAGCGACACGACGAGCGCCCCATCCCAATCGCGCCACTGGGAGCCGGTGATGAAGCCGCACCCCGACATCCCGAACGATGACCCGCCCGTCGTCCACGTCGGACGCATCGCGCCGGGGAACTTGACCAGGTCCGTCATTGAACGGCCTCCTTCGTAGCCGCGATACGTGGTGTCCGGCGGCGTCATCGGATCCCAACCGCCATTGCCACCGTTGGCGAGTCGCGTGACTTCATCGCTGTGGCCGGGCCCGTGCTCGCAACTGAACACCTGTCCATTGCTCGGTCGCACGGCAAGCCCCTGCACGTTGCGGAAGCCAATCGCGAAGAGCTGCGGATGCGCACCGGGGCCAAAGCCCGTGGGGTTGCCCGGCGCCGGGTCTCCATCGCGCGTGACGCGCAACACCTTCCCGCCGAGCCCTGCGACGCGCTGGGGAATCGGTCCCGAGCGATTGTCACCGGAGCCGATATAGAGGAAGCCGTCGGTGCCAAAGCGCAGGCGTCCGCCATTGTGCGCACCGCCATTGCCCCACGGGATGGAGTCGACGATGTCGACCGGCGAATCGACCGCTGTGTAGTCGCTGTTCACGCGGAGGCGCCGCACGCGATTTTCCACGCGGTTGCCCGGCACGCTGGTCGACATCATCACGTAGATGAACCGATTGCTCGCGAACTGCGGATCGACCGCCACACCAAGCAGTCCACCCTGGTCCTGCGCACGGATGTCACTCGGCTGGTAGAGCAGTCGCGTCGTGCCATTCTCGAGGCGCACGCGCAGGCGCCCCGCGCGCTCGGTGAGCAACATCACGTTTTCCGGCGTGAACGCGAGGTCCCACGGATTCTGCAGCCCGGTCCACAGCACCGTACGGTCGAGCGTCGGCACGCCGGTCGCCGTGGCGGTGGCGGTAAACACCGCGCTCGCGAAGCCTGTGCGCGACGCGACGAGTGTGTTGGTGCCCGCGACGCCACCGAGTCGCCAGCTCGTGACGGTGGCCGTGCCGCTCGCATTGGTGGTGACCGACGTCGGCGTCACCGTGCCACCGCCCGCAGTCACACCGAATGTGACCTCCACACCACCGAGTGGGCGCGCGCTCGCATCGCGCACGATCACACTTGGCGCGACCGGGACGAGTGTGCCCGTTGCTGCCGTCTGGTTGTTCCCGGTGGCCACGGTGATGCTGCCGCTGGCCGGCACGGTGGCCGTCGCCGTGAACGCCGCTTCAGGGAGCCCAGGGCTGCGCGCCGACAGCGTCTGCGTGCCGACGATGCCACCGAGCACCCAACTGCCGACCGTGGCGACGCCGTTGTCATCGGTGACGGCGTCGGCGCCGGTGATCGTACCACCGCCACTGACAACCACGAACGTCACCGGCACGCCGCGCACGGGGTTGTTGTTGCCATCGAGCACGCGCGAGGCCGGCCGCACCGCGACGCTGCCGTACGCTGCGGCCGACTGATTGTTGCCCGCGAAGGGCACGTGTTGTGCGGCCGCGCCGGTGGTGGCTGTTGCCGTGAGAATCGTGCCCACGCGCTCGAATGCCGGAGCTGTCACCACGGTGCGTTGCGCACCGATCGTGGTGCCGAGCGTCCAGCTCGTCGTGGCGAAGCCAAGCGAATCGGTGCCTGCTTCCACCGGTGACGCGCTACCCGAGCCGACGTCCGGCGTGAACACGATGCGCACCCGCGAGACGCCGTTGCCGAAGCGATCGATGGCCTGCACGATCGGATCGATGGCCAGACGCGCACCGGCAACGCCCGTCTGCTCATTGCCGCGCTCGATGACAACGCGTGCCACGCGGCCCGGACGCGCGGCGACGGCAAACAGCACGGGCGGCAGATCGCCGACGCGCGCGGTGACGCGGTGCGTGCCGGCGCGATCGCCCAGCGTCCACTGCGTGGCGGCCCGGCCGTTGGCATCGCTGCGCACAACGGTATCGCTCACGGCACCACCGCTCGCCTCGAAGCGCACGCTCGCGCCGCTCACCGGTTGGCCACGCGCGTCGCGCACGATCACCGCCGGGCTGTCGCTGAGCGCACTGCCGACCTCCCCTTCGGCAGTCAGCACACCGCTGATGCGCACCGACGCCGCGGTTGTACCTGGAGTCGTGGCGGGGGTGCCGCGCTCGCCATCACATGCGGCGATGAGTACGGCAGCGGCAGCGGGAAGGGTGCGCAGCGCACGGCGCATGAGCGGCCTCGGTGGGGCGGAACGGTCGAATCGCGATCAGGTGCGGCGTCGCACCCGCTGAGTCGCGGTCAACCTGACGCGCGTTCCCCGTTGCCGCTGTGCGATGCATCACGACCGATGCACGATGCGCACACGACGTGACACTCGTTGCGCGGTTGCGCGTCGCTGCGGCCGCGCGGGCTACGGCGACGGCGCGCGTCCCATCGCGGCGGCCAACCGCGCGACATGTTCGGCGGTGCGCAGCATCGCCGCGATGTCGGCAAACTCGCCGGGCTCCGCGCGCATGCCGCCACGCTCACCACCGAGCCCGATCGCCAACGTGCCGCCAGCGATCGGCACGTTGAGATTCGACGAGCCGGCATTGCCCAGCCGTGGCTCGATGCCGAGCGCGCGCGCGATCGCGACGCTCGTGCGGACGAGGCGTGACGTGTCGGCGCCTGTGATCTGACCGCCCCGCGTCTGTTGCGTGGGGCGCAGCACAAAACGCGTCCCCGTTTCGCGTGCGACGGTATCGAGCACGGCGCGCACCGCGGATTCGTTGCGTGCGATCGATGCCGCGTCGAGCGATCGCAAGTCGAGTGAGAACCACGCGCTGTCCGGCTTGCGATTGAACACGTCGCCCGAGCGGATCATCGCGACGTTGAGCACGGTGCGCGACGCCGGCGGCGGCTGCGGAATCGCGAGCAGGCGATCGACGGCGCGTGCGACCCCCTGATTGACGTTCGGGAGGCCGCCGGTGAGCGAGTGGCCACCGGGTGCGTACGCCCACACCTGATACCAATGAATGCCGATTGCACCGTAGTTGATAGACCGGCCGTCACCCAGGATGTCGACAAAGGCGGTCGCGCGATCCTTCCACTCGGCATACAACTGCTTCATCCCCACGAGTCCTGTCTCTTCTTGTGCCACCGCCGCAAAGACGAGGTCGTACTCCGGCGTGTAGCCCACGCCCCGCAGCGCGCGGATGGCGCCCAGCATGGCGGCCGTGGTGCTCGAGGTATGCGTGCCAGGCCCCACGACGCGATCGCCGACGATGCGCGGTGGGCCTGCGGCCCGTCGTTGATGCTCGGCGACCGGTGCCAGGTCGTCGAGCGTTGCCACGAACACCACGGCGCGTCGGGCGGCGTCGGGCGCGCTTCCCCGGATGCGCCCGACGACGTTGGGCACGCTGTCGAGGCGCACGTCGCGGAGGCCGAGTTGTCGCATCGATGCGGCGACCAGCTCCGCGCGCCGGTGCTCCTGGCCGGAGGGGGAGATCACGGTGCCGAGTCGTACGAGGTCGCTGGCGATCGCGTCGCGTGTGGCGACGACACGGGCGTGCAGCGCGCTATCAATAGATGAGGCCGGCTGCGCGAGGACGGGCGTCCCATCGCCCGCGGCCCAGAGGATCGAGATGATACTCACGGTCCGACGGCCGCCTCGGGCCGTGATCCGTGCTGCACGGAGGCTCATGACGCGACGACCGGGGCTCGAGGAGGGCGTGGCAAACGGAATCGTGGTGACGTACGTAACGGTTGGACTACTATACTGATCACGTTATCCCGCCGTACCCGGGAAGCGCGCGCCCTGCGGGGTCGCTGCGCACCTGTGGGTCCTTTCTGCTGCGACGCTGTGTGCCGCGCGTTGTCCGCGCCGGCCTGAAGGTCTTCCCGGAGTGTTTCCGCGGGCGCGATGTCGCGCCTGAGTTCCGTGGCACCGCTGTGCCGACCCTTCTCCCGATCGAGCGCTGCATGAACAGGTCCCCTCGAGGACGTCGTGTCATCCTCGCGCTGCTGGCACTGCTGCCAGCCGCACTCTCTTCTCCCGTCGCCGCGCAGGGTGCGGCGGTGGTGATCACCGGCAAGGTGACGGCCGCCGACGGCACGCGCCCGCTGCAGGGGGTCAATGTGGTGCTGGTGGGGTCGCGCTTCGGCACGATCACCAATGCCGCGGGCACCTATCGGGTGCAGCTCCCGGCCGGCTCCGGGAACGGGTCGCTCTCGTTCCGCCTGCTCGGCTTCAAGGCGCAGACCGTGCCGATCCAGAACCGCACCACCATCGACGTGGCACTCGAGTCGAGTCCCACGGCGCTCACCGACGTGGTGGTGACAGCCAACGCGATCGTGCGCGAGGCGAAGGAGCTCGGCTACTCCACGGCGATCGTGCAGACCGAGCAGCTCAACACCGCGCGTGGCGCGAACGTGCTCAACAACCTCGCCGGCAAGGTGGCGGGTGTGCGCATCACGCAGCAGTCGGGCACGGTGGGCGGTGGTGCGAAGATCGTGATCCGTGGCGTGAACTCGATCGCCAGTGCGTCGGAGCCGCTCTTTGTCGTCGACGGCGTGCCGATTTCGAACTCGTCCTTCTTCGGCACGGAGACCGAGATCGTCACCGGCGGCGTGGACGTGGGCAACCGCGCGCAGGATCTCAATCCGGATGACATCGAGAGCATGAGCGTGCTCAAGGGCGCGGCGGCCTCGGCGCTGTACGGCTCGCGTGCGCGCAACGGTGTGATCGTCGTGACGACCAAGCGCGGTCGCGCCGGCAAGAAGCCCGTCATCACGTACAACGCGTCGCTGCGCGCCGACAACGTGTTCCGGCTGCCTGACCTGCAGAACCAGTGGGCGCAGGGCAACCTCGGCGTGTACAATCGCGACCTGGCCAACGGCTGGGGTCCGCAGATCAGCGGGCAACAGGTGCAGAACCTGCTGGGTGAGACGGTCTCGCTGCAGGCGTACCCCAACAACGTCTCCGACTTCTTCCGGCAGGGCGCGACGAATATCCAGTCGCTGAGCGTCGAGGGCGGCACGGAAGCGAGCGACTATCGACTGGGCGGCACGTGGCTCGGACAGACGGGCATCGTGCCGGGGATGGAGCTCTCGCGCTACACGGTTGCGCTCAACGCGGGGCAACGCTTCACGAACAAGCTGCAGGCGCGCGTGGCGGCCAACTATGTCCGCACCACGTCGGACGGGCGCCCCAGCCAGGGGCAGAACACGCCGAATCTTCCGGTGCAGTTGCTCTCGTCGCTGCCACGCACGCTGTCCACCGATTTCCTGCGGGCGAATCGCGTGACCAGCGCGGGCATCGCCGGCTCGATCGACGGCACCGGGACATCGAACAATCCGTACTGGGTGACCGACAACAACGGGCTCGACAACGCGGTCGATCGCCTCTACGGCAACGCGAACATTTCCTACGACTGGGCGCCGTGGCTCAACCTGACGTTCCGCGCCGGTACCGACCTCGCGTCGGAGAATCGTCGGTTCGTGACGCGCAAGGGGACGCGCGGGCGGTTGCAGGGCGAGTTCGATACGCAGGACTTGGCCGACCGCGAGCTCAACACCGACTTCATCGCCACGGTGCAGCGGCAGCTCACGGGGAACCTCGGGCTCAAGACGATCCTCGGCCACAACTTCAACAAGCGCACCTTCCGTCAGCAGCGCGTGTTCAGCCAGGGGTTGAACGTGGACCTGCTCTACACGCAGGCCAATGCGGCGGTGAACACGGCGACCAACGTGCGCAGCGAGCGGCAGCTCTACGGCGCGTACGGCGACGTGGGGCTCTCGTGGAAGAACTACCTGTTCGTGAATGTCACCGGGCGCAACGACTGGAGCTCCACGCTGCCGGTGAACAACAACAGCTACTTCTATCCGT
>JALOPS010000031.1 GCA_025453745.1 Gemmatimonadaceae bacterium
CTCCGTCCGACGCTCCACACGCTCGCGCGTTGCCGCCGCGCTCCTCACGCTCGGTCTGATACCGTACGCTCGCAGCGCGGCGCAACCCGCGCGCGCCCCCTTCGATGTCGTCCTCGCCAACGGGCGCGTGGTCGATCCGGCCTCGGGGCTCGACGGCGTACGACATGTCGGCATTCGCGATGGGCGCATCGCGGCGCTCTCGCGCACGCCGTTGCGTGGCACCACGGTGCTCGACGCCACGGGACTCGTGGTGGCACCGGGGTTCATCGATCTGCACTCGCACGGCACCGAACTGCCGGCGCAGCGCATGCAGGCCTTCGACGGCGTGACCACCGCGCTCGAACTCGAAGCGGGCACGCTCCCCGTCGCCGCCGCGTACGAACGCGCCGCACGCGAGGGGCGCGTACTCAACTACGGCTTCGCCGCCGCGTGGGCGTTTGCACGTGTCGCCGAGACGATTGGCATGGAGCCCACCGGCGAGATCACCTTCTTCCAGGACGCGCAGCGGCGCACCGGATGGCAGTACTCCGTCGCCTCTCCCGACATGACCGCCCGCATCGTCGCGCGCGTGGAGCGCGGCTTGGCCGACGGCGCGCTCGGCGTGGGCATCCTCGCGGGGTATGCGCCCGGATATGGACGCGCGGAAGCGTTTGCCATCGCGCAGCTCGCCGCGCGCTACGGCGTACCGACCTACACCCACACGCGCTCGAACAGCATGATCGAGCCGCTCTCGGCGTTCGAGGCGATGGAAGAGATCGTGGCGCTCGCCGCTGCCACGGGCGCCCACATGCACGTGGTGCACATGAACTCATCGAGCGGGCGTGACGTGGGGCGCATCGCCGAGCTGCTCGCGGGTGCGCAGGCCCGCGGGCTCCGCATCACCACCGAGGCGTACCCCTATGGCGCCGGATCGACGGTCGTCGGCGCCGAGCTCTTTCGCGGCGAGTGGCGCGCGCGCACGGGGATGACGGCGGCAGACATCGAGCGCAACGGGGTGCCGTACACGGATTCCACGCTGGCGGAGGCTCAGGCGCGCGAGCCGGGTACGTGGATCGTCTCGCATTTCCTGCGCCCGGACCGCTCTCCGGCCGATCAGGCGCTGCTCGATCGTGCGGTGCTCTTTCCCGGTGGCGCGATCGCGTCGGACGCGATGCCGTGGACGCTCGACGGTGCGCCGCTGCGCGGCGACGTGTGGCCCCTGCCCGAGAAGGCGTTTGCCCATCCGCGCAGCGCTGGTACGTTCACACGCTTCCTGCGCATCTATGTGCGCGAGCGTCAGGCGGTCACGCTCCGCGACGCGCTGGCGCGCATGACGATCGTGCCGGCACGCATCCTCGAGTCGAGTGTGCCGCAGATGCGGCGCAAGGGACGCATCGAACTGGGGGCCGATGCGGATCTCGTGGCCTTTGATCTGGCGACGATCTCCGACATGGCGACCTACGTGGCGCCCAACGCCGCCGCACGCGGGATGCGGCACGTGCTCGTGGGTGGGACGCCGCTCATTCGCGATGGCGCGATAGATACCGCCGTGCGACCCGGGCAGCCGATCCGGCGTGCGGTGACGGGACGATAGTTGAAGCGCCTGCAGTCACGGTGGCGCGGCGCGCCGCCGCGACTGCACGATCGCCGCAATCGAGAGCACGGCCAGCACGGGGTAGAGCGCGAACAGGTCGACGCGGATGTTGCACTCGCCACTGCAGAGCACCCGCGCGCGCATGAGCGACTCGTACCCGCCGTACGCCGCCCACGCGACGCCGGCAACAAGCAACAGGCGACGCCGACGCTGCGTCCACAAGTAGACGAACACCAACGCGATCGCCCAGGCGGCCCACGGATACGCGATCAGTGCGCCCATCAGAGCGCGCACTCGAAGTAGAGCGTGGGCAGTCGACGAGGTGCATACGGCGCGATGTCCACGAAACCGAGCCGACGATAGAGCGCGATGGCCGCCGTGAGTTCGGGGGCAGTGTCGAGTCGCATGACCGCATACCCGAGGCGACGTCCGTGCTCGCGCACGGCGTGCACCAGCGCCTCGCCGATCCCGTGGCCGCGCGCGTCGGGGCGCACGTACATGCGCTTCATCTCGCACGTCGTGGGCGGTTCGAGCGCGCGCAACGCCACACAACCCGCGGCACGATCGTCGAGCATCGCAAGCAGCAGCGCACCGCTCGGCGCCGCATAGTCTGCGGGCAGTGCAGCGACGTCCGCGGCGACGGTGTCCCAGCGGCCCGCGATGTGCGGCATCGCGCCGTACTCCGCCATCAGCACACGCACGTGGTCGATCTGCTCCGGCGCCTCGGCGAGCACAATGGACAGCACGTGCGCTACTGGCCCCGCCGACCCGACTTGGCCGACGTCGCCTGGGGCTTCACCCGCGGGGACGGTGCCGTTCGGGACACTCCATGCGCCGGCTTCGCCTTGTCCGAAGGCTTGGGCGCTGCGGGCGGGCGTGCGGATGCGAAGTCGGGGACCTTTGCAGGACGATGCTTGGCCATGTGCGCTCCGGAGCTCGGGACTCCCGAATCTACGCGCCGGACAGCGCGCTGCCTTGTGGGACTCCGCGCGGCGCTGGAACATGCAGCGTCCCTTCACCTCCGTCATGACTTCGTTCGCCCGTTCGCTCTGCGTCGTCGGCTGCTGGTCCGTCGTGGCAACGATGCTCCCTGCCCAGCCCGCCGTCATCGGCCGCGTCATTCACGATCGCAATGGCAACGGTCGTGCAGACCCCGGCGAGCCGGGTGTCGCGAACGTCGTGGCCTCCAATCAGGTCGATGTCGTTCGCACCGATGCGACCGGTGCGTTTCGCTTCGACGCTGCGCCCACTGGGCTGGTCTACATCACCGTTCCGGATGATCGCCGCGCGACGAGTCGATTCTGGCAACCAGTCGCACCGTCGGCGGCGCCGCTCGTCTTTCTGCTCGCGCCTGCGCCGCGTGCACGCACGTTCACCTTCGTGCACGGCTCCGACCCGCACGTCGCAGATGCCAGCCTACCCCGTTTGCAACGCGCTCGCGAGCTGATCGACTCCATCGCGCCGGCCTTTGCACTGCTCACCGGCGACCTCGTACGTGACGCACTCCGCGTGACGGAACAAGAAGCGCGCGGATACTACGATCTCTTTGCACGCGAAGCCGAGCGCTTTCGCACGCCGCTCTTCACCGTGCCGGGCAACCACGAGCTTTTCGGCCTCGAACGGCTCGCCTCGGGCGTGCCAGCCGAACATCCGCTGCACAATCGCGGGATGTATCGGCGCTATCGCGGGCCGGACTACTACAGTTTCGACGTGGGGGGCCTCCACGTCATCGCGCTCAACACCATCGACGTGTACGACGACACGTGGTACCACGGGCAGGTCGACAGCGTGCAACTCGCGTGGCTCGCGCGAGACCTGGCGATGGTACCCGCCAACCGTCCCGTCGTCACGTTCAATCACATCCCGCTCTACTCGGCGATGGAGTCGATCGGCGGCTTCACGGAGCGACCACCCGCGCCCTCGGTGATTCCGCTGGGGTCGCGCAAGGTGTACCGCCACACCGTCGCGAATGCATCTGCCGTGCTGGCCATACTGCGCACCAGGCGACTCGTGTTGGCACTCGGCGGGCACATCCACGCGCGTGAGCGACTGCAGTACGATCTCGACGGGCGCGCGGTCCGCTTCGAGCAGGCGGCAGCCATCGTGGGCCCGAGCGACGCGGGCGGCATGGACTTCCGCTCGGGGCTCACGGTGTACCGCGTGCGCGACGGCGTCATCGACGCCGGTCGTTTTCTCCCGCTCGACCCGCCGCGCACGACTCCATCCGCTCCGCGCTAAGGCGCGAGCAGCAGCGCGTCGCCAGCCTCCTCGCGAATCGTGGCGTTCTGCCGGGCCACCATGGCCGCGTAGGTCCCGCCCGCGGCCATCAACTGTTCGTGCGTCCCCTGCTCGATGATGCGCCCGTCCTCCAGCAGCAGAATGCAGTCGGCTCGGCGGATGGTCGAGAGCCGGTGCGCAATCACGAATGTCGTGCGCCCGACGAGGAGCTCCGCGATGGACTGCTGAATGAGCTGCTCACTTTCGGTGTCGAGATTGCTTGTCGCCTCGTCGAGAATGAGGATGCGCGGCGCAGCCAGAATCGCCCGCGCGATGGCGAGCCGCTGCTGCTGCCCGCCGGAGAGCTTGACTCCGCGTTCGCCGATCGTGGTCGCGTATCCCTCGGGGAGCCGCACAATGAACTCGTGCGCGTTGGCCTGACGCGCGGCTCGCTCGATCTCGGCGTCGCTCGCGTCGAGCCGCCCGTAGGCGATGTTGTCGGCGATCGTGCCATCGAACAGAAACGTGTCCTGCTGCACGATGGCAAGGAGCCCACGGTACGACGACAGCCGGAGCTCGCGGATGTCGATGCCATTGAGCAGCACGCGCCCCTTGGTGGGATCGTGGAAGCGCGCGACGAGATCGGTGACCGTGGTCTTCCCTGCACCGCTGCGCCCCACGAGTGCGACCGCCGAGCCGCCGGGGACGGTGATGGTGAAGTCGTGCAACACCGGATGCCCCTCGCGATAGGCAAACTCCACCTGCTCGAAGCGCAGTTCATCGACCGTGGCTGGCGCCTCGCGTGCGTCGGGGCGATCGGGCTTGTCTTCGGCCAGCGCGAGGATCTCGAAGACACGCTCCATGGCCGCGAGCGAGCGCTGCAGCTCGGAGAAGGAGTTCACGATGTTCCAGACCGGATTCAGGAGCTGGAACGAGTACCACTGGAACGCCATGATGTCGCCGATCGACGCGCGGCCGACCGCATTGAGGAAGCCGCCGTACCAGACGATGACGACGTTGACGACGCCGAGCAGGAGTCCCCACGAGGTCCAGAGCACCAACTCCCGGCGATGGGCAAAGAGCTCCTTGCGCAGCACGGTGTGGCGCCCGCGCATGAAGTCGAGCGCTTCGCGCGGTTCGCGGCGGAATGCCCGCACCACGCGAATGCCGCTGAAGGTCTCCCCCACGCGCCCGTCGATGGCCTCCACGTCGCGCCGCACGGTGCGATAGATCGGGCGGATGCGCTTGGCGAAGATGAAGCTCATCACCATCACGCCGGGGATGATCGACATCGCCGTGAGCGCCAGTCGCCAGTTGAGCGCGGCCAGCACGCCAACGGCGATGCAGAGCCGGAGCAGCGAGATGCCCGGCGAGACGATCGCGCTCTGCAGCAGCCCCGTCGTGGTATCCACGTCGCCGGAGAGGCGCGAAAGGATGCCACCGGTCTTCATGTCCCAGAGCTTCGAGAGCGGCAGCCGGAGGAAGCGGTCGTAGAGCGCGCGGCGCAGCGAAAGCATCACACGCGTGTTGAGCTGCCGCTGCCGGTAGTCGCGCAGTGCGCCGACCAGGTTGGACGCGATGATGACGGCGAGGAAGAGCCCGCCCGCTGTGTGCAGGTGGCGCAGCTTCGTGGCCTGATCAGGCAAGGTGCCCAGGAGCACCTTGTCGATGATGTAGCGCAGGAAGAGCGGCTCGACCATCTGGAGCCCCGCCCCAACGAGCGCGAGCAGCGCGAGGATGATCACCGCGCCCGTGTGCGGTTTGAGCCAGCTCAGGTACTCGCGCGCATACGCCCGCTGCCGGGTGCGGCGCGCGGACTTCTCGGCGGGCGCCGTGTCTGGGGCTGCGGTCGCGCCGTGCAGTTCTGCGTCGGCCGCGGCGTCGAGGCGACGTGCCGCGTAGTCGGAGACGAACTGTCGATAGCGTCGGCGCGACGAATCGGCCGGGCGGGTTCGTGGGGCGTCGTCGCGGGCCACGGCATGTCGTTCGAGGGTAGGGCACTCGGCGCCTCGTCGCGCCGTGTACCGGGGAGAAGGTAGATCGTTCGCGGCGCGCCCGCGATGCGTGTGTGTGCGCACACGATGCGGCGCGTGCGGAAATGATGAAGGGGTATGGTCGCGTGCGACGTACCGTGTGCCGTGCCCCCTTCCGTTTTTCTCGCCGAGCCGAGCATTGTATGGGTATGCCTGCCGTTGTCGAGCGCCGCTGGACTGCGGCGGAGGTGCGTGCGCTTGTGGCCGAACACGGCGAGCGCTATGAGTGCGTAGACGGGGAGCTGCTCGTGAGCCCACCGCCGAGATTGCACCATCGTTTGCATCATCAGTCGGCGCAGAGCGAGATCCATGGCGCCCTGTTCAACTACCTCACGGCTACGACGATTGGCGTGGTGTTGGCGGCGCCGGTCGACATGAAGCAGGGCGTGCACACTTCCCTGCAGCCGGATCTGCTGGTGCTCCCTTCGATCGACGGTCGACCGCCTCGCACCGAGGAGGAGCTTCAGCACGCGCTGCTCTTTGTCGAGATCCTCTCACCATCCACCGCGCATGTCGATCGGGTCGTCAAGCGCATACAATATCAGAGCGACGGCGTGGAATACTGGATCGTCGACCTCGATGCGCGGTTGGTCGAGCGGTGGTTGCCAGAGTCCGATCGTCCGGAGGTGTGCACCGATTCGCTCGAGTGGCACCCTGCAGGCGCGGCGGAGCCCCTGCGACTCGATCTCGTGTCGATCTTCACACGCGTGCTGGGCGCGCCGTAGCGCTTAGGGCGCTCAACACACTGGGCGCTATTCCAGCACCTCGAACACGGCGGCCGCACCCATCCCGCCGGCCACGCACATCGTCACGCACACCAGCCGCGCGCCCCGACGGCGTCCTTCCAGCAACGCGTGGCCGACCAGCCGTTGCCCGCTTGCACCATACGGGTGCCCCAGTGCGATCGCGCCGCCGTTCACGTTGAGCCGCTCATCCGGGATACCGAGCGTATCGCGGCAGTAGAGCACCTGCACGGCAAACGCTTCGTTGAGTTCCCACAGGTCGATGTCGCGCACCGTGAGCCCGAGTCGCGCGAGCAACTTTGGTACGGCAACCGCGGGGCCGATGCCCATCTCTTCCGGCGCGCAACCGGACACCGCGAAGCCGCGAAACACGCCGAGCGGGGTGAGGCCGTGTGCGGCGGCCACATCACGACGCATCACCACGCACGCACCCGCGCCGTCGGAGAACTGACTCGCGCTCCCCGCCGCGACCGTTCCGCCGGGCAGCGCCGGTGCAATGCGGGACAACACCTCCGCCGTGGTCCCGGCGCGCAGCCCTTCATCGCGATCCACTCGCACCGCCCGGCTGCCGAGCGACCCGCTCGCGTCGCTCGCGCCCATCGTCACCTCAATGGGCGCAATCTCCGCATCGAAATGCCCCGCGTCGCTCGCGGCGCATGCGCGCTGCTGGCTGCGCGCGCCGTACTCGTCCATCGCGTCGCGACCGATGCCGTACCGGCGTGCGACCTCTTCTGCCGTATCGAGCATCGTCCAGTAGATGGCCGGTGCCCGCTCGCGCACGGTCGGACTGTGCAGCATGTGCCGATTCGTCGCCGGCTGCACGCACGAGATGCTCTCCACGCCGCCGGCGACGAAGCAGTCCCCTTCCCCGGCGATCACGCGCTGCGCGGCGAGTGCAATGGCCTGCAACCCGCTCGCACAGAATCGGCTCACCGTCAGCCCGCTCACGGTCACCGGGCACCCGGCGAGCAGCGCGCTCTGCCGCGCAACGTTCGCACCGGTCGCGCCTTCGGGATACCCGCACCCGAGCATCACATCATCCACGCTCGCGGCATCGATCTGTGCACGCTCGAGCGCCGCACGCACCACGTGCGCGCCCAGCGTGGCACCGTGCGTCATGTTGAACGCACCGGTGAAGCGCTTGGTGTACGGGGTGCGCGCCGTCGACACGATCACGGCCTCAGCCATCGGCGTGCTCCAGATCGGCGAACGCGCCGTGAAATGCCGCGAGCCGCGCGAGCAGCGGTGAAGGCAGCCAACTCTGAGGATCGGGGCCCGGCCCTGCGGCCAGCCGCCGCAACGCGCGCACAATGCTCGCCAGCCCGATCTGCTCCGCGTAGTGCATCGGCCCGCCGCGCCACGACGGGAAGCCGTAGCCGAGGAGGTACACCACGTCGATATCGCTGGCCCGCGCGGCGATTCCCTCATCGAGCAGGGCGGCGCCTTCGTTGACGAGTGCGAGCACGAGGCGCTCGACGATCTCGTCGTTTGTGAACGATTGTGGCGCGCGAGCGATCGCCGCCCGATGCGATGCCAGCAACCCCTGCACCGTCGCACTCGGCTGCGGATCGCGACGACCGGGCAGATAGTCGTACCAGCCGGCACCGACCTTCTGTCCGAAACGTCCCGCTTCGCAGAGTCGATCGCCCGCCTGACTGTACACCAGATCGGGATGCTCGACGGCCCGCCGCTTGCGCACGGCCCATCCGATGTCGTTACCCGCGAGATCCAGCACGCGAAACGGTCCCATCGCCATGCCAAACCGTTCCATCGCACCGTCGACCTGTTGGGGCGTGCACCCCGCGTCGAGGAGGAATGTGGCCTGCCGTGTGTACTGCTGGAACATCCGATTGCCGATGAATCCGTCGCTGTTGCGGGCGATCACGGCGGTCTTTCGCAGCGTCCTGGCAAAGGCCATCGCGGTGGCCAGCACGTCGGGAGCGGTCGCGGTCCCGCGCACGACTTCCAGCAGCTTCATCACCTGCGCGGGACTGAAGAAGTGCAATCCCACCACGTCAGCGGGGCGCGACGTCGCACTCGCGATCTGGTCGATGTCGAGCGTGCTCGTATTGGTCGCGAGGATCGCCCCTGGTCGCACCACCGCGTCGAGCTCGGCGAACACCGACCGCTTGACCGTCATGTCTTCGAAGACCGCCTCGATGACCAGGTCGACATCGGCCAGCGTTTGCACGTCGGTCTCGCCGCGCAAACGGTCCAGTCGCGTCTTTGCTGTCGCCGCGCTCAACTTGCCGCGCTGCACGAGCGGGTCGAGTGCGTTGCGCACCGTACTGAGTCCACGCGTGAGGGCAGCCTCGTCGCGCTCCACGAGGATCACTGGCAGCTCTGCCGCGAGGCACGCCATTGCGATGCCCGTCCCCATGGTGCCTGCACCCACCACACCGACGCGCGTGATGGCGCGGACTTCCGTATTCGCATGCACGCCAGCGACGCGACGCGCCGCACGCTCAGCGAAGAAGGCATGGCGCAACGCCTTCGACTCCGGCCCGTGCATCAACTGCAGGAACTGCGCGCGCTCCACCGCCAGTGCCTCGTCGAACGGCAGCCGCACGGCGGCATCGAGAGCGGTGACGCAGGCACCCGCCGCCGGAAGCCGTGCGCTGCGCGCCGTGGCCTGCTGCCGCACAAATCCGAACCATGCGTCCGGGAACGCATGCGTGGCCGGCCAGTCGCGCACGCGCGGCAGCGGACGGTGCGCATGCACGGCGCGTGCGAGCAGTCGCGCCGACTGCAGGAGATCGTCTCCCTCGGGCACGAGCGCGGTGATCAAACGCTGGCCGGCGAGCGCATGCAGCTCGGCGCCGCTCTTCGTGCGCCCCGCGAGGATCATGTCGGTCGCTGGCTCCACACCGATCGCGCGTGGCAGCCGCTGCGTACCTCCGGCCCCCGGCAGCAATCCGAGCAACACTTCCGGAAGGCCGAGTGACGCCCGCGCGTGCACCACGCGATAGTGACAGCCGAGCGCGAGTTCGAGGCCTCCCCCGAGACACGTGCCCTCGATGGCCGCGATGACGGGGGTGGTCAACTGCTCGAGCTGCGCGATGAGGCTGCGCAGCGTGGGTTCCTGCACCATGCGCGGCGTGTTGAACTCCTTCACGTCCGCGCCGGCGGAGAAGAGCCCGTTGGCTCCGGTCAGCACGATCGCGCGGCACGTCGTATCCGCATCGGCCACATCGAGTGCGCGTGCAAGTGCAGTGCGTATCTCTGCGCCGAGCGCATTGACCGGCGCGGCGTCGATCGTGATGACGACGATGCCATCCGCGTCGGGCGCAGTCGACGTGATGCTCACTCGGGAACCACGGCCAGCGCCTGAATCTCGACGCGCGCTCGCGGCTCCACCAAGGCGCGGACCTCGACCGCCGCCATCGCCGGAAAGTGGCGGCCGATGACGTCACGATACACGGCCCCCACCTCGGCGAGACGCGTGGCGTACTCGCGAATGTCGGTGAAGTACCAGGTGAGTTGCACCAGATGTTCGGGCATGGCACCGCCCGCCTCGAGCACCGCCACGATGTTCTGGAGTGTCTGCCGGATCTGCGCGATCAGGTCGTCGCTTTCGAATTGCTGGGCGGCGTTCCACCCCACCTGCCCGCCGACGATGATCAGACGCCCGCGTGCGGCAATACCATTGGCGTACCCGCTGGGGCGCGGCCATCCGTCGGGAAGCAGCGACTCATGCATGCGACACCGCCTTGAGGAGGTCACGACCGATGATGAGTTGCTGCACCTCGGTGGCTCCTTCGTAAATGCGGAGCGCGCGAACCTCGCGATACAGCCGCTCGACGACGCTCCCCACTTCGACGCCGCGTGCGCCAAAGAGCTGTACGGCGCGATCGATCACCCGCTGTGCCGCCTCCGTGGCAAACAGCTTGGCCATCGCCGCCTCACGCGTCGTAGGCGTGCGCAGCACATCGCGCTGCCACGCGGCGCGATAGGTGAGCAGTGCGGCGGCATCGAGCTCCGTGGCGGCAGTGCCCAGCGCGGCTTGAGTGAGCTGCAGGTCACCCAGCGTGCCCTGCTGCATGGGGCGGCTCGCGACGTGTCGCGTGCTCTCTTCCAGCGCGCGACGCCCCATGCCCAGCGCGGCGGCCGCCACAGATGTGCGGAAGATGTCGAGCGTGCGCATCGCGAGGCCGAAGCCGTGCCCTTCGGTCCCGATGAGCCGGTCGTGCGAAATGCGGCAGGCCTCGAAGTGCAATGTCGCCAGCGGATGCGGCGCCATCACATCGATGCGTCGCGTGATGGTGAAGCCCGGATCGTCGGGAAAGACGAGAAACGCCGAGATCCCGCGGGTGCCGCGATCGGCCTCACCCGTGCGTGCGAAGACGACGTATACATCGGCGATGCCGCCGTTGGAGATCCACGTCTTCTCGCCGCCGAGCACCCAGTCGGCCGTATCGCGCTCGGCGCGACAGGCGAGCGCCGCCACGTCGGACCCGGCCTGCGCTTCGGAGAGCGCGAACGCGGCGATCCATTCGCCGCGCGCGACGCGTGGCAGCACCAGTGCACGCTGTGCAGGCGAGCCGTCGAGCGTGATCGCGCCGCTACCGAGCCCTTGCATGGCGAAGGCGAAGTCCGCGAGGGCGTCGTGAAAGGCCAGACGTTCGCGCGTCAGACAGAGGAGCCGCGAATCCAGTGCGGCGGCATCTGCGGCAGGAGCGGGTGCCGCAACAGCAAGCAGCCCCGCGTCGCCCATCGCGCGCACGAGCGCGCGACAGCGTGCGTCGAGATCGTCGCCCGCGCGATGTGCTGCGTCCTCCAGCGTCGGAGCCAGTGCATCCACACGTGCGGCGTGCTCCGCATGCAACGTGTCGAAGAAGGGCCATCGCAGGTGCTCGTGCATCATTTTCCGCGGAACGCCGGCGCCTGCTTCGACGCAAACGCCTCGAACGCGATACGGAAGTCTTCCGTCGCCATGCAGATCGCCTGCGCCTGCGCTTCGGCGTCGATCAGGTCGTCCACGCTCATCGCCCACTCGCGATCGAGCATCTGTTTGGTCATCGCATGTGCAAACGCGGGTCCGTCGGCCAGCGCACGGGCGAGTGCCGTCGCCTCCTCGAGCAGCGCGTCGCGGGGCACCACGCGATTCCAGAATCCCCACGCGGCCCCTTCGTCGGCGCTCATCGTGCGCGCGGTGTAGAGCAATTCGGCGGCGCGTCCCTGCCCGATGATGCGCGGCAGGATGCCGCACGCGCCCATGTCCGCCCCCGCGAGGCCAACCTTCGCGAAGAGGAACGCGGTGCGCGCTGCGGGCGTCGCGAGGCGCAGGTCGCTCGCCATCGCGAGGATTGCGCCAGCACCCACACACACGCCGTCGACCGCCGCAATGATCTGCTGGGGGCAACGACGCATCGCCTTGACCACGTCGCCCGTCAGTCGCGTGAACGCGAGCAGATCGGGCATCGTCATCCGCGTGAGCGGCTCGATGATCTCGAAGACATCGCCGCCCGAGCTGAAGTTCTCCCCCGCGCCGGTGAGCACGACCGTGCGTACGTCGCTCGCATCGGGAAGCGCGCGGAAGAGGTCGCGCAGTTCACGATACGACTCGAACGTGAGCGGATTCTTGCGGTCCGGGCGATCGAGCATCAGCGTCGCCACGCGACCATCCGGTGAGCACGTCCACCGGACGTGCTGTGTGGCGTGCGTGGCAAAGGGGCGGCGCATGGCCTGCATGGCGGAATCGCTCATGGCCGGAAAGCAAACACCCGGGTCACCCGGCCTGCACCTCCCCACCCGCCACGACAATCGCCTGCCCCGTCACCGCACTCGCACCGGGTCCGCAGAGCCACGCCACCGTATCGGCCACCTCGTCAGGCTGCACGAGCCGGCCCATCGGATTGGTGCGGGTCAGCTCCGCACGCGCGGCCGTCTCGTCGCGCCCCGTCTGGGCAACGATCGTGGCCACGGCCTCGGCGACGAGCGGCGTGTCGGTGAAACCGGGACAAACTGCGTTCACCGTGACGCCCGTGCGCGCGAGCTCGGACGCGAGCGCACGCACGAATCCCACGGTGGCATGCTTCGAGGCGACATACGCGCTCACGTACGCATAGCCGGTGAGGCCGGCCGTCGAGGCGATGGCCACGATGCGCCCCGTGCCGCGCTCGCGCATGCCGGGGAGCACGGCCTGCGTGACGTGATGCACGCCGAGCACGTTCACATCGAACAGGCGGCGAAAGAGCGCTGCATCCGTGCGCGCGTAGGGTGCGCTGGCCGCCTGCCCGGCGCTGTGCACCACGATATCGATGGGTTGGATGGTCATCAGTGAGGCGACGCCCGCGGTCACGGCGTTCGCGTCGGTCACATCCATGGTCACCATGCCGCCGGCCTGCTCACGCAGGAGCGAGGCGATTGCCAGGAGCGGCTCCGGGCGACGGCCCGCGACGCTCACGCGCGCACCGTCCGCCGCAAGTCGCAGCGCCACGGCTCGCCCGATGCCGCTCCCCGCGCCGGTGACGAGCGCGTGTCGTCCGCGGAGTGGACGCACGGCATCGACGCCACTCATCGCGCCGCCGCCGCGCGCGCAAGGTTGGTTTCGTACTGCGCGCGCGCGCTGCGATACTGCCGTGGCCATTCGATGTCGCGATAGCCGATGCGCGCCGCTTCATGCAGCGTCCACGAGGGATCGGCGAGATGTGGCCGCGCGATGGCGCACAGATCGGCGCGTCCCGCCGCGATGATCGAATTCACATGGTCGGCCTCGGCGATCGCGCCCACCGCGATCGTCGGCACGCCGACGGTGTTGCGGATGTGATCGGAGAAAGGCGTCTGGTAGAGCCGCCCGTAGACCGGCCGCTGATGTGCGACCACCTGCCCGCTCGAACAATCGACCAGATCGGCGCCTGCCTCGTGAAAGTACCGCGCAAAGATCAGCGCGTCATCGTCGGTATTGCCTCCCGGCGCCCAGTCGTGGCACGACAATCGCACGCTCATGGGACGCTCGGCGGGCCAGACGGCGCGCACGGCGCGAAAGAGCTCGAGCGGGAAGCGCGCACGGTTCTCGTGGCTGCCGCCGTATTCGTCGTGCCGGTGATTGGTGAGCGGCGAGAGAAACGCGCTCAGCAGATAGCCATGCGCGCAGTGCAGCTCCAGGAGATCGGCCCCCGTCTCCGCCGCCAGTCGCGCGCTGTGCACGAAGTCGTCGATGACGCGGAGCATGTCCTCGCGCGTCATCGCGCGCGGCACCGCGAGACGCGGCAGATACGACTCGGCGGACGCACAGATCAGGGGCCATCCGCCCTCGGGAAGCGGCTGGTCATCCCCCTCCCACGGTACGCGCGTCGCGCCCTTGCGCCCGGCGTGACCGAGTTGGAGCGCGACCTTGGCCGGCGACTCGGCGTGGATGAAGTGCACGATGCGCGCCCACGCATCGCGCTGCTCGGCATTCCAGAGCCCCGCGCACCCTGGCGTGATGCGGGCGTCCGGTGAGGGACAGGTCATCTCACCGTACACCAGTCCCGCGCCGCCGAGTGCGCGTGCACCGAGGTGTACGAGGTAGAAGTCACCGGGCACGCCGTCGCGGGCGGAGTACATCGCCATCGGCGAGACGACGACGCGATTGGGCACCGTCATGCCACGCGCGGAGAACGGCGTGAACATCGGCGGCGGTGGCGCCGCACCGTCGCGCACTGCGACGTGCGCACGCTCGGCGAACCAGCGCTCGTAGCCTTCCAGCCACGCGCGGTCGCGCAGGCGCAGATTCTCGTGGCTGATGCGCTGCGAACGGGTGAGCAGCGAGTACATGAACTGCTCGGGCGGCAGCGTATCGGCGTACCGGGCGCCCACGACTTCGAACCACTCCATCGCGTTGCGCGCGGCGTTCTGGATGCGCAGCACTTCCACACGCCGCACCGCCTCGTACTGTTCGAGCGCGAGCGGGAGCTTCGCGGCGTCGTGACCGGTGGCGCTGCACTGCTCGGCGAGTTCGATCGCGTCTTCGAGTGCGAGTTTGGTGCCCGAGCCGATCGCGAAGTGCGCCGTGTGTGCCGCGTCGCCCATCAGTACGACGTGCGCGTGGCCCGGCCGATGCCACCAGCGTTCACACGTCAGACGCCCGAAGTTGAGCCACGCGGAGCCGCGCAGGTGTCGCGCGTTGGAGAGGAGCGGCGCGCCACCGAGCACGTCGGCGAAGAGGCGCTCGCAGAACGCGATCGACTCGTCGGTCGTGGCCCTATCGAGGCCGTGCGCGGTGAACGTGTCTTCGGTGGTTTCGACGATGCAGGTGGAGGTGGTCTCGTCGAACTTGTAGATGTGCGCCTGGAACCAGCCGTGCGCCGTCTTCACGAAGTCGAAGGTGAAGGCGTCGTACGTACGCGGCGTGCCGAGCCAGATGTAGCGATTGGGGCGTGCCTGCAGGTCGGGGCGGAAAACGTCGGCGTACCGCTTGCGAACGAGGGAATTGACGCCATCGGCCGCGATGACGAGATCAGCGTCGTGGTACGTGGCGTCGTCGTCGACCTCGGCGTCAAACTGGAGCACGACGCCAAGCGCTTCGCAGCGGCGTTGCAGGATGTTGAGGAGGAGCTTGCGGCCGATTCCCACGAAGCCGTGGCCGGTGGTGCGCATCGTGCGGCCGTGGATGCGCACTTCGATGTCGTCCCAGTGGTTGAACGCCTGTTCGATCTCGGCTGCGGTCTCGGGGTCCGCCGTGCGCATGCGCGCCATCGTCGCGTCGGAGAAGACCACGCCCCAGCCAAACGTGTCGTACGGACGATTGCGTTCGATGACCGTGATGTCGTGGGCGGGGTGCGCGCGCTTCATCAGCAGCGCGAAATAGAGCCCCGCCGGACCGCCACCGATGCAGACAATGCGCATGGCGGGACAAGGTACGTGCGCCCGGGTGGTCGGTGCGAGCGGTTGTCATCCCGACCGAGCGGCGTCATCCCGACCGAGCGGCGCAGCCGCGAGTGGAGGGATCTCCGTGCCCACACGGAGGTCCCTCGACTCCGTGCCGCTGCGCGGCACTCCGCTCGGGACGACACACGCACCCGTCATCCCGACCGAGCGGCAGCGCCGCGAGTGGAGGGATCTCCGTGCCCACACGGAGGTCCCTCGACTTCGTGCCGCTGCGCGGCACTCCGCTCGGGACGACGCACGCACCCGTCATCCCGACCGAGCGGCGCAGCCGCGAGTGGAGGGATCTCCGCGCCCACCACGGAGGTCCCTCGACTCCGTGCCGCTGCGCGGCACTCCGCTCGGGACGACGCACGCACCCGTCATCCCGACCGAGCGGCTTGGCCGCGAGTGGAGGGATCCCCGCGCCCACCGCGGAGGTCCCTCGACTCCGTGCCGCTGCGCGGCACTCCGCTCGGGACGACTATCACGCCGTCATCCCGACCGAGCGGCGGAGCCGCGAGTGGAGGGATCTCCGCGCCCCACGCGGAGGTCCCTCGACTCCGTGCCGCTGCGCGGCACTCCGCTCGGGACGACACACGCACCCGTCATCCCGACCGAGCGGCGCAGCCGCGAGTGAAGGGATCTCCGTGCCCCACGCGGAGGTCCCTCGACTGCGTGCCGCTGCGCGGCACTCCGCTCGGGACGACACACGCACCCGTCATCCCGACCGAGCGGCAGCGCCGCGAGTGGAGGGATCTCCGCGCCCCACGCCGAGATCCCTCGACTCCGTGCCGCTGCGCGGCACTCCGCTCGGGACGACGCGCGCGCCGCTTGCCCCGTTTCACCGGCCGTCCTAGTCTTGCGCGCACCCGCCCCGCCAGTGCGCCACCCCTCGCTCAGGAGCGAGTCCCGGTGTTCCCGTCCGCACACGTCGACCCGTTCACGCGCGACAGACTACCACCGCTCGCGGACTGGCCGACGTTGCTCCTCGATCGACCGGAGCATCAGTACCCCGCGCAGCTCAACTGCGTCTCCGAACTCCTCGACGCACGACGGACACCCGAATGGGGCGCGCGCCCATGCTTCATCGGCGCGAACACGACATGGAGCTACGCCGAGACGGCGGCGATGGTCGACCGGATCGCGCACGTGCTCGTCGATCGACTCGGCCTCGTGCCCGGACAGCGCGTGCTGCTGCGCGCGCCGAACTCACCCATGCTCGCGGCCACGTACCTCGCGATCATGAAGGCCGGTGGCGTCGTCGTCGCGACCATGCCCCTGCTGCGCGCCGCCGAACTCCGCCCCGTCGTCGCCAAGGCGCAGGTCCACCTCGCCCTCTGCGATCCCCGCCTGGTCGACGCACTCACCGACATCCGCGACGAAGACAGCGCGCTTCAACGCATCGTCACCTTTGGCGATGCCGACGGCGAACTCGAGTCGTACCTGCCGTCGGCGCCCGAGCACTTCACCGCGTGCCCCACCGCCAGCGATGACGTCTGCCTGCTCGGCTTCACCTCGGGCACCACCGGTACGCCCAAGGCGACGATGCACTTCCATCGCGACGTGCTGGCCATCGCGCGCGCATACGGCGCACACGTGCTGCGTGCGCACGCCGACGATCGCTTCATCGGCTCGCCACCGTTGGCCTTCACCTTCGGACTCGGCGGTCTCGTGATCTTCCCGCTCGCCGTGGGCGCGAGCAGCGTGCTCCTCGAACGACTCCCTCCCGACGAGCTGCTCACCGCGATCGCGCGGCATCGCGCCACGATCACGTTCACCGCGCCCACGGCGTATCGCGCGATGGCCGCGAAAGCACGCGATCACGATCTCTCGTCGCTCCGTGTGTGCGTCTCAGCCGGCGAGACGCTTCCCAAAGCCACGCTCGACGCGTGGCACGACGCCACCGGCATCACGTTGCAAGACGGCATCGGCGCCACGGAGCTGCTGCACATCTTCATCGGGTCGCCCGTCGACCAGGTGCGCCCCGGCGCGACCGGTCGCGTGGTCCCTGGCTACGAGGCACGCATCGTCGATACAGACGGGCACGTGCTGCCCGACGGAACAGCAGGGCACCTCGAGGTGCGCGGCCCCACCGGCTGCCGCTATCTCGACGACGAGCGACAGCGCGCGTACGTACGCAACGGCTGGAACCGCACCGGCGACACCTTCCTGCGCGACGCGGACGGCTACTTCTGGTATCAGGCGCGCTCGGACGACATGATCACGGCCTCGGGCTATGCGATCGCAGGGCCCGAAGTGGAGCAGGCGCTGCTGCTCCACCCCGCGGTCGCCGAGTGCGCGGTGGTCGGCGCCGTGCACGAGGACCGCACGACGACCGTGGCCGCGTACGTCGTGCTCCGCGACGGCATCGCAGCCGACGACGGCCTCACGCGTGCGTTGCAGGAGCACGTGAAGTCGACGATCGCGCCCTACAAGTATCCGCGCATCGTGCGCTATCTCGACGCGCTGCCCAAGACGCCCACCGGCAAGGTGCAGCGCAGTGTGTTGCGTCAGTGGGGGTGAGCGTTCACCGGCGACGGCCCAGCGCCCACGCACCCGACACCACATACACATCTTCTTCGGCGACCGGCGGTTCGCCGGCTCCGCCGCGCCGCAACCGTCCAAACAGCAGTCGCGCACGATCGGCACTGAGCACCGGTGCGAACTCGGCGCGCGCCGTGTTGACCGGCAGTGCGCGAGGCTCGGTCCACGAGTCGCCGCGACGCTCGCTGACATACAGGTCCGAATCACCCTCCCCGCCTGGTCGGCGATCGACGAAGAGCAGCAGCGATTCGTCGTCGACGATGAATGGATTGCTCGCGTCGCCCGTCGCGTTGACGACCGACAGTGTCTCGGGCCCACTCCACGCGCCACCCGCGAGCGGCCGGCTTCGCACGATCCGAGACCCGCGCGGCGCGCCGCTGCTCTGCGTCATGTAGATCGTCCCCTCGCGCGTCATTGATGCGTAGGTCTCGGACGCGATCGTATTGAGCGGGGCCGGCAGACGCATGGGCTCGCCCCATTCTCCGTCACGAAAGAAAACGACCCACACATCGAAATCGGTCGCATCGCTGGCGCGTCCCGGCGCGGGGCGCGTGGAGTTGAACAGCAGTCGCGTGCCGTCGGGTGACCAGATCGGATCGATGTCTCGCCACACCCCGCCAGAAAACGGGACCGGCACCGGCACGCTCCACGCCCCGTTCGCCGTCCGCCGGGTTTCCAGGAGATGTAGCACTGGCGGCGACGTCGGCGACGCGAACGTCCGCCGCGAGAGGACGCGCACCCGGCCGTCGGGCGACTCGGCGACCGCGAACTCGTGCCCCGACCGCACGGGCGCGGCCAACAGCACGCGTGGCGTTGTGTCCGCTGCTGCCGGAACCGACGCCCTCGGGCGGGGCGAGTGACAAGCCGCGACGACGATCAACAGCACGATGCCACGATGGCGCACGAGAAACTCCGGCAGCAAGTGATGCGAACCGGATACCGTTGCCGCTCGCCGCGGGCAATTGTTCGGGGACCAACCGCCCCCGCGCATCCGTGAACGTCCACCGCCTCCCGCTCCGACTGCCGTTGAGCGTCCATCGACCGGCGCCACTCATCGCGCTCGCCGGCGTCGCCACGTTGGTCCTCACCGCATACACGCTGCTGTTGCATGCGCTGCGCGGTCGCCACACACCTGTGTGGCTCGCGTTCTCCTGGTCGAGCACGAGCGTGGTGGCGTGGAGTCTTGCCGGCCTCGGGTTGCTGGCCCTCATCGAGCATCGCGCCTTCGTGCGAGATCGGAGCGCAACCCGTCGCGTCGCCGAACTCGCGGCCGCGACGATCTGCGCCATCGCACTGGCCGCCGCCGTCCGGGCGCTCCTCTCACACCAGGGGCCGTTTGTCTGGTCCGCCATTCTCGACGCCGCCGTGTCGCTTGCGGCACGATGGAGCGCACCGGGCGCTGTCCTCGCACTGCTCGTGATGCTGGCCGCGAATCCCCGCTGGCGCATCGCCGACTCGGCGCATCAGGAGGCCACACCGGTGGCGGCCGATTCTCCTGCTCCCCGTACCGACGCACGATCGGCCGTCGTGCCCCCGCCCGCAGCCACGCTGCTCGCACCACCGCCCGCCGCCGCCCCAGCGTCGCAGACGCTCGCCATTCGCGTGGGGACGCGCACCACGCTCCTCTCGCAGGCGCAGATCATCACAGTCGAGGCGGACGGGAACTACGTACGCGTCCACGCCCGCGGACGCGAGTACCCCGCGCGCGGCACGCTGCAGTCCGTCATCGCCTCGCTCGACCCGCATCGGTTCGTACGCGTTCATCGCACGATCGTCGTGGCGGTCGACGCCGTGCGCGAACTGCGCACGCCTCGCGATCTCGGCGCAACCGCCCTGCTGCGCGATGGTCGTACGGTGCCCGTCAGTCGCGCGGGGGTGCGCGCCCTCCGTGCTCGGCTTGGCGCGGTCCGGTAGGGCGTACTACCGCACGGCCGGTGAGGCGGACGCGCTCGCGAGAGCCGCCGCATGCACCCGCGCCCGCCCAGCCGGCAGCCCACGCCCGCCCGTGAGCACACCGTACAGCGTGGGGGTCGCCGCGCGCAGCACCGTTCCCACCAGCACCGCGAACACCATCACCGCAATCGGCGCCACGAGGTACACGCCGAGCGATGCGCCTGGACTCGTCCCGACCCGTTGCAGCGCGCCCTCGGTGACATAGTTCACGAGCGGTACGTGCAGCGCATAGATCACGAACGACGAGCCCGTCAGCCACGCAAACCATGCGCGGCGCATCGCCCAGTCGGCCAGCGCGCGACCGCCGATCCACGCGACCAGCAGTCCGCTGAGCTCGATGCCGCGATAGAGCAACATCATGCCGAATCGCGCCCAGCCGTTCATCTGCTCGAACCCAAAGGCGATGGACGTATGCGTGGCGCACAGCGCGATCCACAGCAACAGCATCCATCGCGTGCGGAACCATGACGGCGTCGCCACGATGTCCACGCCGGACCGCGCGAACCACACACCGAGCGAGAAGAAGAGGAGCCCTGCGTTCGTCACCCCGGGGAGCTCGAGGCCGATCAGCCAGAGCACGCCCACCACCCCAAAGAACAGCCGCGGCTTGCGATCGAGCGCTCGACCGATCAGCGGATAGAGCAGATTGAGCAACAGCAACGCACGGAGAAACCAGAGCTGGAACGCGGCGGGCACAAAGAGCCACCGCGACGCGACATCACCCACCGTGTAGTCGCGCAGCAGCGCCTTCTCCGGTCCGAACGGGCTGAGGCTCGCCGACACCACCCACCCCCGCGTCACCGCCCACTGCTCGAGCGCCCACGTGATCGCCAGCGCGATCGCGCTCCAGG
>JALOPS010000032.1 GCA_025453745.1 Gemmatimonadaceae bacterium
CCGAGGAAGACGCCCTCTGGGGGCGGATCGCGCGCGTGGTCGCTGGCGAGGCGGGCCCGGAGGCTCGTGCCGGTCTCGAGTCGCGATCGGTGCGTGAAGCCGAGCGCGTGTGGGCATCCGCTGGCGCGGCCCGACAGTGGCAGGGGGCGGCGATGCCTGATGCCTCCGCGGCCTATGCGGCCGTGTGGCGCCGGATCGAGAAGCAGGAGCAGATCCCGCTGCGCATCGTGCGTGAGGAGGGGGTCACCCCGCTGAGCGTGCGCGCCGTCGAGCGCGAGGCGCAGGAATCCGCGCGTCGCAAGCGATTGGTCGGGCTGGGGCTGGCGGCGGCGGCAGCGGCGGTGATCGTGGCCGTCGTGCTCCCGCGGACGAGTTCGGCTCCGGCGGTCGCCGACGCAACCACGCCCGACGTGGTGGCGCTCGGTGCGGCGTCCAACGCGCCGCAGACGATCTGGCTGGCCGACAGCACGCGCGTGGTGTTGGCCGCCAAGAGCCGGCTGACGACGACCGACGGGTATGGCGTTCGCCATCGCGACGTGCAGCTCGAGGGCGAGGCGTTCGTGACGGTGGCACATCGCGCGGATGTCGCGCCCTTCCGGCTGCGCGCGGGTGACGCGGTCATCGAAGACATCGGCACGGCGTTCGTGGTGCGCGGCGGATCGCGCGGCGCGGTCACGGTAAGCGTGACCGACGGGGCCGTGCGCGTGGCCTCCGCCGGCGCGTCGCGCGACACGATCGAGCTGCGTCGTCGTGGCGCGGCGCAGGTGGACTCCACGGGTGCGCTCACTCGGCTCCCCGACGTGGACCCCACCGAAGCGGTGGCCTGGTCGCAGGAGACGTTCGTGGTGCGCAACGCCTCGCTCGCCCATGTGGCAGACGCGGTGCGGTCGCGGTATGGCATCACGCTGTCGTACGACGACCCGTCGCTGGGCGAGCGCAAGGTGACCGCCGATTTCGGCAACGACGGCGCTGGCACGGTGGCCGCGACGATTGCCGCGACGCTGGGGCTGGACCTCGAGCGCCAGGGCGTCGAGGGATATCGACTGCGCGATCCGTCGCGCGTGCGTTCCGGTCGCGCCGCCGCCGGCAACTGAGTGCCGGTCCCGACGGCGCGGGTCGCCGTCGTCAGCAGTATCTTCCCTCTGATGAGTTGGCCGCGCCGAGGACTCGTGGCGTCGGTCGTGCGGGCTTCCGTGGTGTTGGGTGGCTCGCTCGCTGCCGCCATATCGGTGGCCTCGCCAATTGCGGCGCAGGCGCCTGCGTCGCGGCGTGCGCCCCAGTCGCCGAAAGCCGATCCGCTCTCGCGCGAGATCTCGATCGCGTTTCGTGACACACCGCTCGCCGAGGCGATCGAGCTGGTCGCCCGCGCGGCCGGGCTGCGCATCGCCTTCAGCACGGATGAGCTGCCGCGCGGCAAGCGCGTGAGCTACGCGGCCGCGCGCGTTGCGGTGCGCAAGGTGCTCGAGGAAATCCTCGATGACACACGGCTCGATGCGAAGCTCGGCGCGCTCGATCAGGTCGTGCTCATTCCCCGCACGCCCAACGCGAGCCGGCTGGCCAGCCTCGTGCGACGCTTCGTCGCGAGCGATGCCGCTGCGCGCACGCTCTCGTCGATCGTGGTGATGGGCAATCCGTTCGGTACGCCGAGCGTGTCGGTGCCGAGCTCGCTCACCGTGCTCGATACGCGCACGCTGCATCAGCCGGGCGTGCCGCGGCTCGACCAGGTGCTGCGCTCGAATGCGCCGGGGCTCGTGATCTGGAACGAAGGGCCCGCCGCCCTCGTCACGCGCTTCGCGTCGATCCGCGGCGTCAGCTCCTTCTCGGGCAACTACCTCAAGACGTACATCGACGGCGTCGAGGCCGCCTACCCGCTGGCGCTCGCGCCCATCGATCCGCGCGCGCTCGACCGCGTGGAGGTGATTCGCGGCCCACAGGGCGCCGCGCTCTATGGCGCGGACGCCAACAGCGGCGTGCTGCAGGTCGTCACCTCCAAGGGGATGCCGCGCGATGGTCTCGCGCCGGCGCTGCTCGTGGATGCCAACATGGGCGCGGTCTCGAGTCGCTTTGGCGAGACCGTGCCCGAAGGACGCGTGTCGGTGGTGGCGTCGGGTGGCAACACGGCGGCGACGTATTCGGTGGGTGGCGCGCTCACCGTCAACGGCGCGTATCAACGCGGTGCCGACGTGCGGGGATGGAACGCGCACATCGGCACGCGTGCGATCCGCGGCACGTTGCTGATCGAAGCCACCGCGCGCGCCGGCGCCCTCGATGCCGGCGTGCCCGTGAGCCCGATCCTGCTCGGTGACTCCACGCGCCAGTTGCCCGCCATTCCCGGCGCACAACGCATTCAGCAACAGACTGCGGCCGTCACCGTGCGCTGGACGCCCGCGACGTGGTGGGAGCATCAGCTCACCACCGGCGTGGACAATGCGCGGCTCGACGTGCTGCGCGAACCGGCGATGCTGTACACGTTTCCCGATCAGTCGGTGCGGCGGTTGCGTGGGCAGTTCACGCGCGCATCGCTGCGCTACACCACGCGCCTGTCGACGCCGCGCAAGCACGGCGTGAAAGCCGCGGTGACGGCGAGCTCCGATCCGGCCGTGCTGGTCGCACGCGTGACCGCCGCACCGCGTCCGGCACTGCAGAATCCCGATCCGCCGCTCGTGCCCGTCGATCAACGCACGGGTGGCTTTGTCACGCAGCTCGAGCTGGACGCCGGGCAGCGGCTCTTTGCGACCGTGGGCGTGCGCAGCGAGCGTGTGCAATTGCGCGAAGGGCGCACCGAAGTGGTGGGGTTGCCGTCGTTCGGCATCACGGGGGTGCAGCGGTGGGGCGCGTGGAGCGTGCGGCCGCGCGTGGCGTACGGTCGCGGGCTGCGCGCGCCGCCGAACGCGGTGATCATCGGCGGCGTCGCGCCGCCCGAACCCGGCACCGGTGGCATCGACCCGCGCACGCGATTGCGCGCGGAGACACAGCGCGGTGTGGAGTTCGGCATCGACCTCGCCCGCGCGAATCGATTCTCGCTGCGCGTGACACGCTTCGATCAGCTCGCCGCCGACCTGGTGGCCCCGGTGCTCGTGACCGATGTGCCGGCAACACCGGCGGCGGTGACGCCGCAGAACCTCGGGCAGATCACCAATCGCGGGTGGGAGGTCGAAGGCGCGGCGCGGTGGGGCGCGACGACGTGGGAAGCGTGGGTGGCACTGCAGGACTCGCGCGTGCGCCGGCTGGCCGACGACTACGCGGGCGAGTTGCAGGTTGGCGACGTGCCGCTCGAAGTGCCGCGCCGCGCGATGGGTGCGAGCGTGCAATGGGTGCTCGGTCGTGTCACGACATCCGCGTCGATCTCCGCGGTGGGGCCGTGGATCAACTACGACGCGGCGACGCTGCTCGATGCCGTGCGGACCGATCAGCCGCGGCGTCCACTCCCCTCGCTGCGTGCCTTCTGGGTGCGCTATCCCGAGGTGGTCAACGGGGATGTGTCGCTCGCCTGGGCGTTCAGCCACGGGAGTGCGTACGTGGCCGCCACCAACCTGTCCAATGTGCAGACGGCGTATCGGAGCAATGCGATCGTGACGCCCGGGCGGACGTGGCGCGCCGGGCTCGATCTGCGGTTGTAGCGTCGCTACGCGCGCTTGCCGCGCACGCCGTCGAAGAGGGTCAGCAGTCGTGCAATCTCCGCGTCGCCATCCGGCCCCATGTGCTCGGGCGGAAAGAACGTCACGCGCTTGCCTGGCCAGTCGAACGCCACGGGGATGACCGGCACGTTTGCGCCGCGCGCGATGTGGTAGAAGCCCGATTTCCACTTCATGCGCGCTGTGCGCGTCCCCTCGGGCGCGAGCACGAGCAGCATGCGCGGTGTTGCGGCAAAGGCGGCGACCGAAGCCTGCACGACATTGTTGGCGGCGCTGCGGTCGACGGCGATCCCGCCGATGCGACGAAAGAAGCCACCGAGCGGTGAGCGGAAGATGGCCGCCTTGCCGAGCCACCGTGCGCGCAGTCGCAGCAGGAACTTGACCGCGAGGCCGAGGGTGAAGTCCCAGTTCGAGGTGTGCGGCGCGACGATGATGATGGCCTGCGGCATGTCGGGGAGCTCGCCGGCCAGGCGCCATCCGCCCGCCACGAGCCAGAGCCGCCCGATCGCGCACAGCACTGCGCCGTGTGTACGCGGGATCTGTGCGCCGACGGGGATCGGGTCACCGGGCGCATGCTGCGTCGCCACGCTGGCTTTCGGAGATGGGGCGGACTTGATTCCCCCGGCCACGGTCCCCAACGACGGAGTCACATCAGACATGGGCGGGAAGCAAATCAGCGACACAGCGCACCGACAGCGTGCGCGCGGTGTGACGGTGGTGGTCGCGGCGCTGGCCTGCGCGGCGACGACGGTGGCGGCGCAGGCGCCGATCGGCGGCGCTCGGCCGGTGCTCGAGACGCCGGTGGCGATCACGCTGCCGTGGAGCGCACGGGCGGCGGCGTTGGGTGGCAGCTTCGTCGCGGGCGACGATGCGGACGTGCTCTTCTTCAATCCTGGCGCGCTGACGCAGGCCCGCGGAATGTCGCTTGGCGTCTCGCGGACGGATGAGGCGTCGCTCGGCGCCTCGTTTGCCGCGGTCACGACGCTCGGCAAGTGGAGCGTCGCGGCCGGCTTGCGCGCGCTGCGGCTCGAGGCGACGCGGTTGCAGGCGATCCCACTCCTGGCGCGCGCGGGCGATATGCCTGATCCCGCGTTTCGCGCGTGGCGCGACGCGGGGATCTCCGGGAGTGCGGTGGCGAGCGTCGGTGCGGCGCGACGCGTGGGGCCGCTGCGCATTGGCGCGACGCTGCATGCCGGCAACGATGCAGGGCCGGCAGCCACGGCGGGGGACGCGCTGTCGATGAACGTGCTCGCGGACGTCGGCGTGACGATGCCGCTCTGGTACGGATCGCTCGGTGCGGTGGCGCGCTCGATCGGCCCCGACCCGACGAGTGATCTCGTGGGTGGTCCGCCGGTCGATCGGCAGGCACCCATGCGCGTCGAGGTGGGCTATGGCATTCCGCTCTCGCCACAGGGGACGTGGTACGATCTGGGAGGGCAGTTCGCGCTCGGTATCGATCGCGACGGGCGCGTGGCGTCGAGCGGTGGCGTGGAGTTCTCGCTCGTGCCCGTGGAGGGCGTCGGGCTCGTCGCGCGCGTGGGGAGTCGGCGTGGGGAGGGCGTGGGGCGCCTGACGTGGGGCACGTCGCTGTCGATCGATCGCGTGGCGTTCGATGTGGCGTACGAACCCGATCCGGCGGCGGCGGGGTGGCGGTTGGGGATCCGGGTGCGGTAGTCGCCGAAACTCTGCAACTCACCCTGCGAGCTCGTGGCTTGCAAGCGGTACCTGCTTGAGAATTCGACCCGCCAGCTCCTTGAAGTCACGGAAAGCATCCGATACGGACCTCGCGTGTGATCCCACAGCACCGTCCGCGCTGGTGAGATCGAATATCGGTTTCCTGGCTTCTTGTGCGATCGGCACCAAGCTTCGGTAGTGTTTCAGCAGAGCGAGGCAGAACGGATCATCCGCCGCCGTAGGCGGAACCGACCCACCGGCATCCGGCATCATGTACTGCCGAAAAGCACCGGGCATCCGTCTCGCCCACCTATCGTACGCGATGACCGGACGGTCCAGTCGGACGGCGTGCTGTTGCAGCACGTACCCGATCGGGCGCATCGCGCCGTGAGGTACATCGAATGGCGGTTGCTCGCCCGTGGCCAATCGGACGGACCACTCAGTTCTCCACCGCTGGAGTGTCGGGCCGAGATTCCGCAGACCCTGCAGCGAGAACAGATCTGCAGCGAGTGGTACCACGACAGCGTCGGTCGCGAGTAAGGCGGTCCGGTTGATCCCTCCAAGGGAAGGACCGACATCGAGGACGATGATGCCAGCGTCATGCGCGTGAGCGCTGGTCTGAATGACGTGCCAGAAAGACCGGAGAATCCGGAACGCTCTGACCCTGCTCCCCGATGACATCACATCAGCCCATGCCGTTGTCAGCAACTCTTCAAATGTGGCGAGTCGCAAGTCACCGGGAATGAGGGCCAGGCCGGGGCCCAGGTTGGCGACGTCCACGGGTCGGACATCGCCGACGTCCTGCAGCGGACTCACCGCATCAAAGATCGTGAGCGCGCGGTCCGTCGACGATTGCGGCTCCCAGCGCTGTACCAGCGCCTCCTCTGGCAGAAACGCGGCGGTCAGGTTGGCCTGTGGATCCAGATCGGCCACCAAGACGCGATGTCCAAGGCGCGCCAGCATCGAGGATACATGGAACACCAGCGATGTCTTCCCGACGCCGCCCTTGTTGTTGAAGAACGTCAGGACGGGAACGTGCGTCATGATCGCCCGCGCACGATGACCGTCACGAATTCCGGCGTGACGGCGAATTCCGGCTGGGGATTGCCGTTCTTGGTGAGCTCCGCTCGCGCGGCGGGAATGCCAAACCCGAAGCGTTGCACGAAGCCTAGCACTCGCATCGCCTCTGCCAAAGTCGGATTCCGGTAGTCGGTGGCGTGGGGTGCGCCGAAGTTTTCGGTCGTGACCGCTCCGAATGGCCCACCGGGGCTTGCGATCTCGATGTGGTCAGCAAACCAATACACTCGGACAGGAGCGTTGGTGTGCTCGTAGGTCCGATGCAAGAGCGCGTTTCTGACGATCTGCTGGAGGGCGAGCAGTGGATAGTCGGGACGGCGTTCTTCGTGCAGATCCGTGCCGATCGCAACCTCCTGCTTCAGGTTGGCCTTGAGCTTGTCTTCCAGCCGCGCCAGCACCTGGCCCACTGGTCCGTCGATCCGCGCCTCGTCCAAGATCGCGCTGT
Source organism: Gemmatimonadaceae bacterium (assembly GCA_025453745.1). Lineage (GTDB taxonomy): Bacteria > Gemmatimonadota > Gemmatimonadetes > Gemmatimonadales > Gemmatimonadaceae > JALOPS01. Next base: position 6,832 of record JALOPS010000032.1, read on the forward strand.
TGGTGTCCTGGCCGGCGAAGCGCACAAACTGGACGTACGCGCCGGGAAGGAAATCGAGCACGCGAGGCGACAACACCAGGAGCCCGGCGACCGTCGGTAACCCGTTCTCCGGGCTGTCGATCATCTTCAACGCGGAGAGCCGTTCTGGATACGTTCTGTTGTTCATCTCGAGCAGATCGGGTGCGATCGCCCGTGGCACGTACTCCATCTCGAAGTAGCGCTGATCAAGATCCGATATGGCTGCGGAGGGTACGGGGTGCGCATCGAACGGTTTGTCCCGGAATCGGCGCTTCTCGCTGAGGATTCGCTCGTCCTGGCCCGTGGCAACACCGCGTCGGGGGCCGATCCGAATCAGTACGCGGCCATCGAGACGCACCGGTGGTGCGTCCGACGGCTGCACCTCGATGACGGCCATCGATCCTCCCGCCAGTTCCACTTTGCGGACCGCCATGCTGGGCGGCGGAACGATTCTACCATCCAACTTCATGTCGGATAGCGTACGCAGCAACTGATCGTCGATCGACGTGCCAAATGCCGAACCGTCCGGGTTCGCTCCCACAAAAACTACGCCCGGCATCCGATAGTCCGGCAGATCGTTTGCGAATGCGCAAATGGCCTCCCGGATCTTCGTGGGAACGTCTCCAGTGAGCGCTCGCTTCCGTTCGACGCGATCCGATTCCTCGTCGAGTAGTAGCGCTTGCAGCTCGTCTGCAGTCAGCACGGTGACCTCAACGACGGGTAGTGGTCGCGACGACGTCTCGTCAATCTACCGCACATGCAGCAGCCCCACATCGTCCACCATCACCGCGCCGACACGCGTCTTGTCGAAGCGCAGCCGTACCGCGGTGAGCCGTGCCGGATCGAAGCGCGGCTCGACGCTCGCGAAGCGTGCGAGCGGCATCGTGTAGCTCGGCAGGATCAGTTCGGCGAGCGTGGCGAATTGTGCCTTGTCGCGCCCCTTTCGCTTGAGCACGTACACGTCGATGGGGCGACGCACGGGGCCGAAGGTCGAGAGCGGCAGCCGCGCGATGACACCGGCAGCGTCTTCCACCTCGATCGTAAGATCGGGGGGCGTGCTGTCCTTCTTGGCTGCGCCCTTGCTGGCGGCGGATTTGGGTGCGGCGCGCTTGGCGCTGTCGGCGCGTGCAGTGGTGTCCTTCTTCGTGGTATCGCGCGCCGTCTTGCGCGGACCCGGCGTGTCGCCGAGCCACGCGAGCGATAGCGTCACGGCGCTCGTGCGGCCGATGCTCCACGCGTTGCGCACGGAGTCGGGCACGGTGATGGTGACGAAGGCTGGTGTGCGCGGGAACGAGTCGGTGCCGTTGTTCCAGCCGAACGTCGCCGCATTCGTCAGGAAGGTGGCCCCGCGACCGGGCGCCCGCGACGTGATCTCGCTTTCCTTCCACGTCGAGAGCGAATCGGTGCGCACGGCCACGCCGGGCGCCGCACCGGTGGTCACGTCGACGTCGCCGTCGAAGCTCGCGAGTGCGCGGTACGACGCATCGAGATAGCGCGACTGATAGAGCGTCCTGGGCAGCCACGGGCCTGCGATGCGCAGGTCGCGGAAGAGCGTGCGGTACTGTGATCGCCCGCGCAGCGTGGCGTCGAGAAAGGCGCCGAAGATGGTGTAGCCGAACTGGCGCTGATCCTCGGCGGGCATCAGGGCGTCGAGCCGCAGACGTCGCTGACTGAAGCGTCCGTTGTCGGTGTTCCCCCAGACGGTGTTCCACTGTCCGTGGTTGGCGCGATGCACCCAGATCGCACTCTTGAAGCAGCAGTCGGTGGTGTCGCCGGCGAGCGGCGTGGGGTCGAGGCGATTGTAGAGCCGCATTCCCGACATGCTGCTCACATCGCCGTCGTGTGACCCGTGCACCACGAGATAGCTCACGCCGCGCACGGGGGTGGGGCGATCGGTGGGCGTGTACTGACCGTCGACCGGTGCGATGGCCACGATACCGCGGATCGCAAAGCCGAAGTCGAAGCGCAGTGTCGCGTCGTCGGGATAGTATGGCAGGCGATTGAACGCGGCCGCCACGCCCACCGCTTCGCCACCGCGCGAATGCCCCATCAGCACGATGCGCGAGAGATCGGCCTTGCGGTGCAGCGGCTTGCCGGCGGTGTCGATCAACGCCTTCCAGGCTTCGAGATGCTTGAGCAGCATCCAGCCGCGCGCATCGTTTTCACTGCGCAGTGCACCGTTCAGGAAGTTCTCATCGATCGACGCCACCACGAAGCCGCGTGAGGCGAAGCGACGGCCCAGCCACTCGTAGCCGGGGTCGGAGTACTCGAGCGGGCCATGGTTGCCGTGCACGATGAGCACGAGCGGGAACGCACCGGTGGTGTCGGGATACCAGACGCGCGCGTTGAGCGGAAAGGCATCGCTGCCGAAGCCCCAGGTCTTCTTGCGCGCCTTGGCCATGGCGGGCTCCATGCGCGCGAGGATCGACGCATCCACGGATCGCGTGCGATACGCCACGGAGTCGCGATAGATCGCGCGTCGCTTGTCGGTGCCGCTGCCATAGCTCAGGAAGCCCACGCGATACGGGCCCGGCGCGCCCGGGTCCTCGAGCCCTGTTGGCGCGGCCTTGGCCATCACGGTGTCGGAGTCGTCGGGGACGAGGGTGCGTGGCTGGATGCACCCGGCCGCGGCGCCGAGGGCAAGGGCGCCGAGCGCCCGCGGGAGGAAGGACGTCGCAAGGGAGCGCATGAGCGCACAACGCTAGCGGCGCATGGTCACCGCGCGCCATACTCGGTGGTCCCTCCACTGTCCGTGCCCACGCGCCGGAGTCCCGATGGTCGATCGCCGTGCCTTCCTGGGCGCCATGGGCGCCGCCAGCGCCGCGCTGGCCCTGCCGACGCCCGCCGCCGCCTTCACGCCACGCGCCTTCCGACAGCTCGGCACTGCGCTGGGTGCTGCCGGGGGGCGCTCGGCGGAGACGCTGGCGACGGATGAGGACTTCTGGCTCCCCATCCAGCAGGCGTTCGACGTCGACCGCACGGTCACGAACCTCAACAACGGGGGCGTGTGTCCGACGCCCACGCACGTGCTCGAGGCGATGGTACGCGACCTGCGCTTCTCCAACGAGTTGCCGGTGGAGCACATGTGGCGTGTGCTCGAGCCGCGCGTGGAGTCGGCGCGCGAGGCGTGCGCGCGGGAGTTCGGCTGCGATCCGGAAGAACTCGCGATCACGCGCAATGCGTCGGAGGCCAACGAGATCCTGATTCTCGGGCTCGACCTCACGCGCGGCGACGAAGTGATCGTCTCCACGCAGAACTACGGGCGCATGCTCACCACGTGGGAGCAGCGCGCGCGTCGCGAAGGGATCGTGGTGAAGCGTGTACAGTTCGCGGTGCCGCCGGCGAGTCCGCAGGCGATCGTCGATCGGTTCGCCGAAGCCATCACGCCGCGCACGCGGGTGATCGAAGTCCCGCACATCACGAATCTCACGGGGCAGATTCTCCCGATTCGCGAACTCGGGGCACTCGCCCGTGCACGGAACATCGCGCTGCTCGTCGATGGGGCGCACGCGTTTGCACACTTCCCCTTCACGCGCGACGAGCTGCAGTGCGACTTCTACGGCACGAGTCTGCACAAGTGGCTGCTGGCGCCGATCGGGACGGGCTTTCTCTACGTGCGGCGTGAAAAGATCCCCTCGGTGTGGCCACTGATGGCGGCGCCCGAGACGATGAATGCGGACATCCGGAAGTTCGAAGAGATCGGCACACACCCGGCGGCCAACCACAACGCGATTCCGTTGGCGATGGCATTTCATCGCGGCATCGGCGCGGAGCGCAAGGTGGCGCGGCTGCGCTATCTGCGAAATCGCTGGGCGAAGCGGGTGGTGACGGAGTCGGGTGGGAGGATTTGCGTGCTGACGCCGCTCGATACACCGGACGCCGGCGCGATTGCGCTCGTGCAGATCGATGGCGTGAAGTCGGACGCGCTCTCGGCGTGGCTCCGCGCCAAGCACGCGATCGTCACGGTGTCGATCGACATTCCCGGCGAGTTCCACGGCGTGCGCGTGACACCGAACGTGTACACCACGGTCGACGAAGTGGATCGCTTTGCGGACCGCCTGCTGGCGGCGGCGCGTCGCGGGATCGCCTGAACGGGGGAGGGGCGGGGGCGAAACTTTCGTCGTCGTCAGCCGGTAGGTGACACGTGAGCGCGACTGGCGTCGCGCGGCGGTCCGTACAGTTGCGGAGGAGTGGACGATGTTCAGCCTGTTGATCGGTTTGGCGATCCTCTTTGGCGTCTCGACGCTGCTGCATGGCGCGACGCGGCGCTTCGTGCGCGATCGGTTGCGCTATGTGGATGCGGTGCAGAGTGGGAAGTGGCCGTGGATTGCGGGGATTGGGGCGGCGCTCGTCGCGGGGCCGTTTGCGTGGTTGATCCCGTTTGTCGCGGCGAAGGGGCTGGCGATCACGGCGGGGTTGGCGGTGGGGATGGGGGTGGCGGCCGGCGCGCGGGATATCCGTAACGGGACGGCGCCGGTGGTGTACGGTAGCTGACGGCTGAAGAGCAGTAGCCGGGCAGCGGTCAGCTGAGCGCTCGCTGCTGAAGTCCAGCCTACCGCTGTCAGCTGACAGCTTTCAGCTGCTCTCGCGCGTCGTGCCGACGGCGGGTTTCGCGGATGTTCTCGCGACGTGAATGTGCCGGAGCTGCGGCTGAGAGCTCGCGCAGTGTTGAGAGCACCAGCCCCGTCGCGCGTGTGGCTTGTGAGAGCAGCGGAGAGCTGAGAGCTGAAGGGCAGTAGCCGGGCAGCTCTCAGCTGAGCGCTGGCTGCTGAAGTCCAGCTGACGGCTGTCAGCTCTCAGCTCTCAGCAGCACTCGCGCGTCGTGTCGACGGTGGAGGCTGCGGCGTTTCGCACGACGTGAATGTGCCGGAGCTGCGGCTGAGAGCTCGTGTCGTGCTGACAGCGCCAGCCCAGACGCGCGTACGACCCGCGAAAGCAGCTGAGAGCTGTCAGCTGACAGCCGTCAGCTGGACTTCAGCAGCACGCTGAGAGCTGAGAGCTGCCTGGCTACTGCCCTTCGCTGCCCCTTACATCCAATACTCCCACTTCTTCGTCACCAGCACATACAACGACAAGCACAAATTCGTCACCCCGTGCACCAGCACGAGATCGCCGAGCGACTTCGTCCGCCACATCCACCAGTTGTAGATCACCCCGCAGAGCAGCCCGACCTCCCAATACGGGCCGTGCTCCGCCGCAAACAGCACCGCCGTCCCGAGAAACGCAAACGTCGTGTATCGGCCCAGCGGCACTTGCTGCCAGTCCTGGTTGACCAGCCATCGCGGCAACCATCCCCGCCAGAAGAGCTCCTCGAGAATCGGCACGAGGATCGCCGCGCGTGCGATGCGCAGCACCACCGTCAGCGGATTCGCGAACTCGGACGGATCGATCGACGTCTTCACCGTCCCCGTGATCGAGTTCTGGAAGAGCACACTCGATCGCCACCCGGGAATCAGCGCATCGGGCGCGATCCAGAGCGCGAACACCGCGACACCCAACGCGATGCTCGCCAGCCAGTGCGGTGCGCGCAGATCGAGCACGCGGCGCGAGAAGAACCAGATGCTCGCGGCGATGATCGCCACGCGCACGATCGACTCGGCGGGCTGTCCGAGCGGAATCGATGGGGCCGCGGCGAGCAGCACCATGAAGACGAGGAAGGGCCCGACGTATTGCAGGGCCGGATAACGGTCGAGCATGCGGTCCGGTCGAAGGCAGGTCGTACGCGGCAGGGGCCGCGCGCCAAGCTACGACGACTGGCGCGCCCGCGGAGCCACGCGCGGCGTCAGCCGGGCCGCTCCACCGTGATGCGCGCTTCGACCCCACGCCGCCCCGACTCGGCGCGAATGACGTGGGTGCCGGGCTCGAGGCGCCACCGGCGCGCGGTGTAGGGCCGTCCATCGATGAACCACCGGACCGCAGCCGGGCGTGCGCCCACGGCTCGCAGTGCGATCGTGGCGTATTGCGCTGCCTCGCCGGCCGGGAGTTCGTACCGGTCTCCGTCGCGCGGAGAGGTGAGCGCGAGCGTGGCGGGCTCGGCCGCTGCCACGGCACCGGGCGCAGTCGGCCGCGTCACGGCCAAGCCCGGTGTGGATCGCGTCGCGCTGTCGTCGAGATCGCCGCCGCGCGAACGCCCATCGCCGAGCGCCTCTGCCAGCGCGACCGCGCGGCCGGTCTGCTCGGCCCACGCGCGGTACTCGGCGGGCCACACCACGCCGCCGCCGGCGCGATGCCAGTCGCAATCGGCGAGTGCCGCCTCCTGCGCGGCGCTGAGCCATTCCTCGATCGACGGGCACTCGTGCACGGCGCGCAGCCCGGACGCACGACACACGCGCACCCGGCGAGCACCGGCCTCCGCCGGCGTGCGCAGCGCGCCAGGTGCCACGCGCGCGGCCGTCCGCCAGACCGCGCGGCGCAGCAGCGGTCCCGCGCCGGAGATGCCGCTGACGGCACGCATCGGTGTGCCGTCGAAGTTCCCCACCCACACCGCCACGGTGAAGCCGCCTGTGGCGGCGATGGCCCAGTTGTCGGTGAAGTGCCGACTCGTCCCGGTCTTCACTGCGACGGGGAAGGGAAAATCGAACGGCGTGTCGTCGCCAAAGCCGGCCAGCCGCGCGGAGGGATCCGCGAGAATGTCGAGCACCTGTGCTGCGGCAATGGTGCTCACGACGCGACGCGGCGCTATGGTCGTCGTGTCGGTGGTCTGCCATCGCCACGGCAGATGTACGCCGCCATTGGCGAGTGCACGGTACGCGTTGGCCAGCGCGATGAGCGACACCTCGCCGTTGCCAAGCGCGAGCCCCAGTCCGTAGTACTCGGCGCTCTCCGAGAGTGAGGTGAGTCCGGCCGTCTGCAGTGTGTGATGCACCGCGGAGGCGCCGAGTCGGTCGGCGAGCAGCACCGCGGGGATGTTGTACGAGCTCGCAAGTGCGTCGCGGGCGCGCACGGGCCCGTGAAAGCGCCGGTCGTAGTTGCGCGGACTGTAGCTGCCGGTGGCCGTGGTGAACGTGCGCGGCAGATCGGCGAGTACGGTGGCGGGCGAGAGGCCGCGATCGAACGCGAGCGCATACACGAACGGCTTGAGCGCCGAGCCCGGCTGGCGTTCGCCGATGACCATGTCCACCTGGCCGCCGCCGCGGGAGCGACCGCGCGTCGTGTCCACGGCGGGACGCCAGAAATCGGGGCTGCCGATCCATGCGCGCACGTCGCCGGTCGCATTGTCCAGCACGACGACGGCAGCGTCGCGCGCCCCTTTCTCGTCGAGCTGCCGCATTGCGTCGCGCACATCACCCTCGAGCTCCACCTGCAGCGCCTGGTCGAGTGTGGTGCGTACCTCGCCCGCGCGTGCACTGTCGTCGAGCCACGCGAGCACGCGCGTGGTGAAGTGCGGGGCGAGCATGCGCATACGCTCGCGTGGCGGGGCGAGGACCGGTTCGTCGCGCGCGAGCGCGGCGACGTCGGGCGTGAGCACGCCGGCGAGCAGGAGCTGGTCGATCGCCCGGGCGCGCGCCCGTATGGCCCGCGCGGGGTGCGCGATGGGATTGTCGCGCGAGGGGGCGCGGGCGAGCGCGGCGAGGAGCGCGGCGGTACCGGGGGAGAGCTGCGACGCGCCGGTGCCTGCGTAGAGGCGGGCCGCCGCATCGACGCCGACGGTGCCCTGCCCGAGCGGCATGCGGTTGAGGTACTGCTCGAGAATGGTGCGCTTGTCGAGGTGCCACTCGAGGCGCAGCGCCCAGACAAGCTGTTGCACCTTGCCAAACGGTGAGCGTGGCGCGCCCGTGAGCAGCCGCGCGAGCTGCATCGTGATGGTGGACGCGCCGGAGACGATGCGCCCCGCAAACAGATTGTCGCGGGCCGCGCGCGCGAGGGCACGCCAAGCGATGCCGTGATGTGCGGTGAAGCGGCGATCCTCGAGCGCGACGATGGCGGCGACCAGGAGCGGGTCGACCGCATCGAGCGCGAGCCACTGCTGGCGTTGCCCATCTGCGGCGCGCGTGGTGCGCAGCACGGTGCCGGTGCGATCGGTGATGGTGATGCCTTCGCCACTCGGCCGGGCCAATCGACGCGCGTCGAGCGGCCAGACGATGCACAGCGCGAGCGCGGCGACCAGCACGCCGACGGTGGCGGTGGCGATCGCCCACCACCGCCACCGCCTCGCGATTCGTGTTGCTGTCTCGCGTGCCATGCATGGAGCGTGGCCGTGCGAGCGAGTGCGGGCAAGGCCCGCGCGCGGCTATCGGCGTCGTCCACCGCGACCGGTGACGATCACCGGGACGCCCACGAATCCTGTTCGCCACGGATTCACCCCCCACGCGCCCCACGGGCCGCCAAACCACGGGTCGAACCAGGGCCCGGCGCCCCATCCCATGCCCCACCCCGGCCCGTATCCAACCCATGGCTGTCGCGGGCGCTCGGTGGAGCTGACCTCGAGCGGAGACACCTGTACGGCCGCGGTGCCCTGCACGTCCTTGCACTTGCGCCGCTCCTTCTCGGCGCGCGCGATGCGACGACCGTCTTTCCACAGTTCGAGCGGCTGGCGCGACGCCGACGCGAGCTCGACGACTTCGCGCGCACCCAGGGTGATGGCGGTCTGCTCGGTGCTCTTGGCGACCTGATAGGCGAGCGTAACCGATTGCGTGCCATCGTTGCGCAGCACGAAGCGATCGTCGCAGAGGTGCCCGAACGTCAGTTGTGCCGCGTCGGCGAGCGAGGTGCGCGAGAGTTCGGTGACCTGTGCGGGGAGTGGGGCGACCGTCGTGCACGCGAGCACGAGCGTCGCCGCGAAACGAACGCGTGACATGATGAGAGTCCTCACGAGCGATGGGCGCGGTGCGGCGGATACCGCACGCGTCGTCCATCTGGCACGCGCATCACACGCGCTCGCGGGTCGTCCCCACGTCGCGTGTTGGGGACAGCGATCTGTCCTCGACTGAGGGCGCGCGGGGTGGCGTGTGTGCGCGTACGGCCATCGTGTCGCGCAGGACGTGGTCGTTCCGACGCTCGCGGTGGTCGGCGGCTCGCGCGACGTGGTGATTCCGTCGCGCACGCTGGTCGGCGGCTCGCGCGACGTGGTGATCCCGTCGCGCACGCTGGTCGGCGGCTCGCGCTACGCGGTGATCCCGTCGCGCGCGAGTTCCGCCGCCGTCGCGGCTCGCGCCACGGTGCCCGCCGGGTGGCGATACCACCCCGGATCGGCCTGGCTGGTCACGCGGTCGCGCACCTTGAGCACCGTGAACATGCCGCCCATGTCGATGTAGCCGAATGGCCCCGGGCCACCGAGCATCGGCACGCTGTTCTGCGGCGCCTCCATGCCGTGCTCCGCCATGCCCGCCATCCCCTTCTCGCCCATCGTCATGTACGAGGGGAGCAGTGGACGAATCGCACGATCGACCACGTCGGCCTTCACCCCCACCCAATTGCCGAACTGGTGCCCCATCTGCGTCATGGTGTGATGCGTCATGTGGCAATGCAGCGCCCAGTCGCCACTCATGTCGGCAACGAACTCCATGCTGCGCGTGGTACCCACCGGCACGATCACCGTGGTCTCTGGCACCCGCGCCGACGGCGCGATCTCGCCGCCATCGGTGCCCACGACTTCCCACGCGAAGCCGTGAATGTGCATCGTATGGTGATTCGTTGCGCTCAGGTTGCCGATGCGGATGCGCACGCGGTCGCCCCGCTCGATCACCAGTGGCGCCGTGGCGGGAAATGCCTTGCCATTGAAGGTGAGCACGTTGAACTCGATCATCTCGATCGGATCGGGGCGTGAGGTGCCCGGCTCGACCTTCCACTCGTTGGTGAGCAGCACGAAGTCCTTGTCCACGCGACGCTGCGCGCGCGGATGGATGACGAACATCCCCACGAGCCCCATCGCCTGCTGCACCATCTCGTCGTAGTGCGTGTGGTACATGCAGGTGCCGTGCTGCCGGAGCGTGAACTCGTAGCGAAACGTCTCGCCTGGCGCGATGGGCGCTTGCGTCAGCCCCGAGACGCCATCCATGCCGCTCGGCAGGAGTACCCCGTGCCAGTGCACGCTCGTGGGGGTGGGGAGGCGATTGCTCACGTAGACGCGGACGCGATCACCCTCGACGGCTTCGATGGTTGGGCCCGGCGTGCGGCCGTTGTAGCCCCAGCAGGTGGTCACGAGCCCGGGCACGAACTCGTGCTGGAACTCCTCGGCGACGAGGTGAAAGACCTTCACGCCATCGACGATACGAAAGGGGAGCGTGGCGCCGTTGGGTGTGATGACCGGCGTGTAGTCGCGGCCGGGCATCCCGGGGGCCATCGTGCGTGCGCGGTTGGCCGGCGTGGGTTTGGCTGGTACCTCCGGTTCCGGTGATGTGGCCGGCGTCGGTGCAGCGTGCTGATGCTGATGCGGCGGTTGCGCGGCGGCACTCGTGGCGCTCGTGAGCACCGCAGCAGCGGCCGAGCCGAGCAACGCGCGGCGCGAAAGGCGATCGTCGGACATGGCGGTCACCGGGACGAAGAGGACGACGGATTCGCGGCGCGTGGCGTGAACGCCCCACCCACAGCGCGCTCGAGCCGTGCGCGGGCCACCCAGTAGTCGCGCAGCGCCTCGACCGATGCGGCGCCCGCTTCGATCTCCGCCTGCTTGGCGAGCAGCAGCGTGAAGATGGAGAGGTTCATCGCGTTGAACTGCTTTTGCGATTCTTCCACCACCTTGGTGCGGAGCGGGACCACCTCGCGTCGCAACCGGAGCGCGCGTTCGCGCGTGGCCAGCAGCGTTTCGCGCAGCGCGCGTACCTCGGCCAGCACATCCACGCGCAGCGCTTCGTGGCGCTGCACGGCCTGTCGAAAGCGGGCCTGCGCGGCGGCGACGGCCGGGCGCCCCTGATCGAAGATCGGCAATGGGACCGTGAGTGCGGGGCCGAGGAACTGGCCGTCGGGTTCATCGGCCCATTCGATGCCAAGCTGTCCGTCGGGAAGCAGCGCAAAGCGGCGCGTGAGCCCTGCCGCGCGCGCGGCCGCTTCGGCGTCGGCCGCCGCGGCCGCAAGGTCGAGGCGGCTGCGCACGGCGAGCGAATCCATCTCGGCGAAGGCCAGGGAGTCGACGTTCGGCAGCGGCGAGCGATCGGGCACCGTCCACGCACTGTCGTCTCGTGCGCGTCCCATGAGCGTGGCGAGCGTCTGCCGCGCGACGAGCGCGTGCGCACGCGCGAGGCGCAGGTCGGCGGCCGCCTGTGCGGCCATCGCGCGCTCGGCGGCGAGATCGAGTTCGCGAATGTTGCCGGCGGCGAACATTGCTTCTGCCGTGCGCGCCGCGGCGTCTGTCGCTGCGGCGATCGACGCGCGCAGCCCGACCAGTTCTCGCGCCGCACGCGCTTCAGCGTGCGCCGTGCGGGTGTGCTCGACCACCGACAGGATCGCCGCGGTCACGCGGCGTTCCGTGGCACGGAGCTGCTCGGCGGCAATGCGGCGACGCATCGGGCGCTGCAACAGATGCACGAAGGGCAGCGTGATGCCGTAGCCCTGCATGAGAAATGACGTGGTCGTGCCCGGCTGGCTCGCCGCGCTGAGCAGCGGATTGGGCAGAAGACCCGCTTGCACGAGGTCGGCGCGGGCGATGCCGACCTCCTCGAGCGTGGCGCGCAGGGTCGGATTGCGCAGGAGCGCGACGGCCACGGCCGTGTCGGCGTCGAGCTCGCCGACGAGCATCGCGCTCACGCGCGCTTCGATCGCCGAGTCGGCGGCGGCCTCGCGCTGCCACGCGACGTGCTGCGGCAGTCGCTCGGCGAGCCACCCGTCGACGGTACGCTGAGACGCACGTGGCGAGGTCGACGCGCATCCGACGAGCGCGCAAAGCGCCGCGGCGCGCGCCGCATGAGCACAGAGCCGTCGCATCCCGGCAAGCTACGGGTGTCTGATGGTGGGTCCCGCACGCCATCGCGCGTGCTTCAGCCGATCTTCAGCCGGCGTTCAGGTTGCGTTGCGCGTGGTGGGGCGCAGTGCGCGTTGCGACAGGCGCGGCCCACTGCAGTGGGCCGACTACGCGACGCCGGTGAGCGCGTTGGGCGCGTTGCTGCCGGTGGGCTCTTCCACGCGTGTGCGAACGAGTGGCAGTCGCACTGTGACCGTGGTGCCTTCGCCCGGCGCGCTGGCAACCTCCACATCGCCACCATGTTCGCGCGCAATCCATCGGGCGATCGCGAGCCCCAGCCCCGTGCCTCCCGCGTCGCGCTGTCGCGCCGGGTCGGCGCGATAGAAGCGCTCGAAGATGTGGGGCAGGTCGTGCGCGGCGATGCCGATGCCGGTGTCGCGCACACGAATGCAGGCGTCACGGTGATCGGCGATGAGCTCGACGGTGATGCGTCCGCCGTCGGGCGTGTAGCGGAACGCATTGTCGAGCAGGATGACCACCAGTTGGCGCAGCCGATCGCGGTCACCCTGCACATCGAGCGGCGCGAGCGTCCCGACGGCGAGCGTCTGTCCGCGTACCATGTGCTGGAGTTCGACGACGGCGTCGGCCACCAGCGTGTCGAGCGCCACGTCGGCGCGGGCGATGGGAATGCCCGCATCGGCACGCGCGAGCACCAGCAGATCGGTGACGAGGCGGCGCAGTCGCTCCGCCTCCGTGGTGGCGGCGCGCACGGCGGCCGCCTGGTCGTGCGCCGACATGGGGGACGGGCGCTGCAGCAGTTCGAGATTTGCCTGAATGACCGAGAGCGGCGCCCGCAGTTCGTGCGACGCATCGGCGACAAATCGACGCTCGGTCGCGTAGGCCTGCTCGAGGCTCGTGAGCATCGCGTTGAAGGTATGGGCGAGGCGACCCAGTTCGTCGGGGCGATCCTGGGTCGGCACGCGACGCGAGAACGCCCGCGACACCGCGATGTCGGTCGCGGTGGCGGTGAGCACACCGACGGGGCGCAGCGCGCGCTCGGCGATGAGCCAGCCGGCCGCAAACGTCAGGAGCGTCCCCAGCACTGCCATCAGCGCCATGAAGCGCCCAAAGGCTGCCACCGACGCGTCGAGATGGGCGAGGGAGGTGGCCACGATCAGGCCGCCATGGCCAGGAGGCACGGGGAGCACGTTGACGCGCCAGCGCGCTCCGGTTGCACTGGTGACGATGCCCAGCGCGCCGGGTGGCGCGCTGTCGTGCGCCTCGAGCGACGGCGCGAGCGACGCGACGCGTGGCCAGGCGGGACGCTGCGTGCCGCGCAGTACCGCAGCGATGTCGGGCATCGGAACGGTCTCGTCTCCGGCGGGCGCACCAGTGGCCGGAACCGCATCACCATACAGGCGGACCTGTGCGCCAAGTGCGACCGCCATCTGCAGCACATCGTGGCGCTCCGCTGGCGTCGTCACCGCCACGAACGCATCGCGCACGTGCGCACCGGTCTGTCGCAGCGTGACGTCGAGCTGTTCGTAGTGCGTGCGGCCATGCACCGCGTAGCCGTAGACGCACGAGAGGATCACCACGAGGCCGGCGAGGGCGCCGTACCAGAGCGCCAGGCGAAGGCGGAGCGTCATGCGCGGTGGCTACGGTTCGCGCAGCACGTAGCCGGCGCCGCGCGAGGTGTGCAACAGCCGCGGCTCGCCCTCCGCTTCGAGCTTGCGTCGCAACTGCTTGACGTAGACCTCGACGAGGTTCGAACTCCCTTCGAGCGGCTGTCCCCAGATGCGCTCCATGAGCTGGTGTTGCGCCAGGACGCGCCGCGGATGGCGCAGAAACTGATGCAGCACCTCGTACTCGGTGGCGGTCAGGTCGATATCGCGCACGCCGCGTCGCGCGCGCCGCACGCCGGTATCGAGCGCAAGATCGGCGAAGCGCAGCACCTCGGGGGTGGCTGCCTCGCGGCGGCGAAGCAGCGCCTTCACGCGCGCGGCG
>JALOPS010000253.1 GCA_025453745.1 Gemmatimonadaceae bacterium
GCTCAGGGTGACGCGGCTCGCTCAGGGTGACGCCGCTCGCTCAGGGTGACACGGCTCGCTCAGGGTGACGCGGCTCGCTCAGGGTGACGCCGCTCGCTCAGGGCGCCCCCGTCGGGAGGTGCTTCGACTACGGGCTGCTGCGCAGCCCTCCGCTCAGCACACGGCAATTGTCCGCCCCCCGCTCCGCACGAGGGCGCTGCCCCAGCCCTCCGCTCAGCACACGGCTGCCGCGCAGCCCGTCCCTGAGCGCCCGCCCCGCCCTACCCCGCCAACCCGAAATCCGTGCGCGCCACGCGCCGCGCCGCCGCGGCGATCGCCGCCTCCTCCGCCGCGGCACGCTCGGCCGCCTTCCCCATCGCCAGCGCATCTTCACGGCGCTGCACCAGCTCCCAGAAGTCGCCGCCATCCTTGTCGCCCGACTCGCTCGGCGGCAGCTCGGCGTACACCGCCTTGTACATCAGGCTGAACGCCCAGAAGAGCGCCACCATGTCCGGCAGCACCAGCGCGATGCGCGTGATCGCATTGACGTTCGCCACCTGATCGTTGAACGCCGGCGTGTCGAACGGCGCCGTCACCATGCGCAGGTTGAGCACGTAGTTCGCGATCCCGCAGAGCAGGTTGCTCGCGCCGATGATGAGCGCCCCCTGCCGAAGCGCCCGCGTGACCTTGGGCACCGCGAGCAGCCGCGCCATCATCGCCGTGCGCTCGGCGGTGTCGGGGGCGAGCCCCTGGAAGGCGATGTGCCACGTCACCGGACGCGCGGCGAGGGCGGAGAGCCCGAAGACGAGCACGGCGAGCAGGTAGCTCGCGCTGTCCTTGAACGCGAAGAGCGCGCCGTCGACGAACCAGAACGCGAGCGCGCCGCGCAGAATCGCCCCGGCGCCGCCGTAGCTCGAGATGAAGTTGAACCGGCGCGTGATGACGAACAGGTCGAGCAACACCCACGCCACCGGCACGAGCGCCGCGAGCAGATAGGCGGGCAGCGTACCGAGGGGGGCGGTTCCGTACTTCAGGATCAGGACGGGCAGGACCGCCCCGATCACGATGTCCAGCGTCAGCTTGGTCGTCTTCGACATGACAGGCACGAAAGGCGCGCCTCGCACTCCGCGAGGTCCCGCGCAGCCGGGAATCTTGCGACCTGATCGACGCGGGGCTACTTCCGCGCGATGACTCGGTCCCCGCGCTCCCCGCGTCGCGCCCGCCTGGTGACGGTCCGTCCCGTCGTGGCGCTGCTCGTCACGCTCGCCGCCTGCCGCGCGCCGGCGCCCCCCCTGCCCTCCTTGCCGCCACTGCCGCCGGGTGTGGAGGCGCTCTCCCTCCGGGGAGACACCCTGCGGGCGCTGCCCGTGTCAGCCGCCGCCCGCGCGCGGCTCGAGGCGGATCTCGCCGCCGCCGTCGATCGGCTGGCCGCGAATCCCGGCGACGCCGATGCCCACATCTGGGTGGGTCGCCGCCTGGCATACCTCGGACGCTTCCGGGATGCGATCGTCGCCTTCACGGAGGGGGCGCGACGCTTCCCGCGGGACGCGCGCTTCTACCGGCATCGCGGGCACCGCTACCTCACCGTGCGCCGCTTCGACCTCGCGATCGCGGACTTCGAGCGCGCGCGCGACCTGGTGCGCGGCACGCCCGACCAGGTGGAGCCCGACGGCGCACCCAACCCGCGCGGCATCCCCACCAGCACGCTGCAGACCAACATCTGGTACCATCTGGGGCTCGCACATTTCCTGCGCGGCGAGTGGAGCGCCGCACTCGCCGCCTACGAGACGGGCTCGTCGATCTCGCCGAATCCCGACATGAAGGTCGCGATGGACTACTGGCGCTATCTCTCGCTCAAGCGGCTCGGGCGCGACGCGGAGGCGGCGGCACTGGCCGCGAGCGTATCGCCCACGCTCGAGATCATCGAGAACGAGGCGTACCACGACCTGCTGTCGCTGTACGCCGGCCGGATTCCGGTCGATTCGGTCCTCCCGCCGTCACGCCTCTCGACGGTGACGCCGAGTGATGCGGCCGCCGCGTTCGGCGTGAGCCAGCACTATCTGTTCACGGGCCGCGCCGCGGAGGCGCGTGCGCTCTGGACACGCATGGTGAGCAGCGGCCAATGGCCGGCGTTCGGTGTGCTTGCCGCCGAGGCGGAGCTGGCGCGCGTGCGGTAACGCGCCACGCACGAACCGGCGGCACGCGCCACGGCGTCGACCGCTGGCGCGCCGTGGCGGCGACGTGCAGCGTTGACGCATGCCACTCCTCCAGCCGCCCGCACCTCCCGCCGCGGTCGTCGCCGCGGCACCGCCGCGCGACACCACACTCGTCATCGATGGCGCCACGGTCATCGACGTGGAGACCGGTCGACGCCTCGCCGGTGCACGCGTGGTCGTGCGGCAGCGCCGCATCGTCGATGTGGGCGCGATCGATCGCGTGGCGATGCCGGCCGGCGCGGTGCGCGTGGACGGGCGCGGCGGCTTCCTGATCCCCGGACTGTGGGACATGCACGTGCACAGCGCGCTCGTGGGGCTGGGGAACGTGCTGCTGCCGCTCTACATCGCCAACGGCGTCACCGGCGTGCGCGACATGTTCGGGCAGCTCTTCGCGATGAAGGCGTATCGCACGCAGATCGACACGGGGGCGCTGGTCGGACCGCGCATGATCGGATCGGGGCACATCCTCGATGGTCCCAAGCCCATCTGGCCCGGTTCCGTTTCCGCAGGCACACCCGAGCAGGGCGTTCGTGCGGTCGATTCACTCAAGGCCGCGGGGGCGGACTTCATCAAGGTCTACTCCGTGCTGCCCCCCGATGTGTATCGCGCCATCGCGAAGCGGGCGAAGGAGGTCGGCATCCCGTTCGCCGGGCACATCCCCGGCGGCATCTCCGCGCTCGAAGCGAGCGCGCTCGGCCAGCACAGCGCCGAGCACCTCACCGGCATTCCGCTCTCCTGCTCGCGCGACGAGGCGGCAATCCGCCGCCTGCGCGACAGCGTGCAGGCCGATACCGACTATCCCGCGGCGCAGGCGCTCAGCCGCGCGCTGGGGTCGCGCATCGTCGACACGTTCGATCCGGCCAAGTGTGCGGCGATCTATCGCGCCTTCGTCGCCAACCGTACGTGGCAGGTGCCCACGATGACGGTGAACTACAGCATCTCGCACCTCGACCAGATGACGGCCACCGATCCGCGCCTGCTCTACATCCCGAAGTTCCTCGTGCAGGGGTGGGATCCGAAGACCGACTTCCGGCTCAAGGCGCTGACGCCGGCGGATTGGGAGAACTCGCGGAAGACCTGGGCGCTGCAGCAGCGGATGCTGCGCGAGATGGTGCGTGCGGGGGTGCCCATTCTCGCAGGCACCGACGTGCTCAACCCGTACTGCATGCCGGGGTTCTCGCTGCACGACGAGCTCCGCCACCTCGTCGACGCCGGCATGACGCCCCTGCAGGCGCTGCAGGCGGCGACGATCCAGCCGGCGCGCTTCTTCGCGGCCACCGACTCGCTCGGCACGATCGCGCGCGGGAAGGTGGCGGACCTCGTGCTGCTCGACGCCGATCCGTTGGTGGACATCGCGAACAGCACGAGGATCCGCGCGGTGATCACGAACGGGCGGTACTACGATCGGGCGCGGCTCGATGCGGTACTGGCCGAGGCGAAGGCGCGCAACGCGGCGAACTGACGAACCCTTGAGACGCAGGCTCGTGGATGATCGGACATCCACCAACCTGCTTCACACTGACGCGCCTACACACCTTCGAACGCAGCAGCGAACGCCTTGACGACCAAGGTCGCTCTCAATGCGTTGCGGACACCGCCTCAATCGGCACGGCTAGCGAACGGTCAACCGTTGAGCCGCCTCCAATCGATTTCCACGCTGCAGTAGTACAACCCCTCGCACCGTGAACTCCCCAGATGTCAGTGAGACGGACGATGAAGGGAGTCCGATAACGGCAGACCACCGGCGCTGTCCACCGCCTTCAATTCTGACCTCATCGAATCCGGCTGCAATCATTGGGCATAGAGGCCCGACAGGATCGCCACTCCCCGCTCGGACAACCATCAGCCACGACGAGGTGCAGGCGCGATCCACGAGCACCGTCACCGGTTCCTCGCCTCGATTGCGCGCCTCCAAGGTGACCGTCACGGCGGCACTTGGGACAGTGATGACAGGGTCAAGCGTGAGAGCGAGATCCAGATCGCCTTCACGCGCCGGAGTGGTGGAGCACGACGCTGTCAACAGACCGCAGAGGATGAGCGCGCCACAGATCATCCGATAGCCGCCGCGCGTCATGGGCGTGGAAACCGCGAAAGATGCGTCTCGATCTGAAACCAGGGCGAGTATACATAGCGACAGGGTTCGCCGGACGGCGTCTGGCAGAAGCTGACTCCGTCTCGTGGGTCGTCCCGATTCATCGGCCCACCTGCGAAGAGTACCCCGATCGCCAAAGCCTGTGTCGGGCCTTCAGGAAAGAGAACAGGCGAGCCGCTGTCACCTTTCCCAACACTCGCGTTCGTCACTTCTTCCGAACAGAGAACACGATAGGTGAGGTCTACAGTAACGTCGAAACACGTGCGGTTGAGTGATCCCCGGGTACCCCCGGTGGTGCGGCCTACCTTGTCAATCTCCAGACCGACGTAGACAAAGGGCGCCGACGGCAAGGATGTCCACCAGCCAGCGAACGTGGTAGGTCCAGGGTTGTTGAGGCCGACGATCGTCGTGGGCTTCGCGACGCGTTTGGCCCACGTCTGTCCAGGATCGGTGGCTGCCACGAACATGACGTCAGCCAACGTACAGAAGAACACATTCAGGCATGCGGGATCCGTCCGATTGAACGCCGGGTTCAGTGCGCTAGAACCAATCATGTTGGTTCCCCAAGGTTCGGCTGGTAGACCGGCAGTCCCACTTGTCCCGGGCCGCTTCCTGCGCCGCCGGGGGCGCAATGTGCAGCGGTCAAGAAACCCGTCTCATTGTGGAACAACGTCGTCACGTTCCATCCCAGGGTGCAACGGCCGTTGTTGCCGTTCTGGTTCATCGTCTGCAGACCACCGCCGGTCGGACGTTGCCAAGACCGCAGCGACTGAAGTGACACATATCCGGACTGGTGCCCGAAGACCAACGCTGAAGCCGGAACACCTAGCCGGACGAACCGTTCGCGAATCGCCGTCGAGTCTCCTGAAGGCCCCAGCTGCAGGAACACTCGATTCGCGCGCTCGTCCGCGTCTACTCCAAGGACTTCCATCCCGGTTGCGACCGTGCTCGTCAACTTGGTCGCGGCAACAAGCTCGGACATGGAGAATTCAGCGTGACCAAAGACCACTCCCCTGCCGTCAGCGAGACGATTCCGCAATAGCGCGGGCAGACGCAGCGAAGGAGCCTTGGTCGCCAGCACACGCTTGACGCGGTCGACATCGGCGCCACCTCGCACGCGAACATGAATAGTGTCGTTCGCGTCGGCGTACAGACCCGCGAACCCCGAAGCAGCCGCCTCGACATCGAGGTACTCGTCCTCTACTCCACGGGCCCGATCGCCGCGCTGAGCGCGCTCTCGCTCCGCCGCCGCCAACGCAGCTAGATCGGCGAATGAGGCATTGCGACTTGATCTGGTGGCTTCGTTCGTACTGCTACTGCCTACCACTCGTTCTGATCTGCACGCTGTAGCGGCAAGCCCCCCCAACAACACAACAATCGTCCGTAGTCGGCTCACGGTACACCTCTCGCTCACGACACCTGCTGACTGATCAGCGATGCGTCGTCGCAGTGCTCGACCTCAAGAGTGACCCTCCCAGCCCATTCAACCCTGACGATGCGACCGACGAAAACACCGTACATGCCGGATTCGTGACCCACGTCACGGCGTTGGAAAAGACTCGCATTGGTCGTTGGCGCACTCTGCAACGCGAGCGGAAGTTGGATCTGACCCGGCGGTTTGCGCCGATGGACCTCCCCCTACCGCGCGCTCGCCTCGCGAAATCCCATCGCCCGATTGAGCCAGCGCACCCACGGCACCAGTGCCGTGTACGACTTTG
>JALOPS010000254.1 GCA_025453745.1 Gemmatimonadaceae bacterium
CGATGGAGGCTCCACCGAAACGGGGCAAGTTCAAGTTCACAGCTTCATGGCCGGCGTGATGCCACCCTAAACAGGATGCTGAGAAAGCCGGTATCTCGCGAGGAGAGTGCTGCGGATGCGGCTGCAGTCGCGCGAGTATACAAGATCGCTAGCGTCACACCAGAGGTGACGCCAACATTCGCAGCACCTTGCTAGCCTCGCGGTCAGACAAGCAGGACAATCGCGTTCCCGAAATTATGCAGCAGGATCGGTAGTAGGACGCTGCGAGTCCGGAGGGCGAGCCAGACGGCGATGAGTGAGGGAGCACCCGTGACGAGCATGGTGAGCGGGTCGAACTGGAAGTGTCCGTCGCGGAAGCCGAAGGCGTGGGCGAGTCCAAAAAGGGCACACGACACAAGGGCGCCCCAACTCCATTCGACGCCGAGCAACTGCTTGCGTTCCGGAAAGGCCCGGAAGAGCGCCAGGAGAAGCACGCCTCGGTAGAATGCCTCCTCTTCGATCCCCGGCATCGTCAGCTGGAACGCGATCTGGTCCTGCGATACTGGCTCGTTCGGCAGAAGGAGCGCGAGGCCGAGGAACAGCCCGGCGTACAGCACGCAGACGATGGCAACCCACGCGCGGCCCGGGGATCCCTGTCGAAGTGTCAGGCCGGAGTGCCGCCAGCCAAACGCCGACGTCGATGCCACCGCGACGGTCGCACCGAGTCCGAGGAGCTTTCCCTGCCAGTTGTAGTCGCCGGCGCCGATGAAGGTTGGGAGGAGGCCGTACACATTCGTGAGCAGCATGTCGTTCAGCACTACTAACCCCGAGGCCAGGAGCAGCCAGCGCGCCGACACCCCCTCACGCCGGACAAGTGCGATGCCAGCACCGGTCAACAGCAACAGACCCAGTACGCCCGCTATCCCGATCACACCATTCACCTGCATGTCGTCTACCTCCGCGTCGAGTGTAGCGCGAACAGTGCCGACCCGAGCGCGCGGACGCGTTTCAGAAGGTAGCCAATCATTACTCAGAACCTGCCGAACGTTGCTCGTAAGCTGGTGTGCCGGGTGCAGAGGTGGTCAAGGTGCGATGACGGTGGGAGCGGGATGCGCGGTGGACCCGAGGCCAATCGGCGCGGGCGTTGACGCTCCGCGCGACGCCCTTGCACGAAACACGCTCGGCGGTTTCCCCTCCAGCTCCTTGAACACTCGGTTGAACGTCGGCAGCGACGCAAAGCCGCTCGCGAACGCGACGGCGATCAGTTTGTCGTGCTGGCGAGATGGGTCGGCCAGAAGCCGCCGCGCCTCGGCAACGCGGTACGTATTGAGGAAGGTGCGGAAATGCTCGTGCCCGAACTGCTCGCGGATGAGCCGCCGCACGGTCTTCTCCGACGAGCCCATGGCGTGGACGAACTCAGCGAACGTGAGGTCGGGATTGCGGTAGAGATGCTCCTCCTCCATGAGTTGCCGGAGCCGCGTCATACGCGGGTCGTCGGGCGCCTCGTCTGTCGCCGTTTCGGTTGGTGCCTCGGGCAACGAGGGTCGGTGGGATGCCCTCGCGGCTGTCGAGGCGCGTGGGGAGACGGAAACCGGACCCACGGTGCGGCTGCCATGCGCTCGCGTCTCGATCCATATCAGCCACACGGTGAAGGCGAGTAGCATCGTGTTCTGAATGATCGGCAGCACAGGTGGCTGCCATTCCAGCCCCATGACGAGATCGCTGGTAAGATCAAGGCCCAACTGGCCCGCCAGCGCTAGCACCGTGATCCGGCGCAGACGCCGCCGCGAGTCGAGCAGGTCGCCCGCGCGGTCATGCAGGACTCGCCAGCTCACATGGGCGACGACGCCCAGCCCGAGCACTACGAGCACACGCGACAGCCCGGCATTGGCCAGCGCTACTCCGAACAGCCGACGATCCGCACTGGCCAAGAGAACCCACGCGACGCCAACGGCGAGAATCGCGCCGCGCGGGCGGAACGTCACATCGAAGACCGCCAGGCAGTACCACCAGAGGAAGACGGTGGTGTATCCCGCGAGTAGGACGGCTGGGTAGGCGAGTGCCCCTTCAAGCCGCAGGGCAGGGTCCGCCGAGTTACCAGCCAGAAAGCCGCACAAACAGATCGAGAGGGCGATGAAATAGCGGCTGGACTGTCGCGACGACGTGGCGACAAGCAACAGGAGCGTGGCGCCAGCGACGCGCGTGATTACGTCGAGTTGATGCAGCGGCATCTGGGTGTCAGCAGATAGTGCACCAAAGCGGCGTGCACCTTGGAGAAGAGCGTTCGGATTCTCGCGCTACCGCGGTAAACACACGATCAGCGCGTGCGCGGAGCCGGAAGCTGTCTCCTCCACGATGCACGACATGCGTGGGGAGCGACGCTCCGGCCCCTCGAATCCGAACGGCGGCGCCCGGGATGCGAGGCCGCGACTGCTCCCACCTACGGCGAGGAGCCGTGTGACGTTTCGTCACTGCCACGGAGTAGCCCGCCCGATCCACTGCTTGGCGGCCAGCGCCGAGGCAATCAGTGCCGCGCGTGGGACACGTACGTCACGATTGCCCAGTAGATTCTGGCGAAGCTGATGCGGAGCCAGCCCACGCCACGCCGTCCACGCAAACGATGATGAAGAGCAACCGCCGCGATCAGATCCGTTTCGCCCGCGTGCCGTATCTCGCCGATACCGAGATCCTTGAAGCCACCTATCTATCGCAGGTCTTCGGCAAGCATACACACGAGGAGTTCGCCATCGGCGTCGTCGATGCGGGGAGCCACGTCTCCGAATGGGGTGGTGCAACACATCGCGCGGGGGCCGGTGCAGTTATCGTCAACAATCCGGGTGATGTGCACACTGGCCGCCCTGGTGGTCGCGACGGCTGGTCCTATCGCATGCTGTATCCTCCGGCGGGGTTGCTCACGGATGTGGCGTCGCAACTCGCGGACCGAACCGGGCGGCTGCCGCGCTTCGGCGCGCCGGTGTTCGATGATGCGCATGGTGCTCGCGAGATTGGAGCCATCGTGCACGCGCTGCTGGGTGGGGTTGAGCCCCTCGAAGCGCACTCTCGCTTCCTGGTTCTGTTCGCCGGCTTGCTTCGACGCCATGCCGTTGTGCCTCCCCCTGTGGTACCACTCCGCTCCGTGTCGCGTGCTGTCGGAATCGCACGGGAGTACCTGGAGGCGCACTTGACCGAGTCGGTGTCGCTGAGCACGCTGGCGGAGCTTGTCGGACTTCATCCGCTCTATCTCATTCGGGCGTTCCGTCGGGAGCTTGGGCTGCCGCCACATGCGTATCTCATCCAGCAACGGGTACAACTGGCGAAGCGACGGATCGCGTCAGGCGAGTCGCTGACGCTCGTCGCCCTTGCAACGGGCTTCGCCGATCAGAGTCATCTCTCTCGACACTTCCGGCGCATCGTGGGTGTTCCCCCAGGATTGTACGCCCGTGCGGTAGGCGCGTCGGTTGCCCGCGCAGAAGTCAGGATCGTTCAAGACGGCGGTGGCGCCGGACGGTAGGATGGAGCGTACGCTTTTCACTCCAACCGCGCCTCATGTCCGAATTCTACGTTCACGGGTACGACTCGCAGGAAGCTTTGCGTCTGAAGGATCAGGCCTACGCCCTTGTTGACCTCCTCCACGCAGACACGATCTACCCGGATGGCAGTTCAGTGCTTGAGGTTGGGTGCGGCGTCGGCGCGCAAACGGTGACGCTCGCGCGTCGGAGTCCCGGAGCGCTGATCACCGCGATAGATCGCTCGGCCTCATCCTTGGTCGAGGCCGAGCGCCGAGTTGCGAAGGCTGGTCTGCACAATGTGACCTTCGTCGAGGCGGACCTGTTCACGTTGCCATTCGCTGCGGCGTCGTTCGATCATGTGTTCGTTTGCTTCGTGCTGGAGCATCTGGCGGATCCGGCGGCGGCGCTACGCTCGCTCGTGCGGCTCGTACGCCCGGGAGGATCTATCGCCGTGATCGAGGGCGACCATGGTTCGATTGTCTTTCACCCTGACGACGCTGATGCGCGGGCAGCGATTGCGTCGCAGATCGCCCTGCAGCAGGACGCTGGCGGCGACGCCTTGATTGGGCGTCGGCTTTACCCGCTCCTCTCAGAGGCTGGATTCGCAAGCGTGTCGGTAAGTCCACGCATGGTGTATGTCGACGGGAGCCGTCCGGACCTCGCCGATATGTTCACGCGTCGCACGTTTACGGCGATGATCGCCGGTGTCCGGGAGCGTGTAGTGGCCTCCAGGCGCATGGAGCCGGCGCGCTTCGATGCGGGCGTGCGAGCGCTGGAGCGCGCCGCCGCCCCGGATGGCGTCTTCTGCTACACGTTTTTCAAGGCTGTCGGCCGTGTGCTGCAACCCGCAGAGACTGATGACGGCGTCGAGCTTGGACAGGACCACGCTGTCGCATGATGGCGCCGCGGCGAATGGGCGGCCGCTTCATTGCTGCCATTCCCTGACTCGCGACGCCTCGGTTCCGAACGTTGCCCACCGGGCGCTGCTGGTTCCCCTCCCCGATGTACTGTCTCGAACCTGCTTGGGCGCTGTCAGGTACGCACCCACCCGGGGGTACGGCCGAACAGCTGCAGGATGGTGAATTGGCGAAGTGAGCACGAAGAAGCAGCGTGTTCGCATGTTCCCGGTCGCTCGCATCGGCGATGGTTCACTGCTTTTGACTCGGGTCGGAAACGTCGCGGCTCATGTATTGGGTGCATTGCACCTCAATGTGCAAGCCATCGTTGAGCAGGCTCACGAAGGATTCGCTTTGATGAAGGAGGAACCGCGATGATTCCTATTGGACGGGTTCGTGAACTGGTGCGCTACCCGGTGAAGTCGATGGCGGGTGTGCCTGTCGAGTCCGCCGAGCTTGGTTGGCATGGGCTAGCCGGGGATCGGCGCTTCGCGTTCCGGCGATTGGGTGAGAGCAGCGGCTTCCCGTGGCTGACGGCGGGGCGGCTCCCTGAGTTACTGCTGTATCAACCGTTTGGGTTGGACCACCGCGGGGGCGAGCCCTTGCCAACGCACGTGCGGACGCCAGCTGGGGTGGAAGTTGCGCTGCGCAGTGAGGCATTGCAACGCGAACTTTCGGGTCGGTTCGGCAGTCCGGTCGAGGTAATGCAGATCAATCACGGTATCTTTGATGATGCTCCCGTTTCGGTCATTGCGTGGGCAACAGTGACGAAACTCGCTGGCGATGCGAAGCTGCCCGTGGACCCACGCCGGATGCGCGCGAACGTGTTGATCGAGACGGATGATCCGGTGCCGTTTGGCGAGGATGATTGGGTAGGCGGTACGCTCTTCTTCGGTGACGGCGAAGCCGCAGTAAGCGTCACGGCGCGCGACATCCGCTGTATGATGATCAACCTTGATCCCGACACCGCCACGCAGAATGCGCAGATGATGAAGAGCGCCGTGCGGCTGAACAACAACAACGCGGGCGTTTACGGCACGGTGGTGCGCGCGGGAAAGATTCAGGTAGGGCAACGCGTCAGCTTGATTCGATACCTGCCACGCTGAGCCCACCAGACTGTGAACGTTTCTTCGCTCGGCGTGTTCGGAATGCGCTGGATGCGCGCACAGGAAGCGGTAGTCCCATGGCTCCATGGACGCAGCGACGAAAACGTCGCTGGACGGCAGTCTGCTGGCCGCCCGCACATAAGGGTCGTAGAATCTGAATTGTGCTGAAGACCAAGCAGATGGCCAAGTTCGTGCGCTACAACACGGCGCGCGGTATTCGGCAGTGCCAGACGCATCCGTAAGTGCTGCGCGAAGTCGCAGTAGGCCGAGCCCACCGCCCGGCATGCTGCGACTTGCAGATCGGAGCGTCGCCCCCCCGGATCGGAGGGACGGAGTGGGATCTACACCTGCCCCGGCTTCGACGGTACCCAAGCGCACAAAGCGGCCAGTGCTTCGGCTCAACTACCGACCCGCTCGAATGCTACCTTTACTTACGCACCTTCAGGAACGAGGTGACGATTGTCCGTGCGGCGCATTGACGAAACCGTCGACCGCCGTTCCACTCGACGCACTC
>JALOPS010000255.1 GCA_025453745.1 Gemmatimonadaceae bacterium
CTCGGGCACGCCCTACAACCGCGCCGCCTACGAGGCCCAGCAGAAGCGCGACGCCGAGGCCGCCGCCAAGAAGGCCGCCGAGGAAGCCGCCAAGGCGAGCCAGCCCAAGCCCTGAGGCAGGGTCGGGTCGGCAATGCGCTGTGGAGGAGAGCCCGCTCATGGCGGATGACCGCTCGCTCGGTCTGGGGGGCTCGCGCGCGCTGCTCGTGGAGTTCTCGCGCCTCGGTGTGCCACCCAACGCGTCGCTCGAGCTGGCCCGCATTGCGCGGGAGGGGTGGGTGCCCGTCCTCGCGCACCCGGAGCGCTATCGCGGATGTACGGTCGACGACGTCAAGCGGTGGCGCGAATCGGGCGTCGTGATCCAGACCGACGCGCGGCTGTTGTTGGCCAAGGGCCCGGCCGCCGCACTTGCGCGGTCGCTGCTGGTCGAGGGGCTCATCGACATCCTCGCCAGTGACAACCATGGGGACGAGCGCTCGCAGCGGGAGGTCGTGACGTGGCTCACGGAGCAGGGAGCAGCCTCGCAGGCCGAGCTGATGACGACGACCAATCCGGGACGGCTGATCGATGACCAACCGCTGCTCCCGGTACCGCCCCTGGGACGCGCCGCGACGGCGCTCGATCGGATCAGCCGCCTCTTTCGCGGCGCCTAGTCGCCTCGGCGATCGGCGTGTGGGCCGGTAGCTTTCCCTCGTATGTCTCTCCCCCTCACCGACGCGCTCCGTGCGCTGGCCGACACGGCCACCCGGACCGCTGATGCACTCGCCCCCGCCATCGACCAGGCGTACGCGATGGTGCGCGCCGCGGTGGATCGCCGAGGCACACTCCTGTTCTGCGGGAATGGCGGCAGCGCGGCGGACGCACAGCACCTCGCCACGGAATACGTCGTGCGATTCATGCGGGCGCGCGCAGCCTACTCGGCGATCGCCCTGACCACGGACAGCTCCGCGCTCACCGCGATCGGGAACGACTTCGGGTTCGATCAGCTCTTCGCCCGGCAGGTGGAGGCAATCGGTCGCCCCGGCGACCTGTTGATGCTGCACTCCACGAGCGGCAACTCACCAAACCTGGTGGCAGCGGTACATGCCGCGCGTGCGCGGTCGATCCCCACACTTGGCTTTCTCGCCAAGGGGGGCGGGGCGCTGGCCTCGTTGGTCGATCACGCGGTGATCGTCCCGACCGACCGTACGGATCGCGCGCAGGAGCTGCATCTGTGCATCCAGCACGCGATCTGCGATCGGATCGATGCGCATCTTACACACTCCAGCTCGTAGTGCAAAGCGCTGCAATACAACGGCTTGCTGCGACTGTCTCGTGTGATTTCTCGAATCGAACTCGCTTGTCATGATTGATCTCTCCGGCATGCACGTGGTTGTCACCGGCGGCTCCCGCGGCATCGGGGCTGCCACCTCTCGCGCGTTTGCCGCGGCCGGCGCCGCCGTGACCATCGGCTTTCGGAGTCGCATTCCCGATGCGGAGCGCCTCGTGCAGGAGCTGGGGGCCGCGGGTGCTCGCGTGCAGGCGATCGGCGGAGATCACGCGTCACGAGAGGGGTGCGCAGCCCTCTTCGACTCCGCCGAGCGCGGGATTGGGCCGGTGACCTGCTTCGTGGGGAATGCCGGTGTGTGGCCCAGTGCCGACGTGCCCGTCTCTGCCCTGGATGACGAGCGATGGGCCCGCACGATGCGCGAGAATGTCGATGGCATGTTCTACGGCGCGCGGGAAGCGGCGCGGCGGCTGCCCTCCGGCGGTCGGATCGTCCTGGTGGCGAGTACCGCGGGGCAGCGTGGCGAGGCGGGACATGCCGACTACGCCGCGAGCAAGGGGGCGATGATCAGCTTCGTGAAGTCGCTGGCGGTGGAGTTGGCGCCGCGCGACATCACGGTCAATTCGGTCGCGCCCGGGTGGGTCGACACCGAGATGTGCGCGGAGCCGTTTGCCAACGGTGGGCTCGCGCGGATCAGCGCCGGCATTCCGCTTGGCCGCGTGGCGGCACCGGAAGACATCGCGGGGCCCATCGTGTTTCTGGCGTCGCGGTTGGCGCGCCACGTGACCGGTGAGATTCTCAATGTGAACGGTGGCAGCGTGCTGTGCGGGTGATCACCGGTGACTGGCCAGCCCCTCCGGGGGCGGTGCGTGGCATCGCGGAGGTGCTCGAGCGTGCGGGGCATGAGGTGTGGTGCGTCGGTGGTGCCGTGCGCGATGCCCTCCTCGGGGAGCCGCATCTGGATTGGGATCTCGCCACCAGTGCGACGCCCGATGTCGTCCGTCGGCTCTTTCGGCGCACGGTGCCGCTCGGGATCGAGTTCGGCACCGTCGGCGTGATCGATGCCGCGGGCGTCATGCATGAAGTCACCACCTTTCGCCGCGACGTGGAAACCGACGGTCGTCACGCCGTCGTGGTGTTCGGCGTCTCGATCGAGGACGACCTCGCGCGGCGCGACTTCACCGTCAATGCCATCGCGGTCTCTGCGGACGGCACACGGCTCGTCGACCCGTTCGACGGGCGCGGCGATCTCGCGCGCCGCGTGGTGCGGGCGGTGGGCACGCCGCGAGAGCGCATGGTGGAGGACCGGCTGCGGGCCTTGCGCGCGTTGCGATTTGCGGCGCGCTTTGGCTTCGCGATCGATCCGCACACGTGGGAGGCGATCGTCGAGAGCGCGCCGCATCTCGGTCGGCTCTCGGCCGAGCGCGTGAAGCAGGAGATCGACAAGACGCTCGAGCAGGTGGCTGCGCCCTCGGGCGCGTTCCGCCGCTGGCGCGACGCGGGGGCGTTTGCGACCGTCGCGCCCGCCTTCGGTGCGCTCGACGACACGGCGTGGGAGGCCCTGGACCGTATTCCTCGGGCACCGCGCGGCGCGACGCCCGCCCGGGCGACGAAGCGTCGCCTCGAGCGACTGGCGATGATGTGCCTCCCGCTCCCTGCGCACGACGTGCGCGCGCAGCTCCGGGCGCTGCGCTTCTCCAATGCGGACCAGTCATGGATCCTCCGGATGGTGGCGGCCGTCGCCGCGCAGCGCGAGGCGGTGTATCGGCTCGTGCGTGACGCGGAGTCGTCCGCTCCGCGTCGACGCATCGCGCGGGGGATCGCGCACGACGCGGGGCGCCTCGACGCGACCACCGTGGTACGCTTGGCCCTCGCCGCGTCACCGGTGCAGGTCGATCGCCGCCGCGCGGCGGCGGCGTGGCGTCTGGTCCGCGACGTGGCGGCACACGATCCGGTATCCGTGGCCGATCTCGCCGTCGACGGGGATGATCTGCGCGCCGTGGGGATTGTCGGACCCGCACTGGGGGATGCGCTGCGTGCGCTGTTGGCCGACGTGCTGGATGACGTGTCGCTCAACACACGTGAGGTGCTGATGGCGCGTGCCGGCGCGCGCGCCGCGAGGGCGGGGGCGCATGCGTCGAGCTGAGCGTGATCGCGAGCGGGTGGTCTGGCGCCGGTTTCGCGCCGACGGTGACCGCTATCTGCGCCTTCGGCAGGGGGCGCTGTACGTAGCGCGTGTGGCAGCGGTTGCCGAGCGTGTCGTCGATCTGTTGCACACCCTGTCGGAGGAGCTCGACGAGGCCATCGACGTGCGCATCGACGATGTGCGTCGCGGGCTCTCATGGATCGCACGCGAAGTACCGCGCGCCGAGGTGCGCGACGTGTTGACGCGCCTCAAGCTGCCGTTGGCCACATATGGTGGCGTCGAGGTCACCCTCGTGACGCCGCAGGATCAGCTGACGCTCACGCCGGAACTGCTGCTGTTCGTCATGGGTCGCAGCGACCGGTGGTGGCGCGTGCTCGAGCAGTACGGATTGCGTGCGCAACGTACGGTGGACGAGCCGCAGTGGGTGCCCGATCGCGCGCATCTGCGCCCCGTGCGCGAGGTCAGCGAGGCCGTCGATGCGGCCGTGCGCCAGCTCGAGCTGCAGCCGGTGGCGTCGCGCATGGCGGCGACGGCGCAATCGACGAACGCCTGAGGTGGGCGTGACACGCGCACGAACGGCAGCGACGCGCGAATCGTCGCTCTTCGAGAGCGTCGTCTCCGAGCCGCTGGCCGCACGCATGCGCCCGCGGTCGCTCGACGAAGTGGTGGGGCAGCAGCAGCTCGTCGGGCCGGGGCGGCCACTCCGGCTCCTCGCGGAGCGACGCGAGTTGCAATCGCTCATCCTCTGGGGGCCGCCCGGCACGGGGAAGACCACGTTGGGGCGTCTGCTCGCGCAGGCGGCCGATGCGACGTGCGTCTTCTTCTCGGCCGTCACCGATGGCGTCGCGCGCGTGCGCGAGGTCGTGCAGGAGGCACAGGACCGCCGCGCGAGTGGCGCCCGTACGGTGCTCTTCGTCGACGAGATCCATCGCTTCAATCGCGCGCAGCAGGACGCCTTCCTGCCGCACGTCGAGGCGGGGACGATCGCGCTGATCGGCGCGACCACGGAAAATCCCTCGTTCGAACTCAACGGCGCGCTGCTCTCGCGGGCGCGCGTGGTGGTGCTCGAACCGCTCGGTGTCGACGACCTGGTGCACCTGCTCGATCGGGCGCTGACCGATGTCGACCGCGGGCTCGGCGCGCGCCGACTCGACGTCGCGCCCGACGCGCGCCGGCTCATTGCCGAGTGGGCCGATGGCGATGCGCGGCGCGCGCTGGGGGCGCTCGAGGCGATCGCCCAGTTCAGCGCCGATGGCAGCACGCTCGACGCGGCCTCGGTCGCCGATCAGCTCGCACGGCGTGTGCCGCAGTACGACAAGAGCGGGGAAGGGCACTTCAACGCCATCTCCGCCCTGCACAAGACGCTGCGCAACAGCGATCCGCAGGGCGCGCTCTACTGGTTTGCGCGGATGATCGATGCCGGCGAAGCACCGCTCTACATTGCGCGGCGGCTCGTCCGCTTTGCGAGCGAGGATATCGGGCTCGCCGATCCGCAGGCGCTGACCGTCGCGATCGCGGCGCGCGATGCCTACGACTTCCTCGGCAGCCCCGAGGGCGATCTCGCGCTGGCGGAGGCCGTGCTGTATCTCGCGACGGCGCCCAAGTCGAATCGCACTTACGTTGCGTGGAAGGCCGCCCTCGCCGCCGCGCGCGAGACACCGACGGCGCCCGTGCCGATCGACCTCCGCAATGCGCCGACGCGTCTCATGAAGGAACTCGGATACGGCGCTGGGTACGAATACGCGCACGACGCGCCGGACGGCGTCGTCGCGCAAACGGCGTTGCCGCGCGAAGTCGCCAACCGGACCTTCTATGAACCCGGTCGGTTTGGCTTCGAGCGGGACATCGCCAAACGGTTGGCGTGGTGGGCGGAGCGTCGCGCGGCAGCGACACGCCCGGAACATTCATCTCCGGAGGCCCCGCATGTCGATGCGCCCTGATCGTTCCCGAGCCTTCGTCTGGTGCGCGCTCGCGGCCACCGTGTTGCTCACGGGGTGCGCCTCCGTGTTTCGTCGCGCCTTCGACGAGCCCATCGTCGAGTTTCGCGACGTGCGCATCAACGGTCTGGGGATGCAGGGCGGCAACCTCGACGTCGTGCTCGCCGTCTACAATCCCAACGGCTACTCGCTGCAGGGGCTCAAGCTCACCTACAACCTGCTCGTCGACAGCACGACCGTCGGCGCGGGGGCGATCGACGGGGGCTTCACGGTCGCCAGCAAGGACACGACGCTTGTACGCCTCCCGGTCGACTTCACCTATCGCGGCTTGGGCAAGGCCGGCGACCAGCTCCTCCGCACCGGGTCGGTGCTCTATCGGGTCCGAGGGGATGTCACCGTCGGGACCCCACTGGGTAACTTCAGCCGTCCGTACGACCGCACGGGGCGGTTCAACACCGCCAATTCCTCGGTTCGATAAGTCGCGCCGCGCGCGAGGCACACTATCAGCAAGAAGCACCCGATCTCCCTGACGCCGCCGATCGAGCGCGCCATCCTCGTGGGCGCGCCGCTCAAGCGATCCCACGCGCGACACCAGGTCGACGAGCATCTCGAAGAGCTGGCGCGACTCGCCGACACGGCGG
>JALOPS010000256.1 GCA_025453745.1 Gemmatimonadaceae bacterium
GCGGAAGGTGTTCTCGAGGAGCTTGACCAGTTCGGCAGCCTCGGGGCTCGAGACCGGCACGACGCGCTCGATACACGTCGCGTAGAGTGCTCGCGCCACATCCACGCACGCGGGGGTGATGCCGCCGACGACCTTGGGCGTGTTGTGCGTGTTGTAGACCGGATTGCCCGGATCGACGCGCTCGGGGCTGAAGGCCACGAACACATCGTCGCCAACGGTGAGCCCGGCCGCCTCCAGCCGCGGCTGCAGGAGTTCGCGCGTCGTCCCGGGGTAGGTCGTGCTCTCGAGAATCACCACCATCCCGGGATGTGCCTGCCGCTGCACCGCGTCGGCGGCCGCGAGCACGTACGCCATGTCGGGGTCACGTGTCTTCGAGAGCGGTGTGGGCACGGCGATCGAGATCGCGTCGGCCTCACGGAGCCGCTCCTCGATGGTCGTGGCCGCGAACTGCCCGTTGGCCACGAACTTGGCCACTTCCGCCGAGGGCACGTCCTGGATGTGCGACGTGCCGGCCATGAGCGCGTCGACGACGCGGGCGCTCACGTCGTAGCCGACCACGCGGAAACCGGCGCGACAGAACTCCATCGCCAGCGGCAGGCCAACGTAGCCCAGACCGACAACGGCGACGACCGCGGAACGATCGTCGATGCGCTTGAGAAGCTGTGCCTTCACGGATGCGGGCGTCTGATGGTGGATGGCGATCGCGAAATCAGCGACCGAAGAACGCACGGACGGTCGTGGCCACTTCGTCGCGCTGGGCCTCGGTCATCTCGGGGTACACGGGCAGCGACAGCACTTCCTGGCTCGCCCGCTCGGCCTCGGGGCACTGCCCCGCCTTGTAGCCGAGGTACGAAAAGCACGGCTGCAGATGCAGCGGCAGCGGATAGTACACCGAGCAGCCGATGCCATGGCTCTTGAGGTGGGCCATGACGTCGTCGCGGCGTGGCACCCGGATGGTGTACTGATTGTAGATCGATTCGTTGGCCGGATCGATCGCCGGCGTGACGATCTCCGGCACATCCGCGAACGCGCGGTCGTACCACGCGGCGTTTGCGCGGCGCGCGGCACTCCACGCCGCCAGATGCGGCAACTTCACCAGCAGCGCGGCGGCCTGCAGCGTATCGAGGCGGCTGTTGTAGCCCACCATCTCGTGATAGTAAGTCTTCGAGCCACCGTGCGTGCGCAGCATGTTGAGCCGCTTGGCCAGCGCCTCGTCCTGCGTGACGATCATGCCGCCGTCGCCCCAGCCGCCAAGGTTCTTGGAGGGGAAGAAGCTGAACGTTCCGATCGTGGCGGCTTCGCCCGCCATGCGCCATTCGCCGTCGATGGCGCGGCGCGCGCCGATCGACTGTGCTGCGTCTTCGATGACGGGGAGTCCCTTCGCGGCGAGGGCGACCTGTTCGATCGGCGCCATCTGCCCGAAGAGATCGACGGGAATCACCGCCTTGGTGGCCGGCCGAATCGCCGCCGCCACCGCCTCCGGCGCGATGTTGAAGGTGCGGGGTTCGATATCGACGAACACCGGTGTCGCGCCGGCGTTGTGGATCGTGCCGGCCGTCGCGAAGAAGGTGAACGGTGTCGTCACCACTTCATCGCCCTTGCCGATGCCGAGCGCTCTGAGCGCCAGCAGAATCGCATCGGTACCGTTGGCGCAGCCAATCGCGAACTTCGTGTGGCTGAGGCCGGCGACCTCACATTCCAGCATGCCGACCTGCTTGCCCAGGATGAACGCCTGGTCGTCGATGACGGACGTGGCAGCCGCCAGCAGCTCCTCGCGGAGGGTGGCGTGCTGCGCCTTGAGGTCGAGCAGAGGGACGGACATGGAGGCTCGCGGAATCCGGCGCGCCCTGAATCGGTCGCGCGCGTCATAAAGCCTTGGAGAATCGCTAGTTGACCCCGCCGTGGTCAACACGGGAGGCCATCCATAAATTGGCGTTCCGCCCCACTTCCCCCTTCGTCGCCCTCCTCCCCCCCGGCTCACGATGCCTCGTGGTGTCGTCCTGTACCAGCAGAATGACTCCGCCGTCCTGACCTGGGTCTGGATGGTGGACGGGCGTGAGCAGGGGGTGCTCTTCGGCCCGCCGGGGCGGGAAAACGTGCCGCGCCCGGGCGAGCCCGGGCGCAGCTTCAGCCGTATCCGGTCGGTACGGCTGGCCGACGGCACCGAACAGCGGCTCGGGCTGCCCCGCCCGCTCAGTCGCAGCCGCCCCAACGAGGCGTTTGTCCAAGTGGGCGAGACCTGGGTCGAGCGCGGCCGCATCGAGCACCGGCTGACCCGCGTGGAAGGCGGCGCGGTGAGCATGCGTGGCGACGCGCGCGGCATGTTCCGGCAGGTCGCCCGCAAGCTCGACGACCTGTACGGTGCTGTACTCGTTCCGTTCGTCGACACGCTCTCGGACGAGGACGGGGAGCACGGCAGCGAAGCGATGACGTCCGCCGCCGTCTTCCGAGACCTGCGCGCCGTCGCCGGTACCGATTACGAGTTCTTTGCCTACTCGGGGCATGGCGCCGACGATGGGCTGGCGTCAGCCGGCATCCGGACAGGCGGCCCGATCGCGCAGTTCGCCGACGAGATCCGCCGACTGGTCCGCCGGGACGGCACCGTCGTGCTCTATGCGTGCCTGACGGCACGCGACGGTGGCTTCGCGCAAGCGCTCTCGCGACTGCTCCCCACCATGACCGTCTGGGGGCACACATCCTCGGCGGAGGCCTCGCGCAACCCGGACAAAGTTCGCTTCCGCAATGGAAGCCGGGAAACGATCGCGGACATCATCGGCGAGGCGAATGTCTCACGGTGGCGCAACCTGCTGCAGAACTCAGAGGATATGTACGCACACTTTCCGTTCATGAGCGACGAGGAGCTGCGCGATGTCTTCCTCGTCAGCAGCGCCGAGCTGGACGTCGCGCCCCCCTCACGGCGCCGCTGACGACAGCCCGACGCGCGCGGCCCGCGCGACCCGCCGGGACCGTCGTGGCACCATTGACGCGCTGACTCAGCGCGCCACGCTCACCAGCGGCAGCGGGACATCGCGCCCCGTGCGCGCCGATTCGTAGATCCCGAGGATCAGCTCGAGCGACTTGCGCCCCGCGCGACCGTCCGTATCGGGCTGCGCCTTGCCGGCGAGCACCGCCAGCACGTTGCGGTAGTAGATCTCATGCCCGAAGCCGTACACGTTCGGCGGATTGGTGCTGGCCGACTCGACGAGCTTGTCATCGTCCGAATAGTCGGCGAACTGCCAGTGCTCCACCTTGTTGACCGCCGTGCCGCCAACGCGCACCGTCCCGCGCTCGCCGAGAATGGTGATCGACCCCTCGAGGTTCTTGGGGTACGTCAACATCGTCACCTCCATCACCCCGATCGCGCCCGAGCGAAAGCGCATCAGCGCGGCGCCCGTGTCTTCGCTCTCGATGCGGCGCGCCAGCGTGGCGGTCTTGGCCATCACGCTCTCGACGGGGCCCAAGAGCCACTGCATGAGATCGACATAGTGCGACGCCTGATTCATGAAGGCGCCGCCGTCGAACTCCCACGTCCCGCGCCACGGCGCCTGGTCGTAGTACTCCTGCGGACGCGTCCACCGCACCGTGCAGTTGGCCGTGTAGATGCGACCGAACCGCCCCTGGTCGAGCGCCCGCTTGAGCAACAGCATCGGCGGATTGAGCCGATTCTGCTTGACCACGAACAGGCGCACGCCGGCGTCATCGCACGCCTGCACGAGCGCATCGGCGCCGGCGAGCGAGATTGCCATCGGCTTCTCGGTGATGACGTGCTTTCCCGCCCTGGCCGCCAGCACGCCGTGCTGCGGGTGCAAGCCCGACGGCGTGGCGATGATCACCGCATCGCACGCCGCGACGCGCAACATCTCCTCGTACGACGTGAACCACGGGACGCCATACTCGTCGCCCGCCGCCTGCGCGCGCTCCGGCACGATGTCGCACACGGCCGACAGCTCCGCGCCCTCGAGCCGTACGAGTGACTCGAAGTGATTGCGACTGATGCGGCCACAGCCGACCAACGCAAAGCGTACGTTGCTCATGTCGTCTCCGCCTCGATCGTGACCACGTCGCCACGGCGCCGATAGCGCTCTCCCGACTCGGGGCAGCGCAGGCGCTCGCTCCCATCCGCCTCGACACCATCGCTCACCATGCGGTGCCCCGCGCGCGACATCCACCCGATGCGCCGCGCCGGCACCCCCGTGACGAGCGCAAACGCGGGCACGTCACGCGTGACCACCGCGCCGGCACCGACGAACGCATACGCGCCGACCGTGATACCGCAGACGACGGTGCAGTTCGCGCCAAACGTGGCCCCCGGCCCCACCACCGTGCGCCGGTACTCGTGCTTGCGAGAGACCGCGCTGCGCGGGTTGTACACGTTGGTGAACACCATCGACGGCCCGCAGAAGACGTCGTCGCCGAGCTCCACGCCCTCGTAGACCGAGACGTTGTTCTGGATCTTCACGTTGTCTCCCACGCGCGTCCCGCTCATGACGACGACATTCTGTCCGAGCGAACAGCGCGCGCCGATCACGGCGCCGCTGAGCACGTGACAGAAATGCCACACACGCGTGCCCGCACCAATGACCGCTCCCTCGTCCACATACGAGGACTCGTGGACGGTCGCCGTGGGATCGATGCCGCTCATGACGCGGCCCCCGCGGCCACGCGTTCGGCAAGCGCAGCATGCCACTCCTGCAGCGACCGTACGCCGGGATCGCGCCCGCGTCGCGCCTCAATGGCCGACAGTGCCGCGTTGGCCGCCGAGAGTGTGGTGGTGTACGGCAGCCGGCGCGCAATCGCCGCCATGCGCAACCGTGTCCCGTCGGCCTCGGCGTGTTTGCCGAGCGGCGTGTTGATGAGCAGTTGCACGTCGCCGTTGACCACGAGATCAACGCCGTTGGGGCGTCCGCCGTCGGCCACCTTGTAGACGGGCGTCACCGTGAGTCCGCGCTCGCCGAGATAGCGTGCCGTGCCGGCGGTGGCGTAGAGCTTGAAGCCGAGTGCCGTGACGCGCGCGGCCAGCCGCGCCGCCGCCGGCTTGTCGCTGTCGTTGACGGTGAAGAACACCGCGCCCTCCATGGGCAGTGCGTTGTCGGCGGCGAGCTGAGACTTGAGAAACGCCGCGCCGAAGTCGGCGTCGATGCCCATCACTTCTCCCGTCGAACGCATCTCCGGACCGAGCACTGGATCGAACTCGCGGAACTTGATGAAGGGGAACACGGCCTCCTTCACGCTCCAGAACGGGGGGATGATCTCCTCGGTGAAGCCGACCTGCTCGAGCGTCTCGCCCAGCATCACCCGCGCCGCCAGCGACGCGAGTGGCACACCGATCGCCTTGGAGACGAAAGGAATCGTGCGGCTCGCGCGCGGATTCACCTCGATCACGTAGACCTGCCCGTCCTTCCAGGCGTACTGCGCGTTGATCAGCCCCTTCACGCCAAGCGCCTTGGCGAACGCGATGGTGTGCGCGCGCATCTGCGCCGCCGCCTCGGGCGGCAGGAGCAGCGGCGGCAGGGTACACGCCGAGTCGCCCGAGTGGATGCCGGCGCTCTCGATGTGCTCCATGACCCCACCGATCACCACGCGCGTACCGTCGGAGAGCGCGTCCACGTCGGCCTCGAACGCGTCTTCGAGGAACCGGTCGATGAGCACCGGACGCTCCTCGCTCACGCGCACGGCACGTTCGAAGTAGTCACGCAGGGACGCTTCGTCGAAGACGATCTCCATCGCCCGGCCGCCGAGCACGTACGACGGACGCACGAGCACCGGATAGCCGATCGTCTCGGCGATGGCGACGGCCTCTTCGACGCTCGTCGCCGTGCCATTGGGCGGCTGCGCGATGCCCAGCTCGCGTGCGATGGCCTCGAAGCGCCGGCGATCCTCGGCGATGTCGATCGCATCGGGCGACGTCCCGAGGATCGTCACGCCCGCCGCCTCGAGCGGGCGCGTGAGCTTG
>JALOPS010000257.1 GCA_025453745.1 Gemmatimonadaceae bacterium
TGACCGCTTTCGCCGGCGCCGTGGTGGCCGCCGCGTTGACCGTTGCTGCCCCCTCCGCCGGTGCCCAGGGCACCGGACCGGCCGTCGGCGAGATGGCACCCGACTTCACCATCGACGTGGTGACCAAGGACGCCACGACGCCCAAGCCCTTCACGCTCTCGAAGGCGCGCGGACAGGTCGTCGTACTCGCCTTCTTCCCCAAGGCGCGCACCAGTGGCTGCACCATGCAGATGGAGAGCTATCGCGACAAGTACGCGCAGCTCTTCAACGGCGGGAAGGACGTGACGCTCATCGGCATCAGCACTGACGATGCCGCCACGCTCGTCTCGTGGGCGCAGGAGAAGGGGTTCCCGCATCACTTCGGCGCGGACACCGGCGGTGCCGTCGGCACCAAGTACAACGCGTTCAACGGGCGCTACGATGATCGGTCACTCTTCGTGGTCGGCAAGGATGGCAAGGTCGCCTACGTTGCCCGCCCGTTCCGTCAGATGGCCGAAGACGCCTACACGGAGCTCGGCCAGATGGTGACCAAGGCGATGTCGGGCAAGTGATGCACGGGGTTGCGCGCGTCACCCATGAGTGACGCCCGTGACCCGCGCGCCCTGCTTCGCGCCCTCTTTGACGGCGCGGTGCAGGGCGCGTTGCCGTTCGATGCCACCTGGGAGTGGCTCACTGGGCTGACGCTCACCGGTCCCGTGCATCTGCTCGCCCTGGGCAAGGCAGCACATGCGCAGGCGCGCGGCGTGGTGGCCGCCCTTGCCGACCTGGGCCACGCGCCGGTCGACGGACTCATCGTCACCGTCGCGCACGATACGCCGCCGCACCCCGCAGTGCGCGTGGTAGTGGGTGATCACCCCGTGCCCGCCGCGCGCTCGCTCGCTGCGGCCGACGCCATCGACGACTTCGTGCGGCGGCTGACGCCGGGCGCGCACGTCATCGCATGCGTGTCGGGTGGCACCACAGCGCTGTGCGCGGCGCCGCGCGCGGGCGTGACGGGTGATGCGCTGGGGGAGCGCTTTCGCACGCTGCTCGCCTCGGGCCGCGACATCGTCGCCATGAACGCGGAGCGACGCACGTGGCTCCGCTGGGGCGAAGGGCGACTCGCTGCCGCGTGTCGTGGTGCCGGCGCCGCACGCATTGACGTGGCCGTCGTCTCGGATGTGTTGAACGATGACCTCGCGAGCATCGGGAGCGGTCCGTTCGTGGAGATAACCCCGTCCGACACGCCGCCGTCACACACGATCATCGCGAGCAATCGCGTCGCGCAGGATGCGGCCGAGCGACAGGCGCGCGCGCTCGGGTGTGTGGTGCATCGTCTCGCGGCCCCGCTCGTGGGTGACGCGCGCGCGGACGGTCGCGTGTTTGCCGAGCGCTTACTCGCGCTGCCGCGCGCCGCGCGTCCCACGATCGTCATTGCCGGTGGCGAGCCCACGATGACGCTGGAAGCCGCGGCACCGGATGCGGCGGGTGGTCGCATGCAGGCGTTCGCGTTGTCTGCCGCCATCGCGTTGCACGAGGCACGCGAGCAGGGCGCCTCGACACGCGCGATCACCGTGCTTGCCGCAGGCACCGATGGACGCGATGGGCCCACCGATGCGGCTGGCGCCATTGTCGACGCGGCGACGGTGCGCCGTATCGCGCAACTCGGCCGACATGCCAAGCAGGATCTCGCGGCGCATCGCTCGTACCATGCGCTCGGTGCCGCCGCGCAGCTCGTGCGCACCGGTCCGACGGGGACCAACGTGGCGGACCTCGTGCTGGGCTACGTGCCACCGCAGTAGCGGGTCGCGCAAGACCGCCCGAGATTGATGGGATGCACGCTTCTCCCGCCGACGCCGGTACCGCGCACGACCTGCGTGTGATTCGCGAGATCGTGCGTCGGAGGCTGGCCGGCCACGGCATTCGCGCGTGGTTGTTCGGGTCGCATGCGACTGGCGTGGCGCGGCGTTCGTCCGATGTGGATGTGGCCCTGCGCGGCGACGATCGCGTGCCCGCCGAGATCATGATCGACCTGCGCGATGAGTTGGAAGACGCATCCGTGCTGCGCCGCGTGGACCTGGTCGATCTCGCGACGGTCGACCCGGCGTTTGCCGAGCGGGTGCTGCGCGAGGGGATCCTGTGGACCGACTGAAGCAATGAACGCGACCGTCGACGGTGCGCCCGCGCGTCACCGCGACGCGCGCGTCACCCGCACCGTCGCGATGTAGTCTTCCCGTCGAATCAGCGCACCGGCGCGCGGCAGCGGCACGAGCCGCATGGTCTCGATGCGAACGCCGTCGATGATCGTGCTTCGGGGCTCCATCACGAGCCCCAGGCGTACGCGCACCGCCGTAGCGCAGCCACTGGGGCAGACGTCCAGCTCGATCGACGCGTCTCCGGCGTGCACACACTGGACGTCCACCGGGCAGCGCGACTCCGCCGGCACATCGCGCAGCGTGAGCGCGGCCAGTCCATCGACGCGCACGGTGCGCCCGATGGGCAACGCGATCGAGTCCGCGGCCGACACCGCGCTCACGCGCACCTCTCCCTTCTCCGTGACCCCCGGCGTGCCGGCACACGC
The DNA here is from genome assembly GCA_025453745.1 of Gemmatimonadaceae bacterium. Taxonomy (GTDB): domain Bacteria; phylum Gemmatimonadota; class Gemmatimonadetes; order Gemmatimonadales; family Gemmatimonadaceae; genus JALOPS01. Next base: position 2,561 of record JALOPS010000257.1, read on the forward strand.
CGCGAGTAGCGCGGTCGCCGCCGCGGCGATGCACAGCAACGGCCCTCGCCCGACCGACCGGCGTCGTGGCGCGTCAGGGGAGATGCAAGGCGGGAGGCGCGTCATGGTCACTCACCATACCAATCGCATTCGCCGCGTGTCACCTCGCGCAGACGCGATGTGATGAGCCGCGACCTGTGGCGCGCTGCGGGGACGCGAGCATGTGAGCGACGGGTACACCTGCCACAACGATCACGGGCCGGCCTTCGTGTGAAGGCCGGCCCGTGTGGTATCGCATGGTCAGCGTCGCTCAGACACGCCGACGCCGTGCCGCGAATGCGAGCGCCACGAGGCCCGTGGCGAGGAGGGCATACGTGCTTGGCTCAGGAATGACCACTGCGGGGCCGAACCCACGGAGCTCCACGGAGCGAAGGTTCCAGTTGGGATTCGTCTCGTTGAACGAGTCGTCCCAGCCGCCATCAAACGCGAGCTGCACCGTGGTGCCCGCAGCAAGCGAGCCCGAGATCGTGGTCCCGATGAAGCTCGGTGTGGCCCACCCTGCGCTCTGCCCGCAGAAGGCCGAAAGTCCACCAAGTGGGTTGCTGAAGTTGGTGCTGACCGTGCTGGTGTACCCGACTCCAGTAATGCCGGTGGTGACCTGCGCAAACGCACCGCCATTGATACTGGCGAAAATCGCTCCGCCATCGAAGCAGGTCGGAGAGAAAATCGACTGTTCGAAGTTGAACCGATGCTGCGCCGCGACCCCGAACGCTCCACCCGTCGCGGTCAGCACGGGGCTCAGCAGGCGCGTCCGTGCGACCGTCGCTACACCATTCACGCGCCACCCGCTCCCGGCAGCCCACGACCACGGATTCGTGCCAACCAAGTTCTGGTTGGTGAAGCCGCCGTTGGTCGTGAAGAAGTCGATCAATTGCGCCTGCGCTGCGGTCGCCGACAGCATGATGGCGGCCGCCAGCCCCGAGATTTTGCGTCCTGCGTGCATTTTCCCCCCACAAGTGATGTCGAGCGTGTGCGAGCTCACAACCTTAGCGCCACATCGCGCGTGGTGCCGTGACACGTGTCACCATTATGGCAACCCTCGTACTCTTTGTCATGCCCGAATCGCATTTGGTGCCACGCCATTCCACAATGGCCGAGCTCGGCGCGACGTAGCACCGACCTCTGACCGAGCCGCGCCAGTGACCGCGTATCTTCCGCGCACTCCCGGGCGCTCTCCGACTTCGGTTCCTCGCGCCGCGTCCGCCACCCCTGCCTGATCCATGGCCCGCGCTCCCTTCTCGCTCGCCCTCCTGCAAGACTCGGCCGCTCCCACGCAGGCCGACGCGCTGACCGTCACCAGCGAGCGCATCCGCACAGCGGCCGGACGCGGCGCCCAGGTCATCGGACTCAAGGAACTCTTCAACGCGCCCTACTTCTGCAAGAAGCTCGACCCGGCGCGCTTCGACCTCGCGGAGCCCGTAGATGGCGCGACGATCACGGGAATGCGCGCACTCGCGCAGGAGCTGGCGGTCGTGCTCGTGGTGCCGTTCTACGAGAAGCGTGCCCCAGGCGTGTACAGCAACAGCGCCGCCATCATCGATGCCGACGGCGCGCTGCTCGGCATCTATCGCAAGATGCACATTCCGCACGACCCGCTCTTCGAGGAGAAGTACTACTTCGTCCCCGGCGAGACGGGGCCGGATCTTCGCCATGACGCGCACCCTGGCATCAACGGCTTCCGCGTCTGGCGCACGCGGTACGCCGACATCGGCGTGCTCATCTGCTGGGACCAGTGGTACCCCGAGGGCGCGCGCATCACGGCGATGCTCGGTGCCGATCTGCTGTTCTATCCCACCGCCATCGGGTGGCACCCCGGTGAGAAGGCAACGTTTGGTGACACGCAGGTGTCCATGTGGCGCACGGCGCAGCGTGCGCATGCGATCGCCAATGGGTGCTTTGTCGCGGCGGCCAATCGTGTGGGCTTCGAACCCGAGGCGGGCACCGACGGGCTCGAGTTCTTCGGGCAGTCCTTCATCTACGATCCGTACGGGCGCCCGCTCGCGGAGGCCGGTACAGACGACACCACATTGATCGCGACGTGCGATCCGGCGCTGATTGAGGAAGCGCGTCGCAACTGGCCCTTCTTTCGCGACCGTCGGATCGATGCGTACGGACCGATCACGCAGCGGTGGTTGCGCACGTAGCCGATCACGCGAGTCCGGAATGACACGCGCCCCGCCGAGCTCACTCGGCGGGGCGCGTGGTACTGGGGCAGTTGGTTACGCGCGCCGACGACGACGTGCGAACATGATGCCGGCCAACCCGGTCGCGAGCAGCGCGTACGTGGACGGCTCGGGAACCACGGTGGCGGGCCGATACAGCGTGGCGTGCGAGAGACCCGGCGGCTGCGTGCCGACACCGGCCATCGTGAAGTTCACGGCAGACTGATTGGTGCCGCTGAAGAGGTACAGGCTGAAGAAGTTGCCCCCCTTGAGCGAGATCGCGAAATCGCCCGTGATCGGCGCGTCGAAGGTGAGCGTGCCGGTGGTCCCGCCGGGATTGCCCTGGAAGGGTCCGAACGCGGCATCGTCGCTCTTGCCCATCGTCGACCAGCCGGTGCCCGGCGCCCACGCACCATTGAGCGTGGCGAGAATCCAGGCCTCGTTGTTCGGCACATCGTTGCCGGAGTACGAGCCGAGGCACTTGACCGCACCCATGAAGATCAGGTGCGCATTGGCCGTGCCCGCGCACGACACCCCGCCTGGCGCTGGCGGGTTGGGCGCCTGGGCGGACGAGACGGCGGGGAGCGCCAGCGCGGACGCAACCGTCAATCCAAGGAAGAACCGCTTCATCGTCAGTCTAGTGGGGAGGGGGCGCGAGCCCGACGGGCTGGCAAGTGACGGAGATCACAGCAGACACCGTGCCGCGCTTCGCCTCCCGTTCTTGCGAGTGCGCGATCGTTCTTGATAGCTAAGTCATTGCAATAAAATGTCTTGAGACACTCTCTTCGCTTGCGTGATGAATGAGCTGTGGCGCCACCGTCACAATTTCCGTGCTTTCGTGACGCAACTGTTGCACTGCCACAGCACATGTTGACGCTTGCTCCAGATTGTGCGCATGCCGCTGCGTCCCGATGGTCCCGTGCGAATGCCCGCCGAATGGGCCCGCCACCGCGCCACATGGCTCGCGTGGCCACACCATGTACCCGACTGGCCCGGGAAGTTCGACGCGATTCCATGGGTGTACGCCGAGATCGTGCGTGCACTGGCGGACCACGAGCCGGTGGAGCTGATCTGCCACGACGCGGACACACTCGAGGCCGCACGAGAGCACCTCGAGGCGCACGCGGCGCGCATGGATCAGGTACGGCTGCGCGTCGCCCCCACAGACCGTGTCTGGCTCCGCGACTCAGCCTGGGCCAAGTACGACAACTACGCTGACGACGCCCGCATCCCCGAGCATGTGGCCCGGTGGACCGGGCTCGAGCGTATCGCTGCGCAGCGGCACGACAGCGGTGAGCCTCTCGTGCTCGAGGGGGGCGGCATCGAAGTCAACGGTTCCGGGCGCATCCTCGTCACCGAGGAGTGGCTTCTCTCCGATGTGCAGGTCCGCAATCCCGGCTACACGCGCGCCGACTACGAGCGCGCCTTCGCGCACTGGCTCGGCTGCCACGAGACCATCTGGCTCGGCGAAGGGTGCGTGGGCGACGACACGCACGGCCACATCGACGATATCGCGCGCTTCGTCGCCGAGGACGTGATCGTCATCGCGCACGAAAGCGACCCGGCCGACGAGAATCACGCGCGCTCGGCGGACAACCTGCGCCGCCTCGCGCGTGCCGGCGGCGACGCGGGACGGCTCAAGGTGATCACCCTCCCGTTTCCGCGCCCCGTCATCATGGACGGCGTACGACTCCCGGCCAGCTACGCGAACTTCTACATCGCCAACGGGTGCGTCCTGGTTCCCACGTTCAACGATGCGAACGACCGCGTCGCGCTCAACACGCTCGCGGAGTGCTTTCCCGATCGCCGCGTGATCGGCATCCACGCCGTGGACCTGGTGTGGGGACTGGGGACGCTGCATTGCCTCTCGCAACAGGAGCCCGCGCCGCGCCGAGTGGTGTAGAATTCACGCATGCGCGACGAGCTGCCCAACGACGCCACTCGGCCCGATGGCCCCTCGACGCCGGAGCCTCCGCTCCCGGCGTGGGCGCGGCGCATGCGCGAGAACGCGCCCAGCAGCGCCAACGGCGGCGACTCGACGGTGCCGTCCCGATTCGAAGCGTTCATCGGACCGCGCTGGTCGACGTATCGCACGAAGCTCAAGCCATTCTTCGATGAGCCGAGCTTCGTACCGACGTGGAATTGGCCGGCCGCACTCTTCGGCCCGTTCTGGTTTCTCTATCGGAAGCTGTATCTCGGCTTCCTGCTCTTCTGGTTCGCGCCCGGCGTCGCGCTGCGCATGCTCGCGGGTGAGCGGGCCGATGTGCCGCTGACACCGGCGACGGCGGCACTGCCGGAGAATCGCGGACAGTTGCTGCTGCAGCTTGGTGTGGTCATCTCCTGCGCGATCGCCGCCGGCGGGACGGCGAACTACTTCCTCTGGCGGCGCGGTCGCGCTGCGCTCGCGGCGGTCGATCTGCAGCAGTTGCCCGACGCCGAGTCGCTCGCCCTCATCCGACGCGTCGGCGGTGTCAGTCGAACGATGTTGTTCGTGTCGCTCGCCTTCGCCCTGGGCGTGTTGATGGTCGCAATGGCGGCCGTGCAGCCCGGCGCGTCACGCTGACGGCGACGCGTTACCGCTCGACGATGCGCACCATCGTCGAAGTGGAGTCGGTCGTACCGGCCGCACTGATCGCGACGGTCAGTCGATACATCCCCGGCGGTACTTCGGGCCACGTGAGGGCGAGCGAGCGCCCCGGCGCACCGTCCGGCCGCCCCTGATCGGCAAAGCGCACCGACACCGGACGCATCGTGCGATTGAAGCCGAGCCCGCCGAGGATGCGTGAGACGCCACCGCTGTTCAGTCGCGTGGCTTCGATGCTCACTTGCGCCGGCGCGCTTGGTGTGGCGGGCAGATAGCTCTCCCAGTAGAGGCCGAGTGTGGTGCCAGCGGGAATGTCCGCCGAGCCAAAGGCACTCGCCGCCGCCCACTCGAGTGACGGGCGTCCCGTCTGATCGCTCTTCGCGGTGAAG
>JALOPS010000258.1 GCA_025453745.1 Gemmatimonadaceae bacterium
CGATCGTGCTGTCGGTGATGGTCACGCCATCCTCGATGTAGACCGGCTCGACGATCGTGGCACCCGGTCCGAGCGCCAGCGGCTTCCGCGCACGCCCCTTCTCGAGCATCACGCGATTGGTCTCGAGCAGCGTGCCGAACTCTCCCGCATCGTACCACCCCTCCACGTCGATCACCTGGATCTTGGCGCCGTGATCGATCATGTACTGGAAGGCGTCGGTGAGGTAGAACTCCCCCTTGTTCGCCGGCCGCGAGAGCACGTGGTCGATGCCTCGCGCGAGCAGCTCCCAGTTGCGGATGAAGTAGAGCCCGATGTTCGCGCGCTTGCTGATCGGCGTCGACGGCTTCTCGACGATGCGCGTCATGTACCCGTCTGCATCGGTGACCACCACGCCAAAGCGCTGGTAGTCTTCCACCTCCTTCACCCAGATGATGCCGTCGGCGTCGGAGTCCTTGAGCACGGAGAGATCGGCGTCGAAGATCGTGTCGACGAAGATGATGAGCACCGGCTGGTCGATGAACGGCCGCGCGAGGTTCACCGCGCCGGCGGTCCCGTCCTGCACGCGCTGCTCGACGAACCGGCTGGGCAAGGGGTGCGCCGTGGTCGCGTACGCCTCGACCTTTTCCTTCAGATGCCCCGTGATGTAGATGACTTCCTCGACGGAGCCCAGGCGCTCGACATCGTCCATCACGTACGACATGATCGGCCGCCCGGCCACCTTGAGCATCGGTTTGGGCGTCACATGCGTGTGCGGCCGGAGCCGTGTCCCCTTCCCCGCCAGCGGAATGATCACCTTCATGGTCGGTCTCCCGGGGGTGAGTACGTCACGTCGCGCCTACGGCGCGTTGGTGCCTTCGCGACCGTAACGATCCTTGATGCGCACGACGTCATCGAGCTCCGGCGTCGACGCCTCGAGGATGTCGCAGTCGGTGACGGCTTCGATGTAGTGGATGGTGCCCGGCGTGATGCGGAACGCATCACCGGTGCGCATCTGCTGGTCGCGCAGCTCGGTCTCGCCGGGCAGCCGCACCCAGTAGCGCATTTCGCCGGAGAGCAGATACACCGTCTCGTCCTTGCGCTCGTGGTACTGCACGGAGAGGGCTTGGCCGCCTTTGACGTGAATGATCTTGCCGACGTACCGGTCGGTGTGCGCCCAGATGATCTCGTGTCCCCAGGGCTTGGGGACCACGGTGGGCGTGAAGCGGCCGCTCATGAACGCGGCAGCGCGCATGGCGCCGTGTGACGCACGTGCGCGCCCCGCGAGGCACGGAGCGCGCGCCACACACGGCGAAACGCAGAGGACGAGCGATCGATCATCCGGCGGCAATCTGCCTACGGGGTCTGCCGCGCCGATAGGGCCGAGCGGGCCGATCGTGTGCATCCGCGCACAACGGCACGGGGCGCCGCCGGCCGTCTGGCCAGCGGCGCCCCGTCATGCCGTGCGCGCTTCGGCGCTACGCCGTCATGCGGCTGCGCAGCATGGCCAGCTTCCGGCGCACGGAGCCATCCATCACCGTGTCGCCGATGCGCACGATCACACCGCCGAGGATCGCCGGGTTCACGGTCAGCGTGGGCACGACGGTCTTGCCCATCGCCTTCGAGAGCTGCTGCGCGATCATCGTCGCATCGGCCGCGTCGGTCTCGCGCGCCACCGTGACGCGGGCATGCACACGCCCTTCGACCGCGTCGAGGAGCTGCTCATACTCCGCGGCAATCGCCGGGATGAGCGCCTGCCGACGGTTCTTGACCAGCGCCTGCAGCCAGCGGACGAACGGCGCCGGCACACGATCGGTGAGCGCCCGCGTGAGCATGGCGGCCTTGTTGGCGCCGCGAATCTTGGGCGACGCGAGATAGCGCTGCAGCGTGGTGTCGACGTCGATCGCGCCCGCGAGCTGTCCGAGCAGCGCGCCCCACCCCGACGCGTCCCCCGCCTTCTGCGCCAGCGCCAGCAGCGCCTCGGCGTAGTTGCGAGCGACCGTGCCGCCCGTGGTTGCGGTCGCCATCTACCGCTTCCGGAGTGCGGCGCCGTCGATCGACGCGAGGAACGTCTCGACGATCTTGCGATTGCCTGCGGCGTCGAGGTTCTGCTGGATCACCTTGCCGGCACCGGCAATGGCGAGGTCCACCGCTTCGCGACGCAGATCGGCGATCGCCTTCGACTTCTCGCCCTCGATGTCGCGACGTGCGCCCTCGAGCATTTCCACCTGCTGCTGGCGCGTCTGCTCGAGCAGATCGGCCTTCATCTTCTCGGCGGTCGAGCGCGCGTCGGCGATGATCTTCTGCGCTTCGACACGCGAGTGCTCGAGCCCGGCCTTCTGCTCGGAGAGGAGACGCTGTGCCTCTTCGCGGTCGCGATTCGCGCCGGCGATCGCGTCTTCGAGCGCCTTCTCACGCGCCTCGACGGCGGCGAAGAGCGGCTTGAACGCGTAGCGCGAGAGCACGAAGAGCAGGACGATGAAGACGAGCAACGTCCAGAACATCAACCCGCCCTTGGGCTCCAGCAGGTTGACGGGGCCACCTTCGGCGGGCTCGCTGGCGAACGCGGGCGCCACGACGAGCGGCAGAACGAGCAGCGCGCGACGCGCCGCAACGGAAAGAAGACGCATGAGAGGCACGAGGGAGAGGGGGTGGTGCGCCCGCCGCGAGCGACGGACGCACCGACCGAAACCGCTTAGAACTTGCCCTGGATCTGGAAGCCGATGACGACGCCGAAGAGCGCCGCACCTTCGATGAGCGCGGCAAGGATCAGCGCCGCCGTCTGCACGCGGCCCGCCGCTTCCGGCTGACGCGCCATGCCTTCGACCGCACGACCGCCGATCATGCCGATGCCGATGCCGGCACCGATCACGGCGAGACCCGCCGCGAGCCCAGCGCCCACCGCCATCAGACCCTTCGGATCCGCCGGCGCCGCGGCCTGGAGAAGACCAATCACTTCCATCATGAGACGTGCACTCCACGAAGACTGCGAGGTTCGCCACCCATGCCAGGTCAGGGCGGATGCGCGAGCATCCGGGACCTCGCTGCGATATCGCGGAGTCGCCTCCGGTACCGCATCACCGGCCAGGAGGGCCGGCTACCACCGATCACGCGTGGGTGGCACGCGGATCGGGTCGTGCACTGCGGGGGTGGTGCAACCGGCGGTGACGCCGGCCGCACGCGACTAGTGGTGTGCCTCGCGCACCTGGCCGATGAACACACTCGTCAAGAGCGTGAAGATGAAGGCCTGCAGAAACGCGACGAACAGTTCGAGCATGCTGATGGCCACCGCCATGAGGAACGGCGCGCCGGAGACGAGACTCTTGAACGTGAAGATCAGCCCGATGAGCGCGAGCAGCACGATGTGCCCCGCGGTCATGTTGGCAAAGAGGCGGATCGCCAGCGCAAACGGCTTGGTGAACTTGCCGATGATCTCGACCGGCGACATCACGAAGAACATGATCACGCGCATGACGATCGGCAGATCCTTGTTCCAGTAGAAGAGCGTCGCCAGGTACCCCGGCCCCTGCGCGATCATCCCCGAGACCTCGACCACCACGAACGCGATCAGCGCGAGCGTCGCCGTCACCGAGATGTTGCCCGTCGCCGTCGATCCGTAGGGGATCAGGCCGAGCAGATTCATGAAGAGGATGAAGAAGAACATCGTCAGCGCGAACGGCACGAACTTCTCGCCGTGATGGCCGACGTTGGGGAGGATCACTTCACTCCGCAGATAGAGCGCCATCGCCTCGATGCCGGCGGCAAAGCCCTTGGGATGCCCGACCGTTGCATGCCCCTTCTTGCTCGCCGCGGCGGCCCACAGCAAGAGGGCCATCACGAGCCCGGCGGCCAGCCACATGAACACCACGTGCTTGGTCGGGGAGATGTCCACCGGGCCGACGAGCGGGAAGTTCACCGGCGCCCAGTGCGGCAGCGTGATTTCCTTGTAGAACGGCGGCTTCCAGTAGGGAATCTCGAGGTGATTGCCGTCGGTGATGTGCGGCGTGATGATGTCGACCTTGCCATCGGCGGCCGCGCCGTGCCCCTGTGTGTCATGCGCTGCGGTGGGCTCGGCGATCATCGTCGCCGCGACGCCCATCGAGTCGCCCACGCCCGCCGGGCGCGGCACCGCACTCGGCGTCACCGCCGGCGCGGGCTCACTGTGCTGCGCGCGCAGCGCGATGGGCATCAGGAGCGCGGCGGCAACAGCCACCGCGCGCAGGCGGGCAAACGAAACAGGCAGCGTGGTCACGGGGATCACGAAAGAAGTCGGCGCGATCAGCTCTTGAGGAAGAGCGGCTCGAGCAGGGTGGAGACGAAGAGGAAGACCGCGAGCGAGATGAGCGCCGCTCCCGGCACGAGCCCGAGCGCAGCAATACCGACAAACGCGTACGCGCCGAGCGTGGCAAAGCGCAGCACCATGCCAATGCCCCACGCCGCGATGATCTGCTCGCGCGCGACGAGGCGCGCGATGGCAAAGGTCAGCAGTTGGAGCGGCATCGCCACCCAGAGGCTCGTGCGCACGGCGTGCTGCGCGGCCTCGTCACGGTAGACCCACCCGAGTGCGACGGCAGTGAGCGCCAGGAGCGGGAGACAGACCAGCGCGTAGCGGATGAGGGCCGGCGCGAGCGGCTGCACCACGCGCGGGTGCGCACTGACGGGGACGCCGCGTTCGACACGCTCCATCACCGGGACTCCGATGAGGCATCGTGCGACGAGCGAACGTCGGGCGCAGAGCGCTGGGCCATCACGCGTCGGTAGCTGGTGAAGAAGACGCCGCCACCGCCGAAGAACACGCCGACGATGAGGCACCACGGGGCGGACTGCCACCGTCGGTCGAGCCAACTGCCGAGGTAGCCGAAGAGGACGAGGGCCACCGCAAACTGGGCCCCGAGCCCGGCAAGGACGCCGAGTGGGACGCCGTCATCGGCGCTGCGCCGGGGAGCCGGCGGGCCGCCGACAGGGGAGCCCCCGGCGGTCGTCACGGGCGGGCAAGCTAGGACTTTGTGAAATTTTTCGCAAGCAAACGAACGAAGGCCGAATCCACGTGTCCGATTTGCGTCAGCATGGATGAGTTCGCCTAGTGCAAAGTGGCCAATCCGTTTCACTTAGCCCAATTCGGACTTCTTGACACCCTGCGGTCCTGTCGATAACCTCGCTCACGTATCGAATCGTGATGTGACTCGTCCACGCATGGCGCGACTCGTCGCTGTGTGACGGTCCGTCGTTCTCCCCCGCCGTTCCGCCGTTCGCCGCCCGCCTCCCCCGCCCCGTCGTGCGTCGATTCGTTCTGCCCGCCCTGGCCACCGCGGCCGTCGTCTTTGCCTGCAGCCCGCGCTCGCATTCGGCGCCGGCGGCGGCGCGACGTGCGAAGCCCAGTGGTGCACTGCTCGCCCATGTGGACGTGCAGGTGACGCAGGGGGTGCAGTTCGATCTCGCGGTGGCGAATGACACGGACAAGCGCGTCGAGCTCGACTTCACCGACGGGCGCACGCACGACTTCGCGGTGCTCGACGCGTCGGGGCGTGAAGTGTGGCGATGGAGTCGGGGGCGACTCTTCACGCAGGCGATGCAGAATCGCCTGCTCGAGGCGAGCGACACCGCGCATTGGCGCGAACAGTGGGATCCGCCGGCCGGGTCAGGGCGATACACCGTGGTCGCGATGCTGCACGCCGCGAACCATCCGGTCGAGCAACGCGTAGACTTCTGGGTGCCCTGACCGGCACCCAGTTTCGTATCGGCCCTCGTGGTCGGCTGGTCTGCTCCGTCCCGTGCCCTGCCCTCACTCGTGACTGCTTCCTCCCGCGCGGCGACGACGGCCGCCGACGACTCCAACGATCTCGCGCTGCTCGAAGAGCTGGCTGCGGCGCGCCGTGAACTCACCACCGAGATCGGTCGCCGCATCATCGGTCAGGAAGTCGTGGTGGAGAATCTCGTGGCCG
>JALOPS010000259.1 GCA_025453745.1 Gemmatimonadaceae bacterium
CGCGCCCTCGCGCGGCCCTTCGCTGCGCTCAGGGAACGGCGGGCGCTCAGGGAACGGCGGGCGCTCAGGGAACGGCGGGCCGTGTGTTGAGCGGAGCGGTCGCGCAGCGACCGCGCAGTCGAAACACCGCCGGACCCGCGCGAAGCGCGGGTTCCGGGCACCGGTGGCGGTGCAACGGCAACTGCCGCGAACGGCGCTCCGCGCCGTCGCGAGGCCCTTCGCTTCGCTCAGGGAGCGGCGGGCGCTCAGGGAACGGCCGGTGCCCTCGCCCCTTCACTCCGCTCAGGGAACGGCGGGCGCTCAGGGCACGGCGAGTGCGGTTGCCCTACTGGTGCAACCACCCTACCTTCCCGCCCGCACGCCCCCCAACCGTCACACGGTGACGCCTTGGGGTCACGCGTCCCCGTTCCCTCGCCCAGCGCTCGATCGTTTCCCTACGCATGACGCGCCGACTCCTCCTCCCCACACTCGCCCTCTCGGCGCTGCTCGCGCAGCCCGTCCGAGCGCAGGTGGACGAGGCGACGCGACCGGAACCCAAGAAGCCCTTTGCGGCATTCTCCGCGTCCGCGCAGGGGCTCCGCGACTCCGTCATCTCCCGTGCCCGCAGCGCCATCGGCACGCGGTACGTGCTGGGCGGCAATACGCCGGGGCGCGGCATCGATTGCAGCGGACTGGTCAAGTTCGTCATGAGCGCGCTGCACCTCGATCTCCCGCGGACGGCCGACACGCAGGCCAGGGTCGGCGAACCGGTGGCCAAGGACATCGCCGCGCTCCAACCGGGTGACATCCTCACCTTCGGCAGCGCCAAGCGTACGTCGCACGTGGGGATCTATGTGGGTGATGGGCGCTTCGTGCACGCCAGCACCACACGCAAGCGCGTCATCGAGAGTCGCCTGGACAATCGCGGCTCCTCGCTCATCAAGCGGTGGTCGGGTGTCCGCCGGTTGATGCCCAAGGTGGTCGACTCACTCCTCGCCGAGCGGGATTCGACGCCCTGACCCATTTGCTCGGCGCACGCAGCAATCGTTCGGCCCGCCCAATCGGCGGGCCGTTTCGTTTTCCCGGGTCGGCGACGCAGCGCGCAACGCGGTACCCCGCACTATCGTAATCGCAGGCACGCGCGATGCCGCGCGCTCCCGCCCGGATCCCACCCAGGAGGTCCCCATGCCCGCCCGTTTCCGCGCACCCTTCGTGTGCGTCGCCCTGCTCGCCATCCTGCCGTCCGTCGTGCAAGCGCAGGGCAGTCGCGCGACGCCCGCCGCGAACCGTCTCACCTACGCCGACTACCTCGACTGGGAAGACGTCCAGTCGCCCGAGCTCTCGCCCGACGGCCGGCAGATCATCTACACGCGCCGGTGGATCGACAAGCAGAACGACAAGTGGGAATCGTCGCTCTGGATCATGAACGCCGACGGGTCACGTCCGCGCTTCCTCACGAAGGGGGGCAACGCGCGCTGGTCACCGGACGGCACGCGCATCGCCTTCATCGCGCCGGGCGAGCCGAGCGGCGCGCAGATCTGGGTGCGCTACATGGACGCCGAGGGCGCGACGACGCAGATCACGCGGCTCCCCGACGGACCCAGCGACATCGAGTGGGCGCCCGACGGCAAGTCGATCGCGTTCCGCATGCTCGTGCCCCAGCGCGAGACGTGGAACATCCCCATGCCTGCGGCCCCCAAGGGCGCGAAGTGGACCGAGTCGCCGCGTGTGGTGACCAAGGTCGACTATCGCGCCGATCGACAGGGCTTCACTGATGACGGCTTCCGGCAGCTCTTCGTGGTGCCGGCCGACGGTGGCACGCCGCGCCAGCTCACGAGCGGCGCGTTCGAGACGGGCGCCGCCCGGTGGATGCCCGACGGCAAGTCGCTCGTGTTCTCGTCGCTGCGTCGCGCAGACGCCGAGTACGCGTGGCGCGAGAGCGAGGTGTACACCGTTGCCGTCAGCGGCGGCGAGCCGCGGGCGCTCACCACGCGCAAGGGACCGGACAACAACCCGGTGCCCTCGCCCAACGGGCAGCTCATCGCGTACACCGGCTACGACTCGACGGATGCCACGTGGAAGGACGCGATCCTGCACGTGATGAACGCGGACGGCTCGAACCCGCGCGCGCTCACCACGGCCCTCGACCGCTCGCCGCAGGGAATCATGTGGGCGACCGACGGGAGTGGCATCTACTTCAACGCGGAGAACGAAGGCGCACGCAACCTGATGTTCGTGTCGCTGACCGGTCAGGTGCGTCCGGTGACCAAGGGGGCGCACGTGCTGAGCGTCGCCGACATCCATGCCTCCGGCCTCGCGGTGGGTACGGCGTCGGACCCGCTGCTGCCCAACGACATCGTGACGTTCAACGTGCGCACGCCTGCCTCGATCGCCCGGTTGACGAACGTCAACGGCGATGTGCTCACCGGCAAGCAGCTCGCGACCACTGAAGAGGTGTGGTATCCGTCGGAAGGCGGCATGAAGATCCAGGGGTGGATCGTCAAGCCGGCCGGCTTCGATCCGTCGAAGAAGTATCCGCTCATGCTCGAGATCCACGGCGGTCCGCGCGGCTCGACGGGCTACGGCTCCGCGTTCGGCAACGCGATCAAGAATGCGTATCCGGGCAAGGACTTCGACGACCTGATGGCGGGCGTGGACACCGTCATCAATCGTGGCTACATCGACACCAAGCGGCTGTACGTCTTCGGCTGCTCGGGCGGCGGCGTGCTCACCTCGTGGATCGTGGGACACACCGATCGCTTCGCGGCGGCGAGTGCCAACTGCCCGGTGACGAACTGGCTGAGCTTCGTGGGCACCACCGATGGCCCGTCGTGGTACCACAACTTCGCCAAGTATCCGTGGGAAGATCCGAGCGAACATCTGCGCCGCTCGCCGCTCATGTATGTCGGCAACGTGAAGACGCCGACGATGCTGATGACCGGCGTGCTCGACCTCCGCACGCCGATCCCGCAGACGGAGGAGTACTACCAGGCGCTCAAGATGCGGAAGGTGCCGACGGCGATGCTGCGCTTCAACAATGAGTGGCATGGCACGTCGAGCACTCCGTCGAACTGGCTGCGCACGCAGCTCTACCTGCGGAGCTGGTTCGAGAAGTGGCAGGGTCCGGCGGGAACGCCGATGACCACCACGACCACCATGCAACAGATGGACGGGGCGCGCTGAGCACCACGGACTCCCGTTCGCGCGCCCTCGGGCGCGCCAATGCGCCCGGAGAGCGCTCGCGACTGCGCGAAGCGTTCTCCGGGCTCGTGCTGGGTGGCGCCGGCGGCGCATTGGCGGCGATCTGCGGCGTCGCCGCGATCTCTCCGGTCTCGCTGCCGGCGTTTCTCGCGCTGTCGATGGCCACGGGCGCCGGGCTCGGCGCGCTCTTCTGGACGCGCGTGGTGCGCTGGGCGCTGGCCGCCGGCCTCGCCGTCATGCTGCTCGTGTCGTATACGCCCGTGGGCGAGTGGATCGCCGATCCGCTCGTGCGCAACGACGGCAACACCGGACCGGTCGATGCGGTGCTCGTGCTTTCGGGAGACTTTGGTGGCAACGGTTTGCTGCGCGGCCAGTCGGTGGAACGGCTGCTCACCGGTGCGCGCATGGTGCGCGACGAGCAGATCCCGTGGCTCGTCGTCAGCGAGCTGGTGATCATGGTCGATGGCAAGCGCTGGACGGATTCGCGCGCCGACCAGCGCATGTTCGGCACCCTCTTCGGCGTCGCCGATCGCATGATGTGGATCGCGGATGCGCACAGCACGCGTGATGAAGTCGTGGGCATGGCGGCGTTGGCCCGCGCGCGGAAGTGGACGCGCATTCGCCTGGTCACCTCGCCGATGCACAGCTGGCGCGCCTGTGCCGCCGCGGAGCGCGCAGGGCTCACCGTGCAGTGCCGGCCGAGCGACTGGCGCGATCTCGAGCGCCCGCCGATCACGCCGGGGTCGCGACTCTCGACGTTCCGTTTCGTGTTGTACGAGTGGGTGGCGAGCGCGCTCTATACTGTTCGAGGATGGATCTGATTCCCGCGTACGCGCCATGACGACTGCACCGTTCCTGATCGACGACTTCCGCGCGGACCGCTCGACGCTCGGCACCACGTGGACGCTCTTCACCGACCGGGTGATGGGCGGCCGTTCCGAGGCGCAGGCGAAGCGCTCGCGCATCGCGGGCACGCACTGCCTGGTGGTCGAGGGGCTCGTACGGACCGAGGGCAATGGCGGCTTTCTCCAGGTCGCGCTGCCGCTCGGCGCAGACGATACGACATTCGACGCATCGGCATGGCGCGCCATTCGGCTGACGGTCGCGCGCGGGAGTGGCACATGGGCGCTGCACCTGCGCACGCCGGCGTGCACGGCACCCTGGATGCACTACATTGCCGAGCTCCCCGGACGTGCGGAGAAGCAGTGGGTCGACATCGAGGTTCCGTTCACGACATTCGCCGGCGAAGGCATGCGCACGCCGCTCGACGTGCGGGTGCTGCAGCGACTCGGCATCGTCGCCGTGAAGCCCGCCGGGCCCGCGCAACTGGCGATCGCGCGCGTGGCGTTCGTGTAGCCCGGTGGGTCGTGCGCGCCATGGCGGCCCCGCGTCTCAGCGCGTCGCCTGCCCCACGCGATAGAGATAGCTGAACTTCACGAAGAAGCCGTCGTTCGTGCGCTCCACATTGCGAAACGCAAACGGATCACCATCGGTGAGACTTGCGCCGTAGCCGGCAAAGAAGACCGTGCCCGGGTTGGGCAGGAAGGACAGCAGCCAGTCGGCGCGCATCCCGTTGGTATTCACGGCGGTCGCACGGGAGAACGTGCCGGTCGAAGACCGCAGCACGACGGGCTGATCCGACCGCGGATCGCGCAACGCATCGCGCACGCTCGACTCGTACTGTCCGACGAAGCGGAAGAAGAGCTGACGGGTGGCCTGATATTCCACGCGCAGGCGCGGAATCGTGCGCGTGCTGAAGCGCGTCCCATCCCGCTCGCGATCGAACTGCTGGCGCCGCAGCAGCGCATTGATCCGGATCTGCGGCGTCGGGCGCCAGTCGGCGCTGGCATCGAGGTCGATACGCCGAACCGTCGCCGTCTCGAAGAACTCGGGGTCTTCTCCCAGCGAGAGCTGCACCGACCATCCCCAGCGCTGCCGCTGCGGGGCGGTGAGGCGGAACTGCGCGCCGAGCATCGACTGTCGCGCGTTCACGGCAAACGCCGTCGTGTCGACTCGTGCGCCGCTCGGCTGGAGCACGAAGTACGACGTATAGCGCCGGGGATCGAAGGCGAACGTCTGCCACTCGGGCGTCACGCTCGCCTGCCACCCGCCCTTGAGCGTCACCGAGTTGCTGATGCCGATGCGCGTCTCGAGCGGTGGCGCGCGGTCGGAGAAGTCGTTGGACGTCCAGAGCGCCGAGGACTGGAAGAAGAGCGTGTACTGTTCGATGCGCGCGCCGCGCTTGCCGAAGAACGACCCGCGATTGAAGATCTGCGCGCGCACGAAGTCGTTGCGCGGCACGAAGCCGCTGCGCGTGATGAAATCGGGCGAGATGGACTGGAGCGAGTAGCGATAGCCGTACTGTCGCCCCGTGCGCCCGTGCGCGAGGTCGAGCAACGTCCCGCGGCGCGTGCCGGACGTGGTGACATCCTGACTGCCCGCCGCCTGCAGGTCGAGCGTGTAGACGCGCCCGAAGAGCAGTCGCGCATCGGCGTTGAGCACACGGTTGGAGGTCTGCCCGGCCTCGCGGTCCGTGAAGAGCGCGCCGGCGGTGCTGTTGTCGCCGAGGTCACGACGCACGCGGGCGATCGCGAAGAGCGGATTGGGTGCATCGACCACACCCGGCGCCGCCTGATCGATCGCCGCGAGCACGCCGACGTCCGTACGCGGAATCTTGCCCGTGAGCTTGACCGCACTGACCGGCCGCACGATCTGGCGCGTGTAGACCAGCCGATTGGGGGCGTCGAACTGTTCGCTCCCTTCCACGAAGAACGGGCGCAGCTCCGGGAAGAACAGCGCGAAGCGGACGTCGCCGGGGATCTGGCCGACGTCGGCCTCGACCTGCGAGAAATCGGGATTGGCGGTGCCGTTGAGCGTGAAGTTCGACGTCACGCCCCAGCGGACGTCGCCGCCGAACTGCTGCCGGTTGGTGTAGCGCCACGCATCGGCGGCGGACGCAGTAGGCGCCCCGTTGACGAACGACGTGACCACGGGCGTCACGTCCATCACGAGCCCGCGCTGCAAGCCGGTCATCCCGTTGAGCCGCCCTTCCTGCACGAGGAACGACGCATTGCCGCGCGAGGCCGGCGCCCACGTATCCTGATAGCCGGTCCGTTGCGTCTGGCGGATGATCTGCAGCCCCCACGTCTGCGTGTCTGCCGACTGGAAGCGGATGCTCTTGAAGGGGATGCGGAGCTCCACTTCGTAGCCGTAGTCCGTCAGGCGCCCCTTCGACTGCCAGATGTAGTCCTGCGTGAGATCCACCGCACCGAGCCCCGCGCGGGAGACGCCCGGCTGCGCACCCTGCTCGCTGTTGCCGATGCGGTCGCGATCGGCGAGCGTCGCCTGTACGCCGCTCGTCGAGAACGCGCGAATGCCGAAGTGGATCGCCGTCGGCGAATACCACACGAGCACTTCGCTCGAGTCGCGTGCGGGGCGCCCGTCGACCGGGTTGTACTGCGAGAACGCGGTCAGCAGCGCGGCGCGCTGCCAGACGGCCTCGTCTAGGCGTCCATCGACCGCGATGTCCGCCTCGACGCGCGGCGGCGCAACATCGAGCCGCCGATCGGCGCCACGATGCACCGCGCGCTCGGTCATTGGCGTGACCGGCACGGTGTCGACGGTGGCGACATCCGGGCCGGCCTTTCGCGCGGCGTCGCTCGACTGGGCCAGCGCGTGTGATGCCCACAGGGTCACGCCCGCGCAGGCGAGGCATGCGATACGCAGGGCGTACCGCCATGCGGGGCAAAAGAGATGTGGCAAGGCACGAAGAGACGGTCGCACCGGCCGAACGGGGGTCGGCATAGCAGTACAAGTCTAGCGGGTTCGCCCGCGGCGCGGTCTCCGTTCGACGTGACCCGAGCCCGACCGAGCCGTGACACGACGATCGACGACTCGTCACGCGCCGGGAACAGCACGGGCGAATCGTCCCGGTCGTGACCACGGCCCAGCGGCATCCGCGAGCGCGACCTTCCGTCGAGGCGCCTGCCCGACGCGTCATCATCGCCGTCCTCGACGGCCTCCGCGCGGACGCCATCGCGGAGATCCCACTGCTGCAGTTGCGCGCATTGATGGCGCGCGGCGCGTGGACCACCAGCGCCCGCACGATCGGCCCGAGTGTCACGGCCGCGGCAATGGGGTCGTTGCTGACGGGCGTGCCACCACAGACGCACGGTTTGCAGAGTGATCGCTTCTCGGTGCCTCGCCCCAATGGGCCCGTGCACCCGCTGCCGGCCCAGGTGCGAGCGGCGGGGCTTCCCGCCTCCGGCTTCGTGCGTCAGGTGCCGTGGATGCTCAAGTCGGTGGCGCACGGGCTCGCGCGTCAGCTCGGCTTCACGCGCGCCGTCTTTGGTGGTCGATGCGCGCAGGAGATCCTTGCCGGCGCGGCCCAGACGATCGCCGAACAGCACGAGGGGCTGATCGTACTGCACTGGCCCGACGCGGACATCGCCGGCCATGCGCACGGGTGGATGTCGCTCGAGTACCGCGCCGCTGCGCTCCGTCTCGATGCGGCGCTCGGCGAGTTGATCGAACGCGCCGGTGTGCACGACGACGACCGCACCTGTCTGATCGCGCTTGCCGACCACGGCGGCGGCGGCGCGCAGCCCTTCGGCCACGACAGCGACCATCCGATCGATCGCACCATTCCGATCGCGGTCGCCGGTGCGGGTGTGCCACCCGGTCCCTTGCCTGTCGGTACGTCGCTGCTCGACGTGCCGGCCACCGCACTCAGTGCGCTCGGCTTGCCGCTCCCGTCGAGCTATGTGGGGCGTGCGCTGGTCGGTGCGCCGACGTTCGCCTCACTCGTCGCGTAGCGCTCACGGTCGCCGCGGGGCGACGCCGTCATCCACGGCGCGTCCGCCATGGTCGACGAGCCACGAGGCAATGGTCCGCACCCGCTCCCACGCCCCGTTTTCGCGACCGGTCGTCTCGCTGAGCCGACGGACATTCGTCATCACCTGCGGCGTGCCGGTGCCGCGCGCGGTCCCGAGTCGATGCAGCGTGCGCTCGAGCGCACCGATCGAGATCACGGTGCTCTCCTCTGCGCCCGTGTCGTATGACGCGACGAGGAAGATCTCCCGCATCGCGCGCTGGATGGGATCGTCCACCGCGCCGGCCTCGGCGACCAGCCAGTGCCCCCGCGCATCGTGCCGGGACACCATGAGCCCCGACTCGAAGAGCGCGCGACGCAGCAGCGTCACCGCCTCGGGAAGCGCCATGGGCACTTCGACAACGAGCTGTTCGCGCGCGGCGGTGTCGCCACCGGGCGCGAGCCCATCGAGCCGCGCGACGGGCACGGGGCGATAGCATCCGGCAGTCGCGATACCAAGGAGAACGAGGGCGATGGTCGAGCGCATGACGAGCACCTCCCGGGCGACAAACACGCGGCAAGTGTGATCTACCACACTTTCCCCCTCCCTCGCGCGCGGGGTAGCTTCTCGCGCGACGGGCGGTCTTGGACCGCTGCTCCTTCTCACATACACCCGGGTCCCATGGTTCGCTACCCTGTTCGCCTCACTCTCGTGGCCGCGCTCGCGACCCTGGCGGCCTGCGACGCAGCGTCGTCCAAGGCCACGGTGGACTCCCTGAACTCACAGCTCACCTCGGCCTCGCGCGCCCGGGACAGCCTCGTGGCGCTCATGTCGACCGCGGGCGCCGAGAAGGACAAGGCGCTCTCCGAGGTGATGGAGACGAACAAGTTCCTCGACCAGATCGACGGGGAGCTCAAGCAGGTGCGCGGGCTGACATCGAACGTCGCGCCGGCAACACCCGGTGAGACCGGCGAAGCGACCGCGGCCGCCGCGCGTCGCGGCGAGATCGTCGACAAGCTCCAGCAGATCCGTCGCCGACTCGACGCCCGCTCGAGCGAACTGCGGGCCACGCGCGCGACGCTGACGCGCATGCGCGCCGACTCGGGCGCGCTCGCGCAGACCTTGGCCGACCTGCAGACGCGCCTCGAGAATCGCGAGAAGGAGCTGGCGGCGCTCACGCAGGAGCTGCAGGTGCTGCGCGCCGAGAATCAGCGCTTGGCGACCGAGAAGGCCGCCCTGGGCGACACGGTCTCGCAGATGACGGTGCGCGAGAACAAGGCGTACTACGTGATCGGCACCAAGAAGGAGCTGATCCAGCAGGGGCTGGTGGAAGAGAAAGGTGGCTCGCGCGGACTCCTGCTCGTCGTCAAGCGCGGCAAGACGCTCACGCCCGGCCGCTCGCTCGACGATGGGCTGTTCACGGCGATCGATCGGCGTGATGTCACCACGATCTCGCTGCCCAAGCCGGACAAGGAATATCAGGTCGTCTCGGCGCACGACCCGGCGCTGCTCGAGGTCGCCCAGCGGAAGGGCGCGGTGGTCAAGGGCGCGTCGATGAAGATCACCGATCCGGTCAAGTTCTGGGCGCCGTCACGCTATCTTATCGTCGTCGAGCGCTGACGCGCTGATCGCGTTCCCACCCGACGCGCCGCCGACTGCACGAGTCGGCGGCGCGTCGTGCATCAGCGCCCCACGCGGGCGCGGTAGACGCCGCGCGGCCACCACCAGCGTGCCACGGCGAGCGTGCACAGCGCGAGGAGCGCTGCCTGGGCAACGCTCCACCACAACCGCATCGTCGCTCCCGTGCTGGGCGCCCACGCGGCGGGCGACACCGACGCGATGCGCGGCCATCCTTCACCGTCACCGCCGTCGACCGACACCGCGACCACCCACGCCACGATCAGCAGCAGATGCGCGGCCACCTTGTGCCCGATCAGCGCGTGCACGGCCAGCGAGAGGCAGGTGAGCACGAAGAATGGGGCGAAGCAGACCGCCACCGCCCACACGGATACGTCGAGAACGTCGCGCCACGCCGGGGCGACGCCCGAGAGCAGGGCCGCACCGTATGCGGCGGCGGTCACGAGTATCGCAATGCACAGTTCCAGCCATGCCAGCGCGATGACCTGCCCGGCCAGCAACGACGTGGTGGTTGCCGGCATGGTCTCGACCAGCGCGTCGGTGCGCCCGTCGCGATCGCGCCAGCGCAGTTCCCCCGCGTAGATCGTGGCGAGCAACACAAGAAAGAGTCGGCCGTGCGTATCTGCGAGCGCCAGCGCGTCGCGCACGGTGTAGGCGTGCGGCGCCCCGCTGACCGCGGCCCACACGTTGATCCCCACATTGAGCGCTGCCAGCACGGCAATGACGCGCAAGGCACGCTCGCGTCCGTAGAGGGCAACGGTGAGCGCGCACGACGCGCGCATCGCACCGGCGGCTCGCCCGTTTCGCGAACGCGTCCGTGCGGGTGGCGCGGCCAGCACCGTCGTCTCGTCGGCGGGCGCATCATCTGCGCGCGACCGGCCGTGCGCGAGCACGTGCGGTGGACGCGAGAGGGTACCCACGAGTGCGGCAACGAGCACGCCAAGTGCGGCGATCCCGGCACGATTCCACAGGAGCAGCGCGAACCACGGTGTTGCGTCCGCGAGATCGCAAACCTGCCGGGCGCGCAGGAGGAGCGGCGCGCTGCCGAACGGATCGACGGCGGCCCACCACGGGCCCAGGCGATCGAGCAGCGCCGATGACGTGGTGAGTTGCCAGAGCACGAGCAACAGCAGCGTTGCCCCGAGCGTGGCGTACAGACTCGCGGTGCGTGCAGCCACCCACGCCTGTACGCTCGCCGTCAGCAGCACGGTGGGCACCACCAGCACCACCCACAACGCAAGCACAACGGGAAAGAGCGCGATCACGGCGCCGCCACGCAGCGCCACGCCGAGCAGCACACCACACGGCATGCCGAGCGACACGACGAGCGTCGTCAGCAGTGCGGCAGCCCACCGCCCCCCGAGCAGACTGCGCGTTGACACGGCCGTCGAGAGCACGAGCGGTGCCGCGCGCGTCGCCGTGTCGCGCAGCATCGCGGTGATGGTGATCATGGTGGTGATCACCTGCCCGAACGCGCCGAGACCGCTCAACGCCAGCGCGAGCACGAACGGCGCCGTCGCCGGCGCGTCACCGCGCAGCGCGCGCGGGACCAGCGCGACGGTATCGCTCGCGACGAAGCCCGTGCTCAGCGCGAGAAAGACGAGCGCATAGAGCCACGTGAGTGGCTCCCGTGCCTGGAGGCGCCATTCAAGCGCGGTGACCGCGCGCCACGCACCGCGAGCCACGGCGTGCTATCGATCGGGAAGTACGCGCTCACCCGGCGCACCGTCATCCCAATGCCACGCCATCTCCTCGGGCGACAGGGGACGAATGATGAGGTCCACGGCAAGAAAGAGGGTCTTGGCGAACGGGTAGCATGCCACGGCACCGCCGAGCATCAGTACGGCCGAGACCCACATGAGCACGGTCCATGGCGGCGAAGGCCAGGTGCTCACGACCACCACCAGCACGCAGAGCGCCAGGAGCAGTTCGACGGCGATCAGGTTGATGAGGTAGGCGCCAATGAAGTAGTCGCCTTCTCCGCGCTCCGGACGGAGACCGCAGCGCCCACATCGGGAGGCAAGCACGCCGAAGCGGGCAAAGATCGGGCGCGCGCCGCAATTGGGGCACGACAGGCGCAGCGCGCGCCAGAGCATCGTGCCACGGGTCGGCGTGCGCCACGGAGTACGTGGCTCGGAAGACATACCCGCCAATCTGCGTCGATGCCCGCGCATCGACAGCCGGCGCTACGCGGCGCGGCGCTCCACAAGCGACGGAGGGACCAGGTCGGACGCGCCGAAATGGACGCGGAACACCGACCCGACGCCGATCGTGCTGGTCACGATCACATCGCCACCCATCATCCGGACCAGCTTGCGCACGATGGCGAGCCCCAGTCCGGTGCCGCCGAAGCGGCGCGCCGTGCTGGCTTCCGCCTGTTCGAATGGGGAGAAGATCCGGTCGAGCTGCTCGGGCGCGATGCCGATGCCGGTATCCGCCACGTCGATCCACGCCGGGCTTCCATCGCCCGCCCGCACCAGCGTGACGCAGACCTCACCTTCCGACGTGAACTTGAGGGCGTTGCCGATGAGGTTCACGAGGACCTGCCGCAGCTTGCCCGGGTCGAGCTCTCGCATCGTGCGCCCCTCGGGACAGACGACGTTGAGCGCGACGGGGCGCGCGCCGATGCTGCCTTCGAGTTCCGCCGCCGTTTGC
>JALOPS010000260.1 GCA_025453745.1 Gemmatimonadaceae bacterium
CGCCATCGTCTGTCCATCGAGAAATGGCGGCCGGGAGTCCGAGCCGTGGAACATGCAGATGATCCGCTTGCCCATCCTGCGGAGCAGGCGCAGTTCCCATTCCGGACGCCACGTGATGGTGGCGCCGAATGCATAGAGGAACACGTCGCAACTGAGCAGCGCCCGAAAAAAGAGCGCGAAGAGCGCCAGCGAGTTGAGCTTGGACGCCACTGTGCGCGTGAGGCCGGTGGAGCGCGCTGCCCGGCGCTGCAGGGCAAACGCCACCCGAGCGGCCAGCGGCTGTCGGCCAATGGGATACCTGCGTGCGTCGGGCGTGAGGTCGACCCGCATCACGTCCCAGCCGCACGCCCTGAGGCCCGGCTCGAGCTGCGTGTAGTAGCCCGCGACTTCCCCAGGGCCGATGAAGACGCGTCGACGCATCAATTCCCGCGCTGGCGATGGAACGTTTGGTGTGCCAGCCGGGCTACCGCATGACGCGGACTGCGGATGCCTCGCCGGCCCGATTCGTGGTTTTGTGCGGCCGCTAGAGCAGCGCATGCCGGTCGTGGCTGCCTGTCCGCGGCTTCCTGGGCGCTGTGAGCGCACGGTGCGAAGACGCGGGCTCCCGCAGGCCGGACCCGGATGCGTGGTCGGCTCCTGCCCGAACGCCAGGCACCGAGGAACTCCAGCGACGCGACCATGTGATCACGGTTGATCCATCGCGGACATCGTGCGGCGATGCGCACCTCGCCCGCTGCACCAGCAGTGAACACGGTCCTTCCTGAGAGCATGCGAGTAGCGGCAGCCGACATGAAACAGAGGGAGACACGTCGCCGAGCGCGGGGTTCGCCGCAGGGCGCCAGCCAAACCCAACCACACCCGGCGACTCGCAGCGGGACGCACGGACGAGTCCACGCCGCGCGGCAATCTAGATCAGCTTGGAGTGGGGGAGCGCGATCGGTGACGGGTTCGTCGTGACGTGCGACGCGACCAGGCAAAAGGTCGCGGGTGTTGTGCGGCGCCACGGGTCGGAGGGCGGCGACTGTGACTCGTGACGATTCGCGAGATCGCCCACTCGATCCGCAGATGGCAGTGCAGCGCGTTGGCCATGCGCACCCAACCGAGCCCACCCGGTATCGCGATTACCCAGAGCCCCTCGTTCCTCGAGGGCGGAGCCGAGTCATCGTCGCGCGAGAGGGGGTCGAACACGGTTGGCGATGACCGACGCTGCGTCGGCGAGGCGGGGCGGCGAGTCCGTCTTGACAGGGGAGCGGGTGGAGCAGAAGTTAACACCGTTAACTCATCCCATGCCCTCCACCCGCCCCTCCACCCTCGCCGACCGCGTCCGCGACTCCAGTCGCCGACGCCGCTCCGCCGAGTCGACCTCGGTGCGCGACGCGATCTTCGCGGCCGCCGAGGGGCTGCTGGTCGAGGAGGGATATGAGGGGCTGTCGTTGCGACGCGTGGCGGAAAGAATTGGCTACACACCAACGACCATATACCGCCACTACAAAGACAAAGACCACCTCGTCGAAGGAATGGTCCAGTTGGGGTTCGTGCAGTTCGATCGCGCGCTGCGGGAGGCCGTCTCGAGCGAGTTGGATCTCGTGGAGCGACAGAAGGCGCTCTGGCGCGCCTACGTCCGGTTTGCTCTGGACCACCCCACGCGGTACCGCCTCATGTTCATGCAGCGCCCCGACGTGAGCGCCCGGGTGATGGGGTCACCACCGGCCGGACCGCAGACGCTCGATGACGTGCCGACGCGCCCCGCCGCACCGCTGGCGGGGCACACACCGGTGACACCGAGCGGCCGACCCGTGCCCTCGTGGGACTGCGGCGACGACAACGCGTCGATCCACTCTTTCCTCGTGCTGCAGGACGCGGTCGCGGAGCTGGTGGCGGCCGGCCGCACGCGGTTGACCGACGTGGCCGCGATCAGCCTGGCGCTGTGGACGCAGGTACACGGCGTCGCGGCGCTCGCGCTGTCGATGCCGTTTCTGTCGCCGGAACTCGTCGACGTGATGTCGGAGACGGCGTTGACCTTGAGCATGGAGGGCCTGCTGCGCGCGTGATGTGCCCTTTCGTCGATCTTCAAGTTTACACCGTTCTTTTTGTGAGCTTTGTTACCATGATGAAACGTGTATTCGCCGCTTCGCGGCACCGCTCGGCTCGCCCGCACCACGCGGGCAGCACCACCTCCACCCGACACGCCGCTTTCCGCGCCCGCGCCCGCGCCGCGGCCGGCTCAGCCCTCGCCACCCTCGCGCTCGGCGTCGCCCTCCACCCCGCCCCACTCACCGCGCAGACCACGGGGACCATCACCGGCGTCGTCCGCGCGCGCATCACCCAGCAACCGCTCGACGCCGCCACCCTGCAACTCGAGGGCACCACCCAGGGCGCCACCACCGACGCTGCCGGGCGCTTCCGCATCCCCAACGTCGCCCCCGGCACCTACCGCGTGCGCGCCACCCGCATTGGCTACCGCGCCGCCCTCACCGGCGACGTGCTGGTCTCCGCACGACGCAGCACGGAGATCGCCTTCGACCTCGACGACGCCCCCGCGCAGATCCAAGGCACACAAATCGTCGCCGCCGCCTTCGCACGCAGCCCCGAAGTCCCCACGACGTCGTATCGCCTCTCGTACGAAGAAGTCCGCCGCTCCCCCGGCGCGATCGGCGACGTCAATCGCCTCATCCAGGCGCTCCCGGGCATGATCACGGCCAGCGACCAACGCAACGACATCATCGCGCGCGGCGGCAGCCCGGTGGAGAACATCACACTCGTCGACAACATCGAAATCCCCAACCTCAATCACTACGCCGCACAGAACAGCTCGGGCGGCCCCATCACGATGCTCAACAACGAGCTGCTGCAGGACGTCACCTTTCTCGCCGGTGGCTTCCCCTCGCGCGTCGGCAATCGGCTCTCGGCGATCCTCGACCTCACGTTGCGCGAAGGGAATCGCGAACGACGCGAGTCCGAGACGGATATCTCCTTCGCCGGCGCCGGCCTCATCACCGAAGGGCCGCTGGGCGCGCGCAACGGCGGCCGGGCGAATGGCTCGTACATCCTCTCCGGGCGTCGCAGCTACCTCGATCTCCTTGCAGGTCCCTTTGGCCTCCCCGCGATTCCCAACTACTGGAATTGGCAGGGCAAGGCGACCTACGACCTGGGCGTGCGCGACCGCGTGTCACTCCTCGCCCTCGGCGGGATCGACGACATCACCTTCAATGTCGACACCACCGACCTCGACGAACCGTCACTCGAAGGCACCGCGCAACGCGGCTGGCGCGCGGCGCACGGCGGCACGTGGCGCCATCTCTTTGGTGGTGGGTACGGTCTGCTCACGCTCTCCGACTTCCGCGCGGGCTTCCGCGTGACCGTGCGCGATCGCGAACTCGACGACCAGCTCACCTTCCGCAATCGCTCTCTCGAGAGCGAGCAGACGGTGAAGTACGATCTCATGCACCGCGTGGGCGTGCTGGGCGAGCTGTCCACCGGCGTCTCCTGGAAGCGGATGACCGCTGACCTGGCGATCGATCAACCCCTCGGTGCCGCCAACCCACTCTCGGCGAACGCCGCGCGCGTGGACACCCTGGCCCTCGACCGCACGATCACTACGTCGATCACGAGCGGCTTCGCACAGCTCTCGCGCGATGTGGCGCTGGGCGCGCGCTCACTGACGATCACTGCCGGCGTGCGTGCGGAGCACTTCGACTTCTTTGGTGCGACGCGATGGAGTCCACGCGGCGGCGTAGTGCTGCATGTGACCCCGTCGATCGACGTGAGCGCCTCTGCCGGTCGCTATTTCCAGCAGGTACCGCTCGTGTACGCCGCGGCCGTGCCATCGAATGCCTCGCTGGCGCCCATGCGTGCCGATCATCTCGTCGGCGGTGTGGCGTGGACCCCGCGTGCCGATCTGCGGCTCAGCATCGAGGCATTTGCCAAGTCGTACGCTGACTACCCCGTGGCCGTCGAGTATCCCACACTCTCGCTCGCCAACACGGGCGATGTCTTTGGCGTCGGGGGGCTGCTCTTCCCCATGACGAGTCGCGGCACCGGGCGCGCCGAGGGGATCGAGCTCTTTGCGCAGAAGAAGTTTGCCGGTGCTTGGTACGGCCAGGCGAGCGGCACCTGGTCGCGCACGCGCCATCGCGCCCTCGACGGCGTGTCGCGTCGCGGCGCGTTCGACGTGCCGTTCACCGGCACGGCGATCATCGGGCGGAAGATCGGCAACACGTGGGAGTGGTCGTCACGCTTCTCGTATGCCACCGGGCGTCCGTACACCCCGCCGCTCGTTGCGCCGTCGGTCGCGCAGAATCGGCTGGTGCTCGATCTCGCGCGCGTGAACGCCGAGCGCACGGTGCCCTATGCGCGATGGGACGCGCGCGTGGATCGCCGGTTCCGCTTGGCCGGGCGGTCGGCGACGACGTATCTCGAAATCCAGAACCTGCTCAATCGCGAGAACGTGTTTCAGTTCGTCTGGAATCCCAAGCGGCGCGAGCTGGCGGCGCTCAATCAGATCGCGTTTTTGCCGGTGGGTGGATTCAATCTCGAGTTCTGAGGGGGTGTGAGCGTGGGCTCGAGGGAGGAGCAGGGCGCGGAGATTCCTCGATTCGCGGCTGCGCCGCTCATTCGGAATGACGGGGCGCACTCGTCGTCCTGAGCGAACCCGCGAAGCGGGTGAGTCGAAGGATCTCCGTGCCACGCGCGGGGATCCTTCGACTCGGGGCTGCGCCCCTCGCTCAGGATGACGCGGCTGGCGCTACCGCCCCGCCACCTTCCGCCCGATGTCCACTGCACGGAACCCGGCCTCCCCCCACCCGATGATGAACACCGAGAAGCCCTGCTGCATGCGCTTCTCGATGTCACGCTCATTCGCGGGGTATCCGCACGGCACCTTGAACTCCTTGCACGCCGCGAGCACCTGCTGGATCGCGTTTTCCCACGCGACCTCGTCGAACACTCGCTTCCCCGCCGCATCGGTGGTCGTGAAAACACCGCGCAGCGAGCCCGCACCGGGGAAGAGTGCACCGATGCCTGGGACGGCCGCGATCTCGCGCACCTTCGCGAGCCCCGCCTTGGTCTCGACGATCGTCCAGTTCACGAGCTCGCCCGAGGGATTGAGCGGCCAGAGATCGGCCTTCGCGCGGTACTGCGCCTCGGTCATCCCCCATCGCGCGGGAGCGGCGCCCACGCCATCGGCGCGCGTCCCCCCCTTCGCCTTGAAGCGCATGGCGGCGAGCCCGGTCTTGAGCTCCTCGGCGCTTTCGACCTCGACAAACACCACGCCGGCGACCCCTTCGTTGAGCTGCCGCCCGATCCGCTCGACCGCGACCGCCGGGTTCTCGCCGATCTTGTGCGTCTTCACAAAGACCGGGTGCGGCATGCGCGGGGCGCTCCCCTTGCTGGTCATGCCCGCCGCGTCGAGGGCGGCCATGCTGGCGGCGAATCCGGGGAAGGCCGCGTCGAAGTCGCCCTCCATGCTGCCGTCGAAGAGCAGATCGCCGTTGGGGTAGGCCATCGCCTCGCTGGCGAGCTGGGCCGTGGACTTGGGCGGCGTGGTGTCGGCGGGCATCCCCGGACGCGCCCGTCGGTTGGCCGGGGCGTAGAGCCCGAAGACGGGCTTTGCCGCAGCGAGCAGGTCGACCACCGGATTGAGACGGGCGGTCCTCTGGCTCAACACGGGGGAGCTGGCGAGCGTTAAGGACAGCACGGCAAGACTGGCGACGCGCATCGGGATCTCCCGGAGAGGCAGGCGCGCCCGCGCGGGTCGCGCGGGGCGTGCCGACGATTGCGCGTCGTTCGTCGTGCGGCAAGAGGAGCAGCACCATTCGCGCGTGCCGACGGACGCTCGCCGGCACGTGTCCCACCGGAGTGGTGTGAACGCCACCCCCGCCGCGGGCGAGG
>JALOPS010000033.1 GCA_025453745.1 Gemmatimonadaceae bacterium
CACAAGAGATGCGCCACGGTAGGGCCAATCCCCGTGGCGCGCAACAGCTTTCTTCAGCAGCCTGCTAGGGCACCCGGCAGATCTACGCGGACAAATCCCACATCGCGCGAATCGGCACGGCGAACATCCGATCGCCGAAGCGCAGGCTCGACTCTCCATCGTAGAGCACCACGCCGGCCGCGAATCGCGCACCGACCGTGTCGCGCACCTTCGCCAGCGCGCGAAAATCCGCCGCCGTCACCGTCGCCGACGCCTTCACCTCGACACCCGCGACCCGCCGTCCACCCTGCTCGAGGATGAGATCGACCTCGACGCCATCCCGGTCACGAAAGTGGTGGAATCGAATGTCGTCGTCCCGCCCGCTTGCCTCCCGCCGCAACTCCTGCACGACGAACGACTCGAGCAGTTGCCCCAGCGTCCCGCGGTCTGCCGCAAGGGCGTCGGCGTCGAGCCCGAGCACCGCACAGGCGACGCCGGTGTCCGTCAGATGCAGCTTGGGCGTCTTGATGAGTCGACTCAAGCGATTGTGATGCCACGGCTGCAGTCGCTCCACGAGAAACACCCGTTCGAGCAGCGTGAGATACTCGGCGATGGTGGGCCGGCTCAACTGCAATGGTGCGCCCAGCTCGGCGACGTTCACGACTCGGGCGGTCTGGCTGGCCGCCATGTCGAGCAACCGAGGGATGGCATCGAGCGCGCGGATCCGCGCGAGGTCGCGCACGTCGCGTTGAACCAGCGATTCGACGTAATCCCGGTACCAGGTCGCCCGCCGACGCGCTGACGATCGCGCCAGCGCGGCAGGGTACCCACCGCCGGTGATCCGCTCGGCCAGCCCGTCTCGCAACCGCTCGTACGGGCGAGCGGTAAACGCACCCGCAAAGAGCGAGTCCAGGAAGTGCGGTGCGTCCCCCGCGACTTCGGCTCGGGCCAGCGGGTGCAGCCGCACAATCTCCATTCGCCCGGCAAGCGAGTCGGCCAAGGAGGGGACCAGCAGTACGTTCGCTGATCCTGTCAGAAGGAAGCGTCCCGGTCGACGGTCGCGATCCACGCTCCGCTTGATGGAGGTGAAGAGCGCTGGCGCACGCTGGATCTCGTCGAGAACCACCCGATCCGGCAGGTCGTCCACAAAGCCCACCGGATCGGCGGTGGCGGCAGCGAGTGTCACCGCATCGTCGAACGTGTAGTACGTGAAGCCACGCGCGGCGCCCACTACCTGCGCCAGCGTGGTCTTGCCGCACTGTCGCGGGCCATGCAGCAGGACGACTGGCGAGTCCTGCAGCGCCATCTCGAGCCGTGGTCTGGCAAGGCGCGGGTGCAAGACGGAAGCCGACATGTCGGCGAAACGTAAAGAAACTCGCCGGCTAAACGCAAGTTTGATGACGGCTGATCGAAAGAAACGGACCGCAGACGGCCGCCGCGCCGCCCGGTCGAACGGCCACTGCGCACCGCCGCACTGCTGAGCCGGTCATGGCCTCCACAGGTCTTCCGCATGGCAGGGAACAGGCGCTGCCCGCGCGGAGGCATTGATGTCCACAATTAACCCAGTCTCGCCCAGCGCTACTGCGTTATCCCCCGCTCCACCCCCCGCCCCACCATCCGCGCCAACTCCACCCCCTCCCGCCCCCACCGCAGCACCGCCTCCCGCACCATCTGGCGATCCGGATACACCACCTCCACCTGCGGATCGTCCAACACCTCCAGAAACCGCGCACACACCTCCGCGCTCGCCCGCCCCATGAGCAGCGCGTGCACCTCGGCGACCACCAGCACCGTAGTCACCAACGGCCGCCCCGCCCGCACCGCCGCCTCGAGCGCCGCGCGGCACTCCGCGTGCCGAGCATCCCGCGGCACGATGGCCGCGAACCAGAACCCCGTGTCGAGATAGAGCGGTGCCAGCGTCACGGCGCCCCCGTGGCATCGTCGTCGAGCCCGCGGTCGAAGTACCCATCCACCAGGTACTCCGCCGCCCGCTGCGACACATCCGTCGGCCCCTGCGACAACCCCGGATCGGCCGCCGCCAGCTCCAAGAAACGCAGCATCGGCGACGTCGCCGGCTCGGCGGACTCGACCATCAGCCGCCGAATCCCCCGCCGCAGCACCTCCGACCGCGAGACCCCATCCCGCCTGGCCAACGCATCGAGCCACGCACGCTCGGCGGACGTCAGATAGACCTGAATGGGACCGCGACTGCCTGAATTCATGCTGCCAAATTTGGCAGTACTGAAACAACAAAGTCAATTGTTAAGTCACACCAGAACAATGACTTGCAGCGAACACGCGCTCACCCACCAACCGCAGAAATGTTGAGCGACCCCAATCCGCGCCCCTCCGCCTCCGCAAACCGCGCCCCCACCGCACGCGTCACCGGCAGCTCCTCCGCAAGCGCCTGCGCGTAGCGCAGGTCCTTCGCCATGAGCGAAATCGGGAACAGCGGCGCGGTCTTGCCCGCCCGCATGAGTCCGAGCGCCCCACTCGCCGCCGGGCTCATCACCGGCAGCTCGTGCAACACATCCAGCACCGCCCCCGGCAACACCTTCACCCACTCGGCGACCGCCGCCACCTGCGTCGCAAACAGCGCATTCACCGCCAGCTTGGCCGTCGCCCCGTCGCCCACACCACCAACGTGATGTACTGCGGCTGACAGCGCCGCCAGCACCGGGCGCACGGCATCCACGTACTCCGCCGCACCGCCTACCAGATAGATGAGTTGCCCGGCCTCGGCCTGCGGTCGCGACCCCAAGACCGGCGCATCGAGGAACCGAACCCCGCGCGCACGCGCGGCCGCGCCAAGCGTGCGAGTCCATTCAGGCGACACTGTGCTCGACTCGAGCACCAGCGCGCCCGTGGGCACGTCGACGAGCGCACCGGTATCCGCGTCGAGCCACACCGCACGCGACGCCGCATCGTCGGTGACCATGCTGATCACCACGTCGGCGCCCCGCAGCGCGTCGCGCGCCGAGTCGGCGACCATCGCGCCATGCGCCACCAGGGGCTCGGCGTGTGACCGCGTGCGATTGAACACGCGAACCTCATGACCCGCCACGAGCAACCGCTGCGCCACACGCGCGCCCATCGCGCCGGTTCCCAGAACAGCCATCCGCATACACCTCTCCTGATCACGAGACAAGGAACATCGCATCGGTCGCCGAGCGGCCACCAAGCCAGCGTCGCGCGCGGCACGCACCATGCCGCGCGCCCACCGCTCTCACATCGACGCGAACTGGTGCTCCACCGCCTTGTGATCGGCGCGCCACGCCTCGTACAACTGCCGCGACATCGCATCGGGAAACACATCTTCCGCACCCGTCTCCACACCATCGAGCGTCGCCTGCGCGATCACCGACGGCGCGGTCTTCGCCATCTCGAAGTCGCGGATCATGTCGGTGTCCACCGCGCCGGGGTACACGCCCACCACCTGCACACCCGCGCCAGCCAGCGTCGCACGCGCAGACTGCGTGAGCGACCACGCGGCCGCCTTGCTCGCGTTGTACGCGCCAAGTCCCGGCATGCTCGCCAGCGCAACAATGGTCAGCACGTTCACGATCGCCGCGCCGCGTGTGCCCGCCTGCTCGGTGAGCGCGGGCGCGAAGGCGCGGATCATGTGCAGCGGACCGTAGTAGTTGGTGTCGATGTCGCGAGCCACGAGCTCGAACGGCGCGTCCACCACGCTGCCCATCGCGAGCGCGCCGGCGTTGTTGATGAGCAGCGACACGTCGCGCGCTCGCTCGGCGGCCGCCTGCACCTGGCGCCGGTCGGTCACGTCGAGGGCGAGCGGGACGATGCGGTCGGGCGCCAGCTCGACAACGCTGTCGAGCGTCCGAATGCGGCGGGCGGTGGCGTATACGCGCTCGGCGCCCCGGTCGAGCAGCGCCTCGACCAGCGAGCGGCCGATGCCGCGGTTGGCGCCGGTGACGAGGGCAGTGCTGTGGCGGATCTGCATGGTGAAGCTCAGAGAGAAAGTGGGAGAGCGATTGGCTACGCCCCAACAGTCATTCGGGGTCATGGCTTCGGAAACAGCCTTTCCCACAACGCATTCATGCAGATATTGCACGAATGGACGTCCGCGCCCTCAGGCTCTTCACCGATCTGGCCCGACTCGGATCCATCGCATCCGTCTCCCGGGCGCGCGGCAGCGACCCGTCGGTGCTCTCACGGGAGCTGGCCGCCCTCGAGCGGGAGGTGGGGGTGCGCCTCTTCCACCGGACCACGCGCCGCCTCGCGCTCACCGAAGCGGGAGCGATCTACCTCGACCGGGTGGAGCCCCTGGTTGCCGAGCTGGAAGACGCGTCGCTCCGGGCACGGGACGCGGTGACGCAGCCGAGTGGAACGCTGCGGGTCGCAGCGCCCGTGAGCTTCGGGCAGCTCAACCTCGTGCCGCTGTTGGGCGCCTTCGTCGCGCGCTATCCCGCGGTGTCGCTCGACTTGATCCTCACCGATGGCGCGCCCAACCTCGCCGAAGAGCGCATCGACGTGGCGCTGCGATTGGGCCCGCTCGCCGATCCGTCGTTGATCGCGCGTCGCGTGGCCACCATGCGCGTGGTAGCGTGCGCGAGCCCGGCCTATCTCGCGCGACGCGGTACGCCCTCGGCGCCGGCCGACCTCGCGCGGCACGACTGCCTGCTGCTCGCCATGCCGGGTTTTGGCGACCGGTGGCGCTTCACGCGCGAGACCACCGGCGAGACCATCGAGTTGACCGTTCGCGGACGGCTGCGTACGTCCAACGCCGTCGCGCTGCGTGATTGTGCGCTCGACGGGATGGGGATCATCGCGCAGGCGCGTTGGATCGTGGGGCGCGAGCTGCGCACGGGGCGACTCGTCGAGGTGCTGCCCGAATGGACGGTGCACCCGGCGCTGGGCGAAGACCCGGCGATGTGGCTGGTCTATCCGTCGCGCGAGTACGTGCCGCTCAAGGTGCGCGCGTTTGCCGATTGGGTGACCGATCGCCTCGCGCGCACGCCGTGGGAGGTTGGGGTTCGGGAGTGACGTGCGCTGGAACTGGCCCGCGCGGCGGGCCGCTGCGGTGACGAGCGCGCATCGCCCAGTGACGTGGCTCCATCGGTTTGGCGGCCGTTCGTGGACCCCTCCGTGGCGTCCTGCGTTACTCGACCGAGCCCGTCACGTCGGTCGGGTCAACATGACCGATCGATGTGTCGACGAAACGCCACTTCTTCGACATGACGGGGTTTCGCTGTCGAGCGCATCGACACGTGCTCACTGTCATGTCGAAAAACACAGAAATCATCGACACGACCGAGCTGGAGTGGCGCTCCGACCAGCCATTCAACTCTCTGCCGGACCTCCCCCCGCGCCCCGAGGTCGAGACGCGGGCCGTCCTCAAGCAGTGCATCCCCGCCCGGGCTGCCCTCGCCGAACTGCGGCAAGCCGCCGAGCTGCTCCCGAACCGGTCTGTCCTGATCAGCACCCTGCCGCTGCTCGAAGCCGGAGCCAGCTCGGAGATCGAGAACATCGTCACGACGGCGGATCGCCTGTTCCAGCACGTCAACAACGAAGAACACGCGGATGCCGCCACCAGAGAAGCCCTCCGCTACAGTCGGGCACTGTTCGAAGGCTACACCGCGCTCGAGTCACGTTCGCTCACCACCCGGACGGCCGAGATCGTGTGCAGCCGAATCAAGGGTGCGGAGATGACGATTCGCCGGCTGCCAGGCACGGCGCTTCGAAATCAGACACACGGCGCAATCGTGCACGCCCCACCGGAAGGGGAATCGCTGCTGCGCGCGAAGCTCGCGAACTGGGAGCGCTTCATGCACGAGGCCACCGACCTCGACCCACTGACCCGCATGGCGGTCGGGCACTATCAGTTCGAGGCCATCCATCCATTCACCGACGGCAACGGTCGGACCGGACGCGTGCTCAACAGCCTGTTCGTGATCGCGCAGGACCTGCTGACGCTCCCCATTCTCTACCTCAGCCGCAACATCAACGCCAACCGGCCGGACTACTATCGCCTGTTGCTGCGCGTGACGAGCGATGCGGACTGGGAATCGTGGATCCTCTACATGTTGCGCGGCGTCGAGGAGACGGCCCGCTGGACGACAGACAAGATCGCGGCGATTCGCGCGTTGCAGGCGCACACGGTGGACCACGTGAAAGCTGCATTGCCGAAGATCTATAGCCACGAGCTCGTGGAGCTGATCTTCGAAATGCCCTACTGTCGCATTGCCGATGTGACCGCGCGCGGGATCGCCAAGCGACAAACGGCTGCGGCGTACCTGAAGCAGCTCGCCGCGACGGGTGTGCTGACGGAGCATACGGTGTCGAAGGAGAAGCTGTTCATTCACCCGAAGTTGATGCGGTTGCTCACGCAGGATGGCAACGACTTCGCGCACTACGCGGATATGAAGATCACGTAGGCGCGGAGATTCCTCGACTCGGGCGCGATGCGCCCTCGCTCGGAATGACGGCCTTCTCGTCATCCCGAGCGAGTCGCGGAGCGACGAGTCGAGGGATCCCCGTGCTCTACTCGTGCCTTACGGCACGAGCCGCTGCGGCATCGTCCTGATCCCATCGCCAAACGTCGCCGCGAGCAGCAGCACCATCTTGGTCGCCGGCAGCGCGCTCGGCCAATCGGCCCACTCTGTGAGTGTGTGCTGGTTGCCGCCGTACGCGCGGCCAATCGCGATGCTCGGGATCTTCCGCGTCACGCCCACGTTCGCGTCGGTGCTCCCCGTCGCCACGGCTTCAGCAGCGCCGGGCATCCCCTGACGGATGCCGAGTGCGCGATGGATGTCCACCGCCGTCTGCACGAGCGGGTGCGCGCGAGCGCCGGCCAACTGCGCGGTGGTGCCGCCGGCGCCGTTCTTCTGCTCGATCACCACGCGCAGCCCCACCTTCTCGCGATCGGCTGCCTCCTTCACGATGCGATTGATGGTGCGATCGAGCGAATCGAGCAGCACGGGATCAGGAGTGCGCAGGTCGACAGTGAAGAAGAGCTCCTGCGGGATGCCGTTGAAGATCACGCCGCCGTGCACCTGGCCGACGTTGATCACTGCACCTTCGGGCAACGGCGCGAACTGCAGCTTGTAGATGCGGTCGATCGCGTCCGCGAGCGCCTTGACCGGCGTGGGCTTGCCGCGTGAGGTGACGGTGTGCGAGCCCGCGCTCGTGAAGATGAATTTGGTCCAGTAGATGCCGAGCGCGCCGTAGTTGACGGGACCGAGGCCACCGTCCATGCCGATGAGCAGATCAGGTTTCGGATTGTGCTGCAGCCAATACTCCATGCCGCGCAGGCCGAGCTCTTCCTGCACAGTGCCGATGAAGATGAGATCGCCCTTGGTGGTGATCTTCGCGGCGTTCAGCGCGCGAATGGTGGCGAGCATGTTGGCCACCGACGCGCTGTTGTCGAAAATGCCGGGGCCATGCAACGTGTCGCCCGCGCGGTGGACCTTGAGGTTGGTCTCGAGCGCGTGGACGATGTCCATGTGCGCGGCGAAGACGATGGTGGGTCCGTTGCCCGTGCCTTTGCGCACGCCGATCACGTTGCCGATGGAGTCGGTGGTGACGCGGAGCCCCTCGGCTTCCATCGCCTTGCGCACATAGGCGGCGCGCTGCGCTTCGTGCGTGGACTTGCCGGGCATCTCGGCGATGGCGATCCACTCGTCGACCTGCTTGGGGAAGCCGCGCTCGAGATGCGTGAACGCGGACTTGATGTCGGGGCGCTCGAGGAGCTTGGGATCCCAGGCGGTGGGGTAGGGCTGCGTGAGTGCGGCGCGCGCGAGCAGGGTAAGCGCGGCGAGAGAGGGGAGGAGGCGCATGGATGGTATGGTATGCAGAGATGTGTCCTGAGCAAGCGCTCGCGAAGTGAGCGCGCGGCGAAGGACCGCCCGACGCGCACGGAGTGCGTGTTCGGGGCAGTTCGGGGAAGGAGGACCGCGATCGCGCGAAGCGCCGTTCGCGAGTGGGTGTGCGGTGCAGCCAGTACCCCGAACGCTCGCTTCTCGCGACTTGCCGATTCGCGGCTCGCTCGGGATGATGGCGAGCGTCGGGAGGTGACTTGACTCGCGGGAGGTGCGGCGTGCAACGGAGGATGCGTGTGCTCGGCGCGGAGGTCCTTCGACTCGCCGCTACGCGGCTCGCTCAGGACGACGAAGCGCGGTTCGCTCAGGACGACGGGGCGTGCTACGGCGTGCTCAACGGTGCACGACGATGCCGAGTCGCCTGCTCGTATGCATAGCCCAAGCGAATCAGCACCGGCTCGCTCCACGCGCGACCGAAGAACGTGAGCCCCGCCGGCAACGTGTCGTACGTGTACCCCATCGGCACGGTGAGGGCCGGAAAGCCGGTCATGGGCGAGAAGAGCTGCGAGTTGTCGCCATGCGGCGTGTTGAGATCGCCAATCTTCCGCGGCGCATTGCTCCACGTGGGGTAGATCAGTGCATCGAGGCGCTCGGCGTCCATCAGGTGCGTGACCGCCGTGCGCAGTGCGGCACGCGCCGCCTCACGCGTGCGACAGCCGTTTGAGGTATCGACCGACACACCGGCGGCCGCGGCCTGCTGCAGTCGCTGTTGCACGGTCGGATGAAAGCGTCCGCTGGCAAGGATAGCTTCGACCGTTGTCACCGGCGCTCTCGGATCGCGCGTGGCGAAGTGTCGCGCGAGATCGCGCGCGAACGGGTTGCACCCACCCTGCTGCATCCGCAGGATCTGCTCGAGCGAGTCGACACGCACGCTGTCGAGTACCGTCGCCCCCTGCGCGCGCAGATCGCGCACCGCGCGCGCGAAGACGCGCCGCACCGCCGTGTCGGCGGTTGGACGATCCCACGCCTGTCGCAACACGCCGATGCGGGCACCACGCAAACCATCGCGCACCAGAAAGGCGCGGTAGTCGGGGCTGCGTCGCGCATCGGCCTCGTGCGTGACCGGATCGGCGGAGTCGCTGGCCGCGATGATGTTGAAGAGCTCCACCGCGTCGGCCATGGTGCGCGCCATCGGACCGGCGATGTCGGCACTCGCCGTGAGCGGCACCACGCCTGCGCGCGAGGTGAGCCCCATCGTCGAGCGGATGCCGAAGAGAGCCTGATGCGCACTCGGCCCGCGAATGGAGTTGCCCGTGTCGGTGCCCAGCCCGGCCGCGCCAAAGCTCGATGCCACCG
Source organism: Gemmatimonadaceae bacterium (assembly GCA_025453745.1). GTDB lineage: Bacteria > Gemmatimonadota > Gemmatimonadetes > Gemmatimonadales > Gemmatimonadaceae > JALOPS01. The sequence continues at coordinate 9,114 of JALOPS010000033.1, forward strand.
CCGCCGCGGTGCCGCCGCTCGAGCCGGCGGTCACCCGATCGAGCGCGTACGGATTCTTCGTGTAGCCAGGCAGCGCGGAGCCCACCGTTTCGTACGGCGTGAACGCCCACTCCGCCATGTTCGACTTGGCGAGTACGATCGCGCCCGCTGCGCGCACACGCGCCACCATCGTTGCGTCGTGCGCGGGCCGCCACGTTGCCAGCGCGAGCGACCCGACCGATGTCGGCAGGTCATGCGTCTCGAAGTTGTCCTTTACGATCAGCGGGATGCAGTGCAGCGCGCCGAGGGTCGCGCCAGCGCGGCGGACCGCGTCGAGCGAGTCGGCAATCACGAGCGCGCGCGGGTGCACGGTCACGAGCGCATTGATCGCGGGTCCCTGGCCGTCGTAGCGCGCGATGCGCGCGAGATACGCCGCCACGAGCGCTCGGCAGCTCAGACGGCCGCTCACCAGCGCCGCACGCAACGTGGCGAGCGGCGTCTCGACGACGCGCGCTGGCACGGACCGCGCCGCCGACGTGGTGCGCTGCGCCGCGAGCCCGGCGGGGAGGGCGAGCACGACGACGAGCAGGCGACGGCGCGCGACGGGGGACAGCACCCGGTGACGGATGGCCAGAGGGCGGTGCGCGGAGCAACGGATCATGCAATGCGGCATGCAGGGATTGGCGGGGGTCTTTCCCTCGAACGGCCAGCCTGCGGGTGACGTTGCCCCGTGCTCGCCGGGCCACAGAACGGAACGCACATTGCCATGCGGAGAGTCACCCCACTCACGGAGCGGCCGCATGATGCGCGAACGGACCACGAAGGCTGCGGTGCATTTGTCGCACGTGCCCACGGGGCGACGTGCACTGACGGGTCGAGCGGCGCTGGTCGTGCTGGCGCTGGTGGCGCTGACGGGGTGTGCGCGCCGCTCGACGGCGGTGGCGGAGTACCTCACACCGTACGGACCGCCGCAGTACCCGTTCTCACCCGCCGTGCGCGTGGGGCACACGCTGTACCTGGCCGGGCAGATCGGCGATGCCAACGGGGCACTCGTGCCCGGCGGCATCGAAGCCGAAACGCGCCAGACGCTGCGCAACATCGCGGACATCCTCGAGAAGTCCGGCTCATCGCTCGACCGTGTGGTGAAGTGCACGGTGTTCATGGCAGACATGGCCGAGTGGCCGCGCATGAACGCGGTGTACCGGACCTTCTTCACGAAGCACCTGCCGGCGCGGAGTGCGTTCGGGACCACGGGGCTGGCGCTGGGCGCGCGGGTGGAGATCGAGTGTCTCGCCACGGTGGGGTAGACGGCCGGCGACCGCGTGCTCGATGACGTGGTGGAGACGCCCGTGCCGTAGCTTGTCGCTTGCGATCCATTTCTTTCTCGAATTTCTCTGCCATGCTCAAGAAAGTCTTCGACGAAGTGTGGGCGTTCGACGCCGAATGGGTGCCCGATCCGGTCACGGGCCGGCGCACCTACGGGCTGCCCGCCGACATGTCCGACGACGACGTATTGGCGCACATGTATCGCGAGGGTGGAGCAACCGAGGAGAATCCGCGGCCCTTCCTCAAGACGATGGTCTGTCGCGTGGTGTCGGTGGCGGCACTCATTCGCAAGGCGCACGGGGGCACGGTAAAGCTGTCGCTGCTCGCCTTGCCCAAGCCCGACGACGGCATGGGTACCGAAGCCTCGGTGATCGAGCGCTTTCTCTCCGGCGTGGGCAAGACACGCCCGCAGCTCGTCGGCTTCAACTCGATCGACGCGGATCTCGTCATCCTCTCGCAGCGCGCACTCGTGCACCGGTTGTCGATCCCGAAGTTCGCCGCGCGTCCCAACAAGCCGTGGGAAGGCGCCGACTACTTCGCCAACGGGAGCGACTACAACGTCGACCTCAAGAAGGAGATGAGCGCGTGGGGCAAGGGCACGCCGAGTCTGCACGAAGCCGCCACGGCGTGCGGCATTCCCGGAAAGATGGGCACGACGGGGCTCGACGTGGCGGACATGTGGCGCGACGGAGAGATCCGGAAGATCGTCGCGTACAACGAGTGCGATGCGATCACGACGTATCTGCTCTGGCTCCGGTGTGCACTGCTGGGCGGGCACGTGACGCCCGAGGGGCACGCGGCGGAGGAGGCGCAGCTCGAGCACTTTCTCGAGGATCGTGCACAACGGGCAGACGGGGCGCACCTGGGCGAGTTCCTGACGGCGTGGCGCGCGTTGCGTGCGTGATTGTGCGGTGCGTGGAGCATCGTTCGTGACGTGCAGACGCTCGATGCGGTGAGCGCGCGGTGAGGGTAGCGGCGTACGGTTGAACCACACGAAGCGACACGCATGCCGCGCGAGAGCAACATCCGCGGTGCCAATGCATCGACTTCGTGCGCCGACGCACACGATTGCACCGCGGCGACGTCGGCTGTGGCAGACGTTCGGTGCGCGAGGTCGCAATGGACATGCGACGCACGATGCACGCGCGGCTCGCGCTGCTGGCACTTGGCGCCCACGCCGTGGCCGGCCATGCGCAACGCGCCCCCGGCCCTGCGCTAGGCGACACTGGCAAACGCGACTATGTGGTGGCGGGCCTCGAGCCGAGCTACATCACCGTGCCCTCCGACTGGCTGGGCGGTGGCGGCTTCGCCCAGCCGCGGGCGCTGATTTTCGAGGGCAGCATCGTCCCGCATCTCGCACTGCACGCGTGGCGACGTCACGACCTCACGATCGTGATGACGCCCAAGGTGGTGGTGCGGATGCTCGACACCGCGTCGAGCCCTGTGCGTACGCCGAGCTGGATGCCGCGCGTGACCGTGACGTACAACCCGTGGGATGCGACGCGCGTCGACAGCACGCAGAAGACGCTGCCGTTCCTGGGCACCTTCGGCTACTTCAAGGCGATCCTCTCGCATCACAGCAACGGACAGGAAGACTCGACGTTCGTTGGCGGGCGTCCGAATCTCCGGTCAGGCGACTTCAGTACCAACTACGTGGAGTTCGGCGCGACGACCATTCGCGACGTGACGAGTAGCGACAATCGTCGCCGGAGCATGCGACTGACCACGCTCTCGCTCGAGCACCACTACAGCTTCAAGCCCGACGCGCTGCGTGACGACTACGGGCTCACGCGACTCAACCTGCGCGTAAGTCAGGTGGGCAGCACGCTCTTCCGGCTGCCGATGTCGGAGGGGATGGCACGGCGAACGGGCGCGAACAACCCGGATCGTCCGTTCCTGCGCACGGACGTCACGTTGTCGTGGATCCTCAACAGCGCGCGGCGCACTGGGGCGGATGCGCTGTTTGCCAATGCGTCGGTGGCCTTCAAGATCCGCGAGCTCGACGATTTCTGGCTGTTCGTGGGATATCAGCGCGGACAGGATCCGTACAACATCCAGTGGCTGCGACCGCAGCTGCTGTCTGCGTGGCGGCTGGGTGTGCTCGGCACGCCGGCGACGGTGCTCAACCGCTGAGTGCCGCACACCCAGCCCCGCACCACATCTCAGCGTGACCGCCGCCGGGCAAAGAGCGAATCCCACACCGCGAGCGCGGGCTTGGGCGCCAGCGTCGTGTCCACCACGCCGAGCTGCAGGAACGGCGACAATCGCGGATCGTTTCCGAAGGTGCGCGTCGTCAGATCGCTGAAGGTCAACTGAAAGAGGTAGCGGGGTGCAATCGCATCGGCGAGGGCACCCTGTCGACGCAGCCATCGCGCCTGCTTCTCCGGCGAACTCCGAAACGACGCATTGCTCCCGGAACTCCATCCGCCTTCGGTGATGACGGTGGGCAGCGTGCGGCCCCCCAGGGGCCGGCGATACCAGTCGTCAGGTACCTGCTCGGGTTCGTCGAAGCGACCGAGGTACGGGTACGACGAGAGCCCCACCCACTCGGTGAACGGGAAGTCACGGAAGTCCTGCTCGACACCGACGTACCGATTCGTCCCGACGAGCCGTCCCCACGCGTGCTCCACCTGGATGGTGATGAAGCGCGGCATCGAGGCGTCGATCGCGCGCACGTCCGCTGCCGCGTCGTTGGCCACGCGCACGATCGCCTGATAGAGCGCGGCCGGTGCGGCGTCGCGAATGAGGTTCGTCTCCACGGCCAGGCCGATGGCGACGGGTCGATAGCGGGTGACCAGCGTGCGCACCCATTCGCGATAGAGGGCCTGAATGGCCGGCTCGCGCATGCTGCGTCCCGCGCGGCGCAGGTTGTCGGAGTCGGTCTCGCGCGCAACACCGTTGGACGGATCGACGACGATCACGAGCTCGAAGCCGCGTTGCCGCCAGAAGTTCACCAGGCCGTCGTACTCGCGTTCGGCGACGCGTGCAACCGGTTCGCCGGAGAGCAGCGCGGTCCACGGGGGCTCCTGATGGATGATCGCCGCGTCGGCACGACGCGCCCAGCTTTCGAGGGAGCGCACGGCGAGCGGGAAGTCATCCGACGGCGGCACGTGCGAGAAGCCCATGCGATAGCTCCGCGCGTCGGCGCGCGGCGCCGGTTGCGTCGGCGAATCGTCGGCTGTGGTGCAGGCGGCGACGAGGAGCAAGGTGATGAGGATGGCGTGGCGCATGGTGTGTCGCGGAGCGAGATGCCCACCGACCTTGCAAGGGGCAGGCCAATTGCGAGTGGACCTGCCGCCAGACGCGCGACGAGTCACGCGCATGTCCTGCGAATGTCCCACTCCATGGACGCGCGTCGTCGCGATCTGTCTCCTCAGGATGGCACGGCGTGCGGGCGCTTGGCTACGCGCTGCCGAAGAGCGCGCGGACCGCTGGCTTCAGTACCTTGCCCATCGCGTTGCGCGGCAGCGACTCCGGCGTGACGAGCGCGCTCGGAATCTTGTACGGTGCGATGCGCGGCTTGAGAAAGGCGCGCAGCTCGTCGAGCGTGAGCGAGGCCTGCGCGCGGAGCTCGACGGCCACGGCCACCCGTTCACCCCACTGCTCATCCGGCAACCCCACCACGGCACACTCGGCGACCGCCTCGTGCTCGCGCACGGCATCCTCGATCTCGAGCGCGGACACCTTGTAGCCGCCCGTCTTGAGGATGTCGGTGCTCTGCCGGCCGAGCAGTCGCCAGCTCTTGCCGCCGGCGGTGTCCTCGAGCACGCCGACATCGCCGGTGCGAAACCATCCGTCGCGGAACGCGGCGCGCGTGTCGGCGTCGCGACGCCAGTACTCGCGCATCACCCCGGGGCCGCGCACTTCGAGCGCGCCCGGTACGCCTGGTGCGACCGGGTGACCGTCATCGTCCACGGCACGCACCTCGACGCCCGGCAACGGCATGCCGACATGCCCCGGTACGCGCATGCCGTGCAACGGATTCGAGAGCGCCATGCCGATTTCCGTCATGCCATAGCGCTCGAGGAGCGTGTGCCCGCTGAGTGCGCGCCACCGCTCCAGCACCAATACAGGGAGCGCCGCCGATCCCGAGACGATCAGGCGCAACGCCGCAACGGCGGCGCGCGATTGCCGTTGCTCGTCTGGCGACATGGCGTCGTACGCGGCGAGCAGGCGTGCCCAGATCGTCGGCACGGCGTGCAGGCACGTGAGTCGACGCGTCTGCAGCAGCGCCCAGGTGCTCGAGGCGTCGAAGCGCGCATGCATGGTGAGCTGCGCGCCCACGGCCAACGCGCAGCACGTCACGTTGACGATGCCGTGCACATGGTGCAACGGGAGCACGAGGAGCGTGTGATCTGCAGCGGTCCACGCCCAGGCATCGATCAGCGATGCGATCTGGGCGGCGAGTGTGCCGTGCGTGTGCACGACCCCCTTGGGTCGCCCCGTGGTGCCGCTCGTGTAGAGCATCATCGCGCGTCGCTCCGCGCCGATGAGGGGAAGACGGGTGCGCGGCGCGTCGGTCGTCTCGACCATCGTCACATGCAGCGCGCGCGCCTGCGCCACGGGTGCGATGGCATCGTGCAGCGCGGCGTCGACGACGAGCGCGGTGGCGTCTGCATCGTCGAGGGCGTAGGTCCATTCGGCTGGTGGATGCTGCGGCGAGAGCGGCACGGCGATGCCACCGGCGGCCCATACGCCCCACATGGCGGCGACCCATGCGGCGCCCGGCGTGACCAGCACGGCCACACGGGCTTCGTGCAGATCGTCCGTGTCGCAGAGCAGCGCGGTCGCCACGCGCGCCGCGTGCGCATGCAGCGCGGCGTACGTGACGGTGCCCGTTGCATCGTGAATCGCGGGGCGGTCGCCAAAGGCGATCGCACTGTGCACGAGATGCGGCATGGGGTCAGAGTCGCGCGAGCGGACCGGCAAAGAGCTGACAGAGCAGCGCACCGACCACGCACATGCTCAGCCCCCAGAACAGCAACTGCCGGAAGAGGCGACGGGCGTCGATCGGGTCGGTCACGGTGGCCACGCACAGCGCGCCGACCGTGGAGAGCGGCGAGACGTCGACCAGCGCCGAGCCCACGTTGATGCTGAGCGCGATCGCGAGCGGATCACCACCGCCGACATCCTGCGCGAGGCGCGTGACGGTCGGAAGGAACGCGGGGAGCACGACGCCGGACGTGCTGCTCCACGACGAGATCGCGCCTGTCACGAAGGCGATGGCGCCATTGATCGTGGATGCCGACGCGATCGAGGCGAGCAGTGCGGAGAAGAGCTGCATGCCGCCCGTCTTCTCGAGCACGGCGATGAGCACGGAGACGCCACAGACCATGAGCAGTACGCCCCATGGCAACGCGCGCACGACCTGCGTTTCGTCGGCCGCACGCGCGATGAGCAACACGAGCGCGGCGGTGAGTGCACTCGGTCCGACGGGGAGCGAGAGGGCGACCACGCCGACGAGCCACGCGCCGATGACACCGAGGGTGAGCCGCTGTGGTCCGGTGAGCGATGGCGTGGTACTGGTCGTACTCTCGATGGGACGCACGCCGTCCGTGGCATGCGTGGTTGCCGGTCGCCAGCCGCGAAAGAGGAGATACGCGGCGATCGTCACGATGAGATGTGCGGCGGCGTTGGCGAACCACACCACGCTTTCGTGCCCGACGATGCCGGCCTCCGCCATCTTGGCGTTGGCGATCACGCCGACCGTGCTCACGGGGGAGAGATTCCCGGCGTTTTCGCCGTTGCCGATCATGAGCGCCATGATGAGCGGGTTCACGTGCGACTGTCGTCCGATCGCCATGCCCACGGGCGCGAGCAGCGCAACGGTGGCGATCGTCCCGGGGCCGACGGTCGAGAGGAGCATCGCCAGCGCGAAGAAGATCATCGGCAGCCAGCGCGCGTCGCCGCGGACGAGGCGCACCGCCCGCGTCGCGACGCGCGCGAGCGATCCATTCGTCTCCGCGATACCGAAGAGCGCCGTGACGCCGACGAGTGTGACGAAGAGGCTGCCGGGAAAGCCGGCAAGCACGGCGTCGGTCTTCAGGTCACCGAGTCCGACGCCCACGGCCCAGGCGAGCGCGATGGCGAGGAGTCCGACGTTGAGCCGTGCGACCATCGAGACGACGATCGCGACCAGAAGCGCGACGAGGGAGGCGACGGCGGCGGACACGGCCGGGACGATACGGCGCGTGCGCGGGGCGGCGATAGGCGCGTGTGGTGGGCGGAGATGGATGCGTGCGGCGCGGGGTCCGTCGTGTGTTGAGCGGAGCGCGAGGGAAGGTCCGTCGTGTGTTGAGCGGAGCGCGAGGGAAGGTCCGTCGTGTGTTGAGCGGAGCGTTCGCGCAGCGAACGCGGAGTCGAAACACCGCCCGACGGGCGCGTCATCCCGACCGAGCGGCGCAGCCGCGAGTGGAGGGAGCGCCCGTTCGGGGCAGGGGGGGCGGTGTAAGTCCGGTCGCGAACGGCGCTTCCCTCGACTTGCAGCTTCGCTGCTCGCTCGGGATGACGCGCCCGTCGCGCGGCGCTTCGACTCGCCGCTACTCGGCTCGCTCAGCGCACGACAACGGCCGCGAACGGCGCTTCCCTCGACTCGCCGCTGCGCGGCTCGCTCGGGATGACAGCGCCGTCGCGCGGCTCTTCGACTCGCCGCTACGCGGCTCGCTCAGAGCGCGGGCGTGGCGCGGCTCGCTCAGGACACTGCTACGGCACCATCGTCGGCCGCCCGCCGAGCCCCCGCACTTCGATTGGTGCGATCTTCGTCGCTGCCAACCCCTTCTCGATCTTCTCGCGATCACCCGTGATCACGATGGCCAGCTTGGCCGGATCGATGTAGCGCGTGGCGACGCGCTGCACATCGGCCGCCGTGACCTTCGCGACATTCTGCTGGAAGCGCCCCAGCGTCTCGAGCGGCAGCCCCTGCGTGACGACACCACCGATCTCCCCGGCGATGTCACGCGTCGACTCGAAGCGTTCGGCGTATCCCAGCGTGAGATATCGCTTGGCCTTGAGCAGCTCGTCGGCGGGGACGGGCTTCCGGATCTCGCGCAGTTCCTTCATGAACTCGATGAGCGCCGAGTCCGACTTCTCCGCGACGATCTCCGCGCGCGCAACGAACGGGCCGGCTTCGCGACGCATCGCGAAGCCGGAATTCGCCCCGTACGTGTAGCCCTTCGTCTCGCGGAGATTGTTGTTGAGCCGGCTGGTGAACGCGCCACCGAGGACCGTGTTCATCACCGTCAGCGAGTAGAAGTCGGGCGTGCTGCGTGCGACGCCCACGCCGCCAAGGCGGAATGACGACTGCGGCGCCTTGGGCTTGTCGACGAGGTAGATCCGCGCCGTCGCCGATGCGGGGATGCGAAACAGCGGTCGCACAGGAAGCGCCGCACGCGTCCACGCGCCGAAGTGCTGGAGCGCGCGGCGCTCGGCGTCGGCCGGCGTGATGTCGCCCACGATGATCAGCGTGGCGTTGTTGGGTCGATACCACTGCGACCAGAACTGCTGCACGTCTGCCGGCGTGATCGCCTCCACGCCGTCGCGACTCCCTTGCGGCACGGTGCCGTAGGGATGCGCATCGCCGAAGACGATGTGAGCGAACGCGCGATCGGCGATCGCGGGCCCGCGGTCCTGCTCCTGCAGCAGGGAGGTGAGCCGCTCGCTCTTGAGTCGCGTGAAGTCACCGTCGGGGAACGTCGGGCGGAGCGCGACGTCGGCAAAGAGCGCGAGGGCGCTGTCGAGCACCGCCATCGTGGTGTGCAGCGAGATCGTCGACTGATCCCACGACGCGCCCGTGCCCAGTTGGATGCCAAGCAATGCGGACTGCTCGGCGATCGCGAGGCTCGAGCGGGATCCGGCGCCTTCGTCGAGCAGGTTGGCGGTGAGTGTGGCGAGACCGCGCTTGGCGGCGGGATCGGACTCGACGCCGGTGCGGACAACGAGCGCGGCGTCGAGGACGGGGAGCTCGCGCTGCTCGACGACGATGAGGCGCAGACCGTTGGGGAGCGTGCGGTCGGTCATCGCCGGGAGGGCGACGGGCTTGAGTGGTGGGAGGGTGGGGGGAGTGGCGGGGAAGGGGCGTTGTGCGGCGAGGGGGGTGGTGAGCAGGGTGAGGACGGCGGCTGCGCCGCCGAGCCCGAACGCGCGCGGTGCGCGCGTCGGGAGGTCCTTCGACTCGCCGCTTCGCGGCTCGCTCAGGACACGATGCACTTGCGGCGTACTCAGGACACGACGGCAGCGGTGCGCGCGCATCAGTTGGCTCCTCCGCTCACGGCGAGATCACGCTTGCCTTCGGGCACCACGGTCAGCACCACCTTGGGCTTCATGAGATACTCCTGCGCGGCGCGGCGCACATCGTCGCGCGTCAGTCGTTCGTAGCGCGCGAGATCCTGCGCGAGGTAGTCGGGCTGCCCCACGAAGTAGTTGTAGTAGTTGAGGCGATCCGTCTTGCCGAGCACGCTCGAGAGGGCATCGAGCATCGTGGCGCGCATGCCGTTCTTGACCTGTTCGAGTTCGCGATCGGTGGGACCGCTGGTGGCCAGCTCGCGAATCGCCGCGTCGAACGCGGCGGCGAACTCCCGCGGATGCTGTCCGGGCTTGGCGGTCGCCTGCATGGAGAAGAACCCGTCGAGGCGTTGGCCGTAGTTGTAGGCGGCCACGTCCTGCGCGATCTGCTTCTCGTAGACGAGCAACTTGTACAGTCGCGAGCTCTTGCCGCCCGCGAGCACTTCGGCGGCCGCGTCGAGTGCGGCTTCGTCCGCGTGGAACGCCTTGACCGTATTGAACGTCCAGAGCAGCCGCGGCAACTGCACACGATCCTCGAGCACCAACACCGTGTCGCGCGCGCGCGATGCAGTCGGCACGCTGGGACGCACGATCGCGGCACTGCCACGCGGGATGCCGCCGAAGTAATCGCGAATCCAGCGCTTCACCGAGTCGGGCTCGAAATCGCCGGCGATCGCGATGGTCGCGTTGTTGGGCGCGTAGTATTGACGGAAGAAATCCTTCACGTCATCGAGCGACGCCGCCGAGAGATCGGCCATGCTGCCGATGGTCGTCCACGAGTACGGGTGCCCCGTGGGGAAGAGCACCGGCACGAGCGACTCCTGTACGAGGCCATACGGCTGATTCTCGACGTTCTGCCGTCGCTCATTCTTCACGACGTCTCGCTGCAGATCGAGCTTCGGCTGATCCATCGTCGGCAGCAGGTAGCCCATGCGATCGGCGTCGAGCCAGAGCATGAGCTTGAGCGCATTCGACGGCCCGGTCTCGTAGTAGTTCGTGCGGTCGCCGTTGGTGGTGCCGTTGTTCGACGCGCCGGCCGCCTCGAGCCACTGGTCGAACTTGCCCACGGGCACGTGCTCTGACCCCATGAACATGATGTGTTCATAGAGATGCGCGAAGCCGGTGCGTCCGGGCTTCTCGTCGCCCGAGCCCACCTTGTACCACGTGTTCACGGCGACGATGGGGACCGAGCGATCGACGTGGAGGATGACCTCCAGGCCATTGGGGAGGGTGTACTTCTCGTGGGGCAGCCCGGGGGCGCGCTGGGCGGCGAGGGGAGACGTGAGCACCGCGAGAGCGCCGAACAGGAGCGTGCAACGATCACGTAAGCTGCGCATGACGGGCGTTGGGGAAATTTGGATTGCAGCCGTGCAATACGACACGACGACGGATCGGAACGTTGAGCGGAATGCCGACGATCGGATTCAACTTCACCTGAGAGCAAGTATCTGCGCGACTTTTCGGTGACCAAGAGCACTTGCCGATAACTCGTCTGTAGCGCACATCACTGTCCGTGAATTCGATCGCTTGACAGGGCCGCGGGGGGGGGGGGGGAAACCATTCCATCCCAAAACCCCAGGAGGGACGACAAAGACGGCCAGGCCATGGTTCGCAG
>JALOPS010000034.1 GCA_025453745.1 Gemmatimonadaceae bacterium
ACCACCGCCGACGCCTCGAGCGGAAGTGCCGTCCAGAAGCCCTGCACATCTGTTGGTGTGTCTTCCTGCAGCCAGAGCACGACGAGGACCGGGGCGGTCAGGTACATCGCGATCAGCACCAAGGCAGACGGGTGCGATGCGAGTCGATTCGCTCCCACCAGTTCCACCACCCGCACCGCAATCAGCGCAAGAAACGCCACCAGCAACCACCGCGTCCGTCGCACATCGCGCGACAACACATGCCACACCTGCCTGGTCCAGCTCATGCGACACCTTCCGTGGAAACGAGGGGACGGCCGCGACCGGCCATGGCAACAAACAGCTCCTTGAGCGACAGCGGCGTCTCATCCACCCGTGCATCGGCCGGCAGATGCCCGAGGATGGACCGAACATCTCCACGCGTCCGCGCGCGATCCACCACGAACGACAGCCGCCGGCCCGCCACCTGCACATCGATCCACTCAGTCGGCATCGTCTGCGCCGCACGCCACGGAGTGTGCGCCGTCGTTACATCCACCCGGCGGAACCGCTCGCGCGTCTCGTCCATCGGCGACGAGAGGAGCAACTGCCCCTGGCGCAGCATTCCCACCCAGTCGCACAGCAGCTCGAGCTCCACGATGTCGTGCGAACTGATCATCACCGTCCATCCATGCTCCTGCTGCGCGTCCAGCATGCCGCGCACGAGCTCGTCCTTCACGATGACATCGAGCCCCGTGAACGGTTCATCCATCAGGAGCACGCGTGGGCGTGGCGCGAGCGCACACAGCAGCGCCACCTGCATCTGCTGCCCGCGCGAAAACGCGCCAACCTTCTTCGATGGATCGAGCGCGAATCGCTCACGGACTCGAGTCGCCAGGCGGTGGTCCCACGCGGGGTAGAGCGGGGCGAGCCACCGTTCAAGCTCCCTGAGCCGCATCCACCCGGGCATCCGCACCCCTTCGGCGATGTACGACACCGTCGCGCGCTGCGCGCGCGACAGCGCGCCCACAGATGCTCCGAGCACAATGGCATCACCACGTGAGGCACGACGGAGCCCCGCCAGGATCTGCAGCAGCGTCGTCTTCCCCGCACCATTTGGCCCCACGAGTGCGTACGTCGCACCCTCGGGCACTGCCAAGGTCACGTCGCGCAACGCCTCGTGTTGCCGAAAGGCGCACGAGAGTGCGCGCGTCTCGATCATTGCCATGGCCCGCTCCTCACTTGTGCGCCAGTTGCTTCGCGGCCCGCCGCGTGCCCGCATCCCCAGCGAGCGCTGCCCAGCGTGACCGCACCGCATCGAGCACTTCGTCGCGCGCGATGCCCACCCGCATGGCCTCCACCACCAGCGCCTCCACCTGCTCCGAGAGCAGTTGCCGACGCTCCGCCGCCGGCGCTCGGCGACCGGCCGCCACAACGGTGCCGATGCCCGGTCGGACCTCGAGCACGCCGTCGCGAATGAGCTCCTGCACGACCTTGTGCGCCGTGTTCGGATTGATCTTGAGCGCCTGGCTCAGCTCGCGGACCGAGGGAAACGCGTCGCCAGCGGCGAGCACGCCCGAGACCACCGCGCGGGTGGCCGCGAAGACCACCTGCTTGTACGGCGACTCGCCGGCGACCAGCGTGACGGAGAAGGGAAGCACGGGTGTACTATGTGCACTAGTACACCTAGATGTCAACGGCCCGTCGGTCGGAACCCGGGTGCGCCTTCGCGGCGGCTCGGGGGCAACTCGGAGACGGCCAAACGACGGAGCGGGAGACCGGCCGCGCCGATCTCCCGCTCCACGACGCGTGCCAGACGAGCGCGCCTACTCCTCGAACTGCACCGCGTCCTTGTTGCCGTACCAGCGATCCATGAACGCCCGGTACCGCGCCTCGATCGCCGCCCGCTTGATCTTCATCGTTGGCGTCAGCAACCCCGCCCCGATCGTCCACTCCTCGCGCGCGACGGCGAGCAACTGCAACCGCTCGTGCGGATCGAGCGCCGCGTTGACCGTATCGCGCACCTTGCGCAAGCGCGCCACGAGCGCGGCCCGTCCCTCCGCCGATCGCGTCTCCGCGCGCGCAACGGCATTGAGCATCACCACCGCAAAGGGCTGCCCCTGTCCCTCGCCCATCACGCAGCTCTGCTCCACGAGCCCGGAGCCGTTGAGCGCGTTCTCGATGGGCGCGGGCGCGACGTACTTCCCCTTGCTCGTCTTGAAGAGCTCCTTCACACGCCCCGTCAGCCGAAGGCGCCCCATCGCATCGAACTCTCCGCGGTCACCCGTGCGCAAATACCGGTCAGTGGTGAACGCCTCGGCATCGAGCTCCGGTGCATTGAAGTAGCCGAGCATGGCCGTGGGTGTCTTCACCTGTAGTTCGCCGTTGTCGCCAATGCGCGACGTTACACCGGGCGCGGGCTCGCCCACCCATCCGGCTTTCGTGTGCCCCGGTGTGGAGCGATGGCTGTAACCAAAGTCCTCGGTCATGCCGAACCCCTCGATCATCGTCAGCCCCAGCGACTCGAACCAGGCGATCACGTCGGCCGGCAGCGGGGCCGACGTCGTGAACGCCATCTGCACCGAGTCGAGCCCAAGCTGCTCGAGCACCCGCTTGCCCACGATGCCGCGCACGATCGGGATGCGCAGCAGCCGGTCGAGCTTCGCCTTCGGTTGCTTTTCGTACACCGCCGCCTGAAAGCGCAACCACAGCCGCGGAATCGAGAAGAACAGCGTCGGTCGGGCCTTCTTGAGATCCGCGTTGAACGTCTCGAGCGACTGATTGAAGTACATGCTCGCGCCGTGGGCCATGCTCGTGGCCATCACCAGCGTGCGCTCGAGCGTGTGCGACAGTGGCAAGTAGCTGAACAGCCGGTGATGCGCGCCGAGCCGGAACTCCTTGGCGTAGCCGATCGGTGGCGTGGCCATGGTGCGATGCGAGTGCATCACCCCTTTGGGTGTCCCCGTACTCCCCGACGTGTACATGATCACGGCGAGCGCGTCGGGATCAGGCCGCGGATCGTCGGTGATGGGGAGATGATGTGCCACCAGGTCTTCCCACAGCGGGAAGCGCTCGCGTGCATCGGCCGGGCTCAACTTGCACGCGAACGTCGGCAACGACGCGGGGATGCCCCCCTTCATCGACGACCACCCGTCGAGCTTTCCCACGAAGCAGAGCTTCGCGCCGCTGTGCTCGAGGATCTGCTGCACGCTGTGCGCGGTCAGCGTGGGGTAGAGCGCCACCGTGACGTGGCCGGCCATCCAGATCGCAAGCTCGAAGATCGGAAAGTGCGCCGAGTTCTTCGCGAGCATCGCGATGGCACTGCCGGGGGGGAGGTCGAGCGTGCGGAGCCATGCGGCGAGTCGACGCGCTTCATCGAGCGCACGCGACCAACTGTACTCCTCGACGACACCATCACCGACGGGCTGAAACAGCCACGTGCGATCGGGTGTCGTGCGCGCGAAGTGCAGCGCGCGTGTGAGCAGCAGGTCGTCGGGGCCGACGACGGGAGCGGGAGCGGAGGAAACGGGCGCCATGCCTGTATACGAATGCCCGGGGCCATGCGCCCACAAGGGCGCCCCCCGTCACGACATCAGCCCGGTGGCGCCGCGTCCAGCGCCAGCACGGTCCGCAACAGCACCTCGGCCCCCCGCGTGATCTGCTCGGGGCGCGTGAACTCCCACGGCGAGTGGCTGATGCCGCCCACGCTGGGAACGAAGATCATCCCCATCGGACCGATGCGTGCCATGCTCTGTGCATCGTGCCCGGCGCCGCTCGGTGTGTCGCGCGTGGAGCGGCCGAGCACGGTGGCCTGCGCACGAATCGCCTCGCGAATCGCCGGCACCGCCAGCGACGGCCCGCGCGACTGCGTGGGGCGAAAGGCAAAGCGTGTCCCGTTCTGCGCGCCCACCTGCGTGGTCTCGCGCACGATCGCCTCGTAGATGCGCGTGATGCGCGACGTGTCGAGCGAACGCAGTTCGAGCGAGGCCTCCACGCGCCCGGGAATCACGTTGGGCGCACCGGGCTGCACGACGAGTCGTCCCACCGTGCCGACGGCCTGTCCCTCCGCGCGTACCACCCGGTCGACCAGATCGACGTACCGCGCAGCGGCGAGCAGTGCGTCCTTGCGATCGACCATCGCCGTCGCCCCTGCGTGGTTCTGCTCGCCGGTGACCACCACCTCCCAGCGATACAGTCCCGCGATCCCCTCGACCACGCCAATCTCGATGCCGTCCCGATCGAGCGACGCACCCTGCTCGATGTGCAGTTCAACATACGCGGCAATGCGCCCGGGTGCCCACTGCGCTTCGGGCAAGCGCTCGACGTGTCCACCAAGCCGAGCGATTCCCTCACGCATCGTCATGCCAGCTTGCGCGCGCGCGTCCAACTCGGCGGCAGGAAACTCGTCGGAGACAATGCGACTGCCGACGATGCCGCCCTCTTCGTTCATCCAGATCGCGACCTCGAGCGGATGCCGCAGCGCGGTGCGCGAGACGCGCAGCGCATCGGCCACTTCGATGGCGGCGAGGACACCCACCGTGCCGTCATAGCGCCCACCGGCGGGCACCGAATCGATGTGCGATCCGATCACGAGCGGCTTGGCGCGCGGGTCTGTCCCGTCTCGGCGACCGAACAGATTCCCCACGACATCCATGCGCACGGTGAGTCCGGCGTCGCGCAGCAGCGGCTGAATCCACGCCCGTGCGGCGAGGTCGGCATCGGTGAACGCCACGCGATCGACGCCGGTGTCGCTGCGCGCACCAAAGCGCGCCAGCTCGGCGAGGCGCGCGTTGAGTCGCGCGCCATCGACGACGGGCGGCGCGGCACGACGCAGGGCGTAGAGCGGGCGGGGGAGGAGCAGCGCTCCGGTGGCGCCCACGAGGGTGGACGCAAACGCGCGACGGTGCATGCGGGACGTTCGCACCGCACGGCGAGAAACGGAACGGACTGGCGCCGACGCCGTCCGCGCGTGACGTTGCGCGCCGATGCCACTCTCCCTCATCGCCGCCGTTGCCGCGCTCGCCATCGGGCTGTCGCTCGGCATGCTCGGCGGCGGTGGCTCGGTGCTCACGGTGCCGGCGCTGGTGTACCTCGTGGGGGTCGCGCCCAAGTCCGCCATCGCCATGAGCCTGCCCGTGGTGGGCACGGCGAGTCTGATCGGCGCCGTCGGGCACTGGCGCGCCGGAAACGTCGACCTGCGGACCGCACTGGGCTTTGGAGCGGTCGCGATGGCCGGCGCTGTCGTGGGGACACGGCTCGCCACGTTCTTCACCGACGCCGCGCAACTGCTGCTGCTCGGCGTGGTGATGCTCGCCTCGGCGCTCTCCATGTTGCGTGGCGGTGCGCGCCCACCGCGTCACGAGAGCACGCCGCTCGGCCGCGCGCTGTTGCCGCTCGTGGCCCTTGGCGTGGGCGCGCTGACGGGGCTCGTGGGAGTGGGCGGCGGCTTTCTCGTGGTGCCCGCGCTCGTCGTGCTCGCCGGCATTCCGATGACGCAGGCGATCGGGACGTCGCTCGTGGTGATCGCGATGAACACGGCGACCAGCTTCGCGGCCACCGTTGGTCGCGTGCCGATCGACTGGCGGCTCGTGGCCAGCTTCACCGCACTGGCGTGCGTGGGGATCGTGCTGGGCACGCGGCTCGTGCGGCACGTCGCCCAGACGACGCTGCGCCGCGCCTTTGCCGTGCTCCTGCTCGTGATTGCGGTGCTTCTCGTGATCCAGAACCGGGGCGCGCTGTTCGGGTAGTGCGTGTGTGGCGAGGGCGTCACTGCACTCATGCCCGTCTGCGTTGCTATCGTACGTTCCATCGCGCCGCGGGTGGCGCGTCTCTCCTTCCTCTTCTGAGACCATGACTCGCTGTCTCGCCATCGTGCTGTGCATCGCACCGCTCGCCCTCGCGGCCCAGGGCGGCGGTCAACAGCAGCCGCGCACGCCGCGCCAGGACTCGTCGCGCACCGCCAACCGTCTCGATACCGACGGGAAGACGAGCGAAGCGCGTGCGATGTTTGCTGCACTCATTGCCAGCGCGCCTGATCCGGCCGCCAAGGCGGCCGCGCAGCGGGCAATGGCGATGTCGTATGCGTTCGATGGCGACTGCAAGAAGACAGTGGAAATGGAAGAGCAGGTGATTGCGTACTGGAAGACGCGCGAAGCTGCCGAGCCGCAGAACGCGTTCTATCAGCAGGGCGAAATGGCGAATGAAGCGGCGCGCGTGTGCATCGACGCGGGCGACTTCGCGACCGCCGAGCGCTACTATCGCATGGGGCGCGAGCTGGGGCTCAAGGAGCCGCAGCCGCGCACGCATCCGGCGTCGTTGTGGGACTTTCGCACGGAGCATGCGTTGGCGCGACTTGCCGCGCGACGTGGTGACAAGGCGCGTGCGGAAGGGCATGTGAACATGGCGCGCAGTGTGCTCGAGGCGGACACGGCAATGGCGAAGGACCAGCGTCGCTTCCTGCCGTATCTCGAAGGGTATGTGGCGCTCTACACGGGCGACCTGCCGAAGGCCGAGCGGCTGCTGAGCGAGACGATTGCGATGGCGGGCAATCTGAACGATCCGTACTTCCACTATCTGTTGGGCGAGGCGTTCGAGCGGCAGGGGAAGAAGGACGAGGCGACGCGTATGTATCAGCTCGCGTACGACAAGGCGACGGGGCACAATCCGCCGGCGGCGTTCACGCGGCCGGCGGCACGCAAGAAGCTCGGGGCGATGGCGAAGTAGCCGTTGCCGAGCCGCTGCAGGAGATCGTTGGCGGGGTGGTGACCGATGACGCGGCGAATGATGGTGTTGCTGGTGTGTGGTCTTGGCGTGGTGCGTGCGGCGGGTGCGCAGCGCGTGCCGCTGTCGTTGCTCGAAACTGGTAGCGACGTGCAGGTGAAGGCACCCGTCCGACTGGCCAGAGAAGTGCGAGCGGTGTTCGTAGCAGCGATTGCTGACACGGTGCGCCTCTACCTGCGCGACAGCGGTGCGTTTGTAGAGCTGGCGCGCAGCGAGATCACACAAATGAGACGAAGGGTGGGTCGATCGACGAGCTACGGGTTCGCAACCGGCAGGAAATGGGGCGCCATAGTCGGGGGTGGCTATGGTCTCGTGAGTGCGCTGAGCACCGACCTGGTTGGTGACCTCGACGGTCCTAGCGGTGTAGACGCGGTCGCGGCGGTGCTCGTCTGGACCAGCGCAAACGCTATTGCGGGCGTGGTGGTGGGTGGAGTCCTCGGGAGCGTGATTCGGCGTACGCGGTGGCAGGTCGTCGATCTTTCTCGTACGGTTGGCGTTCTCGCGCCGCGTACGCCCGCAGTCGTGCTGCACCGCGTTGGCCTTCAGTTCACTTGGTAGCGCAGCGCGCACCGTTCACAACGCCATGTCAGAAGTCGTTCTCATCACCGGCGCGAGCGCCGGCATTGGTGCAGCCCTCGGCGAGGTGCTCGCCGCACGCGGACACGCCATCACCCTGGTCGCGCGACGTGCACCCGAATTGCACGCCGTCGCCGCGCGGTGCGGAGACCAGGCGCTTCCTATTGTGGCGGACGTCACGCAACGCGCTGAGGTCCGCCGCGCGATCGACACCGCCATCGCGCACTTCGGACGCGTCGACGTGATCGTCAACAACGTCGGTCGTGGCATCTCGCGATTGCCATCCGCGCTCTCGGATGCCGACGTGGACGAGATGATCGCCGTCAACGTCAAGCCCGCGCTCTACGGCATGCAGGAGATCCTCCCGCACTTCGCGGCGCGCGGCACCGGACAGATCGTGAACGTCTCCTCGATGCTCGGGCGGGTGCCGTTTGCCACCATTCGCTCTGCCTACTGTGGCGCCAAGCACTTCCTCAACGCGCTCACGGCGACCTTTCGCGATGAGCTGCGCACGTCGCACCCCGGCGTCGTGGTCTCGCTCGTCTCGCCCGGCGTCGTGTACACGGAGTTCGGCGTCAATGCGGTGCACGGCGGCCCCGACTCGCGCGCGCTCCCTGGCGGACAGGAGCCGGAGGTCGTCGCACGCGTGATTGCAGACGTCATCGCGAACAAGGCGACGGACGTCTACACCATTCCCGGATCACGCGAGCGCGTGCTGGCATACTTGGGCGCCGCGGCCGACGCCGCCCTCTAGCGCCGTCACTGCGCAGTAAACGGCGCCGCCGCGTACACCACGCGCCCGCCCACCATCGTCAGCAGCACTTTCGCCTCCTTGAGCTGCACCGACGGGATTGCGAACAGATCACGATCGATGATGACGAGGTCCGCCAGCTTCCCCGCAGTCAGCGTACCCTTGCTCGCCTCCTCGCCCTCAGCCCACGCGTTGTTGACGGTGTAGCTCCGGAGCGACGTCTCGAGGTCGAGCCGCTGTTCGGGGAACCATCCCCCCGGTGGCTGCCCGTCGAGTGTGAGTCGCGTGACGGCCGCGTAGAGAATGGTCATCGGGTTGGCCGTGTACCACGAGGCATTCGTGCCCGGCCAGTCGGAGCCAAACAGCAGCGGCACCCCCGCGTCGTGAAACGTGCGGAAGTTGTACGCAAACCGCGAGCGTGCGCCGATGCGCACCCCCATCCAGCGCATGTCGTCGATCGCGTGATACGGCTGCACTTCGGCGATGAGCCCCAACCGCTTGTAGCGTTGCGCCACCTCTGGTGCGCGAATGACTTGCGAGTGGATCACGCGCCAGCGCCGCTCCTTGGGCCCGTTCACGTGCATCACCTGCTCCATCATCGTGAGCAACGTGTCGATGGCGAAGTCGCCGATGGCGTGCACGTTGGCCCACCATCCCGCCGAGTCGAGGCCAAAGAGCAACCGCTGCATGTTGCCGGTGGGCTCCATGCCCGAACCCGGGCCGTCGGTGGCTGCGGTGTTGGTGCTGTCCCGCCACTCACCGACTTTGCCGGAGTGCAGTTGCGGCTCGTAGAAGCGCGCCGTGGAATTCCCCTGAATGCCGTCGACAAAGCCCTTGAGCGCGCGGATCCGCACCCAGTCATCGCCGAAGCCCGGCGCGATGCCGGCGTAGCGGAGCTCGTTCCATTTGTCGAGCGTCGGGCGTGCAAAGACGCGCACCGTCAGCTCGTTGCGCTGGCGCAACGCGGTGTACACGGGAAGCTGGAAGGGCGGCGAAATGTCATGAATCGTAGTGACGCCCAGCTCGGCCAAGTGCTGTTGTGCGACTCGCGCTTCGCGGAGCCGCTGCTCGAACGTCTTGGGCGCGATCGCCGCGCGTACGCGCGTGAGCGCGCTGTCGGCCACGCGTCCGGTCGCGCGGCCGCCCTCGCACTCGAGGCCCGGGATTGGGCGCGTACAGTCGAGCGTCGCCGCCGCGAGCGCGGCGCCGTTGGCGAGGTACGCACTCCGGTCCCAGCGATTGAGCAGCACCGGGGTGGTGCCCGTGACGCTGTCGATGAGCGCGCGATCAGGGCGAAAGCGCTGGTTGCGCGGCACGGGCTGCGCACCCGTGCTCCCCTGCGGGGCGTCTTCGTATGCGCCCCAGTCGCCACCGGTCAGCCACTGTCCGGCCGCGATGCGCGACGCGGCGGCCTTCACGCGCGCAGCAAACGGCGCGGGCGTGTGTACGTCGAGCAGGTTCGCGCCGATGAGCAGCGCGCCGGCCTGGTTGAAGTGTGTGTGATCATCGATGAAGCCGGGCGTGATGAAGCGGCTACCCGCGTCGATCACGCGGGTACGCGGTGTGCGGTGACGCAGCACCGCGGCATTGGTACCGACAGCGAGCAGTCGATCGCCGCGAATGGCCATCGCTTCGGCGCGCGGGCGCAACGAGTCGCCCGTCCAGATGCGCGCACGGTGGATGATGAGGTCGGCCTCCTGCGCGGCGAGGGCAATTGGCGCCAGTGCAGCGGCCGCGACGACGGCTCGAACGAGCGAGTGTGCGAGGGGAGAGCGCATCTGCTGACATGCGCTGTGCGTGCATCACACGACAGGGGGGCGTGAGCCACCCTGCGGAGACGGGGTGCTGCGGGCCTCCCCCAAACGCAGAAGCGGCGCCCCGGAGGGCGCCGCTCGCACAACAACGGAAGGCGTCTCGGCGACGCGCGACGCAGCCGGGCCACGAAGCCCACGACCGTCAGTCCCGTCGCGAGCAGGGCGTAGGTGCTTGGCTCGGGGATCACGGTCGTCGCCGCGCCGAGGCGCAGATTGTTCACCGTCGAAAACGGCCCAACGTTTGCCACGGGATTGACGACCTGCACCGTCAGTGATGTCAGCGCCACCGTCGATGTGAAGCCCAGGAAGCTCGACGGCGTGGTGTTCGTCAGCGTCTGTGTGTTGGTGAACGCCCCGCTCGTGAGCGTTACCTGCAGTTGGCCAGTCGTGACCGCACCGGTCTCGAGCGTGGGGAAGAAGTTCCCCCCGATCCCGCGCACGCCGCTCGAGAAGCCGTTGAACGTAAGCCCGTCCTGGAAGAAGAACTGCGAGATCCAGGTGTCGGGCACCGTACCGACAGGCACGAACCCATTCGGAGATGACAGCGAGTAGCTGTACGCGCCAGCCGTGCGGAGCAGCGGCGTGTCGTAGAAGCCCTCGGCGATCTCGAGATCGTCGTAGGTGTCGAGGCCCGGCGCCGACACCGCCGCCAGCCACGAGGCCAGCGTCGTGTGCACCGTGATCTGCGCCTGAGCGGCAGTCGGGACGATGAGCGCGACCGCCGACACGGCGACCGCAAGACGACGAAACAGCACGTGCATGGAGCCCCCCGGCTCACGAGTGATTGTCCAGCCAGCAAGGCAAAGACGACGCCGCGGGCTTCCCACCCGTCCGATCCTCGGCCACACTCGTCACGGCACCGGCACGCGGGCCGAGTCGCTCGGACGCCCGCCGTTTGCCCCACGCCGCGGCCACGGCCCAGTTGACCGCGCGGCGTCCGGAGGCGACCGTGCCCACATGCGTCCTACACGTCGAGTGCTCCTGGCCGCCGGCATGGTGCTGACTGCCGCCGCCGGGCACGCCCAGTCCACGAAGGAGATCGGTATCACCTCCGTCGGCAATCCGGTGCTGCTCGAGCCCAGGACAGTCAAGAAAGGGGCCGACGGAATCATCACGGCGGCCGTGCGCGTGAAGTTCCTCAAGCCGGTCAAGGCGGGCGCCACGGAATACCGCGCGTCGCGCACGATCGCGATGTTCGACTGCACCGCGAAGAAGGTGGCCGTGAAGGAGAACTGGTACTACAGCGACCAGAAGGGCACCAAGGTCGCCAACCACAAGGTGGTCGGCCTGCCGGGCTACGGGACCACGATCAAGGGGTCGCTCCCCGACGTGGCGCTCGCGCATCTCTGTGCGGCCAGGTAATGCACGCACGACGCGGCGCGCGAGGTAGACGATCCCGCGACTTCATGCGCACAATACAAAAACGGCGCCCGAGTGGGGCGCCGTTCTGCATCTCAATCTGCCAGGTTGCTCAGACGCCGCGCCGCTTCCGCGCCACGACACCGAGCATCAGCAGTCCGGTGCCCAGCATGAGATAGGTGCTTGGCTCCGGCACCACCGTCTGCGCGAGGCGCAGATCGTTGGCCGTGATGAAGGCCGCCGTGCCACCGGGCTGGATCACGGTCAGTCGTACCGACGTGATGTCGCTCGTGGACGTGAGCCCGAAGAATGACGTCGTCGTCGTGTTCGGCAGCGTGAACGTCTGCGTGCCCGACGCATTGGTCGCAAGCACGCGCACCGTCACGTTCGGCAGAAACGCGCCCGGTGTATCGGTGCCGAAGAAGAAGCCGCTGACGGCGCGCACCGGCGTCGCGAACGTGTTGAGCACGATCGTATCGGCTGACGAAAAGGTCGAGAGCCAGCGATCGGTCGTGGGGCCGACGTTGTAGAACTGCTGTCCGGTGATCGCGACCGACGCGCGGTAGGCAAACGAACCTGCCGTGCGGTTGAGCGGCGCCGCCGCCGTGCCGAACGCCAGGTCATTGAACGTGTCGACGCCGGGATTGAGCACCGAGGCCTGCCACGCCGCGAGCGTGGTGTACTGCAGAAACTGCGCGTGTACGGTCTGCGGCGCAGCAAGCGCGGCAGCAGACAGGACGCTGAGTAGAGAAGTACGAAGTGAACGCATGGTTCGTCTCGACGGAATCGGGTTCCTGCCGCAGCGAGGCGCGAACGCGCATCTGTGCGGCACTCTCAAGACGAGCCATGCGTCGTTGCGTAATCGTCACACGGCAGGCATACACCCGACCGTCACATGGGAAATCATCGTCACCAACATGGCGCGCGACGCGCACGTGGCGTGACACGTTCGGCCCGAGTGACATGACGCGTCATCACGGTGACGCTACGCGTCGAGCTCCTCGAGTGATCGCGGCCAGTCGTCCTTGAGCAATCGCGAGAGTCCGCGATCGGCGAGCAGGCGCCCCTCGGTCTGGCAGCGCGCGCAGTAGTTGGTCTCGTTGTCCGCATAGCGAATGCGCTGCACCGGCGATCCGCACACCGGGCATGGCTTGCCGTACTGACCATGAACCGCCATCTCGGGGCGGAAGGCAGTGACAGTGGTCGGCCACGCGCCGCCGAGTTCGCGGCGGAAGCGCTCGACCCACTCCACGAGCACGGCGCGCGTTGCGTCGTACAGCCGTGTCATCGTGGCATCATCCATCGTGTCGGCACGCGCCATCGGCGAGAGGTGTGCACGGTGGAGGATCTCGTCGGAGTACGCATTGCCGATGCCACTCAGGAGCCGTGGATCGGTCAGCGTGCGCTTGATCGTGTGTCGCTCGCTGCGCACGCGCTCGGCGAATGCGTCGAACGATGCGGCGAGTGGCTCGAGGCCCCCGCGGTCGTACGGGCGCAACGCGTCGGGTCCAGCCGCCACCGACAGCGATGCGCGACGCTTGGTGCCCGCCTCCGTCAGATACAATGTGCCGCGTGGAAACGTGAGGTGCGCCAGCGCCGGTCGCTTGAACGGCTTGCCGTCCGTGTCACTCCACTGTAGGCGCCCCGCGATCATGAGATGGATCACCAGATGATGATCACCCGCGAACGAGAGCACGATGCGCTTGCCCAGCCTCCACACGCGCTCGACGGTCCGGCCGTGCAATGCGGCCAGCGGCGGCTCGACGGTGCGGAGGACGAACGGGCTCGTCAGCCGCGTGCCGGTGAGCGGGTCGCCCACCACGCGCGCCCTCAGCGCCTCGCAGTACGTCTCGACATCGGGAAGCTCCGGCATGCGGGGAGCTTGCGTTGCGTGGCGCGGTGCGGGAAGATGACGGCGCCACCACCCTGACCGAGACCCGATGTCCGCACTGCCCATCCTGTCCCCCGTTGTCGCCGGCGCCTGGCGCATGGGCGAGTGGGGCTTCGACGTCGCCGCGCGTGTGCGCTGGATCGAGGAGGCCATCGCCCTCGGCCTCACCACCTTCGACCACGCCGACATCTACGGCGGCTACACCGTGGAGGCGCTCTTCGGCGCGGCGCTCGCCGCGCAACCCGGGCTCCGCGAGCGGCTGCGGCTCGTCACGAAATGCGGCATCAAGCTCATCTCGGCGCAGCGCCCCGCGCACGCCATCAAGTCGTACGACACATCCGCCGCGCACGTGAGCGCATCGGTGGAGCAGTCGCTGCGCGCGCTCCGCACCGATCGCATCGATCTGCTGCTGATTCATCGCCCCGATGCGCTCATGGACCCGGACGCCCTCGCTGAGTGCTTCACGCGGCTCCGCGACGCGGGAAAGGTGCTGGCCTTCGGCGTGAGCAATCACACGCCGTCGCAATTCGCGATGCTCCATCGGCGCATCCCGCTCGTGACCAATCAGATCGAGCTCTCGCCGCTGGCGCTCGATGCGCTGCACGACGGCACGGTCGACCAGGCGGTGGACCTGGGGCTCCCGCCGATGGTCTGGTCGCCGCTGGCCGGTGGCCGGCTCTTCGCGGACGCCGACGAACGCACCCGCCGCGTGCGCAGCGCGCTCGACGCCATCGCGCGGACGCATGGCGTCGCCCCGGCGACGGTGGCATTCGCGTGGATCCTCCGGCACCCGTCCCGCCCGATTCCCATCACCGGCTCCCGCCGTATCGACGCGCTGCGCGAGGCGGTCGCCGCGCGCGAGGTGCGACTGAGCGCCGAAGAGTGGTATGCCGTGTGGCAGGCCAGCATGGGGCACGACGTGCCGTAACCATCCGCTCGCGCCGCGCGCACCGGCCGGTACCTTACGGGGAACTCAGCCGAGGACTGGCGTAGTGGCACGGATGCAGCCGAAGTCGAACACGCAGTACGACGCGATCGTCGTGGGCTCGGGCGCGGGCGGCGGCATGGCCGCCTACCAGCTCGCCATCAGCGGCCTCAAGGTGCTCGTGCTCGAGGCGGGTCGCACGTACGACCCGGTGCGCGAAACGCCCATGTTCCGCCTGCCGCGCGAAGCACCGCTGCGCGGCTCGGGCTCGCGGCAGAAGCCGTTCGGCTTCTTCGATGCGACTGTCGACGGCGGCTGGGAGGTCCCGGGCGAACCGTACACGCAAGCGCCCGGCAGCCAGTTCATGTGGTGGCGTGCGCGCATGCTCGGCGGCCGCACGAACCACTGGGGACGCATCTCGCTCCGCATGGGGGCGTACGACTTCAAGCCCAAGTCGCGCGATGGACTCGGCGCCGACTGGCCGCTGACCTACGAGGAGCTCGCGCCGTACTACGACAAGACTGAGATGCTCATGGGCGTCTACGGCGGCGACGATGACCTGGAGAACACGCCGCGCTCGTCGCCCGGCGTGCTCATGCCCCCGCCCGCGCCGCGCGCGCACGAACTGCTCGCCAAGAAGGCGTGCGGGACGCTCGGCATTCCCACGATCCCGGCGCATCTGGCCATCATGACGCAGCGGCAGGACGCCGACACGCTGCCGAAGAAGATCCACCCCGACAATCCGCTCGCGCAGCGCGTGCTCGCCGAATCGATGCGCAGTCGACAGGCCTGCTTCTACGCGACACCGTGCGGGCGCGGCTGCTCGATCAAGGCGAACTTCCAGTCCACCACGGTGCTGCTGCCGCCCGCGCTGGCGACGGGCAACGTGGACATCGTGCCCGATGCAATGGTGCGCGAAGTCACCGTCGACAAGACCGGCCGCGCCACGGGGGTGCACTACATCGACAAGACCACGCGGCAGGATCGCCACGTGCAGGCGCGCGTCGTGGTGCTCGCGGCGAGCGCGTGCGAGACGGCGCGCATTCTTCTCAACTCCAAGTCGTCGCTCTTTCCCAACGGACTCGCCAACGAAACGGGGCTCGTCGGCAAGTATCTCATGGATACCGTGGGTGCCGGCATCGGTGGGCAGATCCCCGCGCTCGAGAACTTGCCACCGCACAACACCGACGGCACCAGCGGGCTGCATCTGTACATGCCGTGGTGGCTCTACAAGGAGCAGATCGGCGGCAAGCTCGATTTTGCGCGCGGGTATCACATCGAGTTCGGCGGCGGCCGTGACATGCCGGGCCCCGGCATCTTCGGTGGACTCGAGAACGTCACGCAGGGCGCCTATGGCACGCGCTTCAAGGAGGAAGCGCGTCGCTACTACGGGTCGTACATGTGGTTCGACGGGCGCGGCGAGATGATCCCGAACGAAGACAGCTACTGCGAGATCGATCCGGACGTCGTCGATCAGTGGGGCATCCCCGTGCTTCGCTTCCACTGGAAGTTCTCGTCGCATGAGATCAACCAGGCCGCGCACATGGTCAAGACCTTTGCCGGCATCATCGAGGCGATGGGCGGCAAGGTGAACGGCACGGTGGAGACCGACGGCAACAAGGTCATCGCCAAGGGTGGGCAGATCATCCACGAAGTGGGCACCTGCCGTATGGGCGACGATCCGAAAGCGTCCGTGCTCAACGCGCACTGTCAGTCCTGGTCGGTGAAAAATCTGTTCGTCACCGACGGTGCACCCTTCGTCTCCAACGCCGACAAGAACCCCACGCTCTCCATCCTCGCGATGGCATGGCGCACCTGTGACCACCTCAAGGCCGAACTCGCCAAGGGGAATCTCTGATGTCGGACATGGACTATCGTCACGCCGACACGCCCGGCGAGGCCGCCGCGCCGAGCACGCCACACGCTGCAGACGTGGGGCGACGCGATGCGCTCAAGGCGATCGCAGCGGCGGCAGCCGCACTCCCGCTCGCGAGCGCGGAGGCACACGCGCAACCGCCCGCCGCACGCGCCGCCGCGCGTCGTCCGGCACGGAAGCCACTCCCGGTCGCCGGCCCGCGCGGCACCGCGTGGGATCCGGACTTGCTCAACACCACCGCCGACTGGCCGCGCGTCCTGACCGTCGCCGAGCTGACAACGCTCGCGGCGCTGTGCGACATGATCATTCCGGCCGACGCGAAGAGTCCGAGTGCATCAGCCGTGGGAGCGCATCGCTACATCGACGAAGTGGTGAGCGCGCCGTACGACTGGGCCGAGCGAACGCAGGCGCGCATTCGCGGCGGACTCGTCTGGCTTGATCGCGAGAGCCAGCGCCGCTTCGGCCGTTCGTTCGTCGGCCTCACTGTCGCCGAACGCACGCAGATCTGTGACGACATCTGCTTCACGAAGACGGCCAAGCCCGAGTTCAAGGCGGGCGCGCGTTTCTTCGACGAGGTGCGCGACCTGACAGCCACGGGGTTCTACACCACCGACGCGGGCATGCAGGACATCGGCTATGTGGGCAATCGTGCACTGCCGCGCTGGGAGCCGCCGCCGCGCGAGGTGCTCGAGCGGCTCGGCCTCGTCTGAGCGATGGCGTCACCTTCGCTGTGCGCTCGGCTCGCTGATGGTCACGCGGTCCTCGGTGTGCTCTCCCCCACACGCGATCCGGTGCTCGTCGAGCTGTGCGGGCACCTCGGTGTGGACTTCTACATGATGGACGGCGAGCACGGTGCGCTCTCGTCGGCCGATGCGGAGACGATCGCACGGGCGTGCGATGTCGTGCGGGTCCCAGCGCTCGCACGGGTGCGGAGTCTCGACCCCAAGCTGATCCTGCAATTCCTCGATGCGGGCGTGCAGGGGATCATGCTGCCCGGTGTGACGCGCGCGGACGAACTTCACGCGCTCGTCGCGGCCGCCAAGTACCCGCCCGAGGGGCGTCGCGGACTGGGTCCGGTGCGCGCGGCCGACTATCTGCTGAGCGGCGCGCCGCTTGGTGATGTGGTGCGTACGGCCAACGCGCGCACGCTGCTCCTGCCACAGATCGAAGACATCGCGGCCGTCGACGCGATCGACATACTCGTCACCGTGCCCGGCATCGACGGCTTCATCATCGGGCCCGTGGATCTGTCGCTCTCGATGGGCCACGTGGACGAACCGCACCACCCCGATGTCGCTGCTGCGATTGCGCGAGTGGTCACGGCCGTTCGCGCGGCGGGCAAGCTCGTGGGCACCGTGGCACGCACGCCGGAACACGCGCGTCAACTCATTGCTGCGGGGCATCGCATCCTCCTGCTCCCTATCGGCACCGTGCTGCGCGAGAGTCTGTCGCGCTTTCTCGGCGTCAACCGCACATCGCCATGACGCCGGTCGAGTCATCACTTCCTTCGCACGTCACGCTCGTGGAGGTCGGTCCGCGCGACGGCTTCCAGGTGGAGCGCACGTTCATCCCCACCGATCTCAAGCTCGAGATCATTCGCGGACTGGTCGCGGCTGGACTGCGGCACGTGCAGATCGCGTCGTTCGTGCATCCGACGCGCGTGCCGCAGATGGCGGATGCGGAAGCGATCTGCCAGGCACTGTTGCGCGACCAGCCCACCGACGTGACGTATTCGGGACTCGTGCTCAACACCCGTGGCGTGGAGCGCGCACTGGCCACCGGACTGCGCGTGCTCGATGTGTCGATCGCGCCGGACGAGGGGCAGAGCGCGTCGAATGCGGGGATGTCGGTGGCGGACGCACGTGTGCAGGCGCGCGAGATGATCGCGCGCGCAAAGACTGCGGGGTGCACGGTGCATGCAGGGCTGCAGGTGGTCTTCGGCTACCGCGAGCCGGGTGACGTGCCGCTCGAGCGTGTCATCGAGATGGCGCGCGAGCTCGCCGACCACGGCGCCGACACGGTCTCTCTCGCCGACTCCACCGGCATGGGCGATCCGCGCACCGTGGAGCACACGGTGGCGGCGGTGCGTGACGCCATCGGTACCGTGCCGCTGGTGCTGCACCTCCACGACACGCGCGGGATGGGGCTGGCCAACGTCGTCGCCGGACTCCGGCAGGGCGTCGCGCGTTTCGACACGTCGCTGGGCGGCATGGGCGGCTGTCCGTTCATCGCGGGTGCCACGGGCAACATCCCCACCGACGACACCGCACACATGCTCGCGCGCATGGGCATTCACACCGGCATTGACGTCGCTGCGGTCGGTGCGCTGGCGCGCCAGCTCGAAGCGTTTCTGGGCAAGCGCTTCGACGGCAAGCTCCACGCCCTGCCTGGCACGGCCGCCTGAGCGCTCGCGTTCTCTCCGGCATGTCCACTCCCACCACATGGAATGCGGTCGACGATTTCCTCGTCGCGCATCTGCTGCCCACCGATCCGGCGCTCGACGCGGCGCTGGCCGACAGCGCAGCAGCAGGGCTCCCCGCAATTGCCGTCTCGCCGACGCAGGGCAAACTGCTGCATCTGATGGCTCGGCTGCGCGGCGCGCGCACCATCCTCGAGATCGGCACACTCGGTGGCTACAGCACCATCTGGCTGGCGCGCGCACTGCCGGCCGACGGTTCGCTGGTCACGCTTGAACTCGACCCGCATCACGCCGCGATTGCGCGGCGCAATCTCGATCGCGCCGGCGTCGGCGCCCGCGTCACCATCGAGGTTGGTGCCGCACTCGATACGCTCCCGACACTCGTTGCACGCCCGGAGCGGTTCGACTTCATCTTCATCGATGCCGACAAGGCCAACGTGCCGGCGTACTACGAGTGGTCGCTCAAGCTCGCCACCGCGGGGGCGGCCATCATCGTCGACAACGCGATCCGTCGTGGTGACGTGACGGCGACCGCGTCGGTCGATCCGCACACACTCGGGTTGCGTGCGCTTTTCGCGGCGTTGGCGGCGGATGCGCGCGTGGATGCGACAGCGATCCAGACCGTCGGGCACAAGGGGTACGACGGATTTCTGCTGGCGGTGGTACGGTAAGCCCGTCGGGGCACTCGACGATCCGCTGATCGACCGAGGTTGCTCTCCCTCCCGTGCTCACGGAGATTCGACGTGAGCAGACGGCACCCCACCCGGCCCGCCATCCATGAGCACCACCCAACGCCCCGACCTCCGCGACGGTCGCGACCGGCCGGACGACAACCGGCCGCTGCGCTCCGCCGCGTACGACGCGAACCGCCCCGTGGACACCAACGATCCGGGCTTCGGCCGCGTCGTCGCGCAGCAGGAACGCCGGCGTTTCCTCGCGCAGGATGGCACGCCCCAAAGCCGCAAGTTCGGCACGGGGGCCCAGCGGACCGAGCGCTTCTACCTCGCCGCTCTCGCGGTCAAGTGGCCCAAGTTCCTCGTCTGGCTCGTGGGCACGCTGCTGCTCGTCAACGGGGTCTTCGCGCTGCTCTATCTCTCGCTCGGCCCCGACGCCCTGGTCGCCAACGGGGCGCTCGGTCTCGCGGACCCGTTCATCCGTGCGCTGAGCTACAGTGTGGGCGTGTTCACGACCACCGGCAGCGACATGATTCGCCCGGTCGGCGAGACCGCGCACTGGCTCACCATCTTCGAGTCCATCGTCGGTCCGCTCGTCTTCATCGCCGCCGGTGGACTCCTCATCGCCCGACTGACGCGGCCACGCGTGAACATCCGCTTCAGCAGCACCGCGGTGGTCGCGCCGTATCACGGGGGCCGCGCACTGATGTTTCGCATGGTCAACATGCAGCCCGGCGAACTGAGCGACGTCAACGTCCGCGTGAACCTGTCCATCTTCGAGAACGTCGATGGTCGACGCGAGCGGCGCTTCCATCGGCTCGCGCTCGAACGGAGCTCGGTCGAGTTCTTCACGCTCCATTGGACCGTGGTGCACCCCATCGACGCCGACAGCCCGCTCTGCGGCATGACGCCGGAGCAGTACCGTCAGGCGCAGCCGGAAGTGCTGATTCTCGTGCATGCGCACGAGGAAACCTTCTCCACGCGCGTGACCACGCGCACGTCCTACACACACGACGAGACGCGCTGGGACGTCAGGTTCGCCGACATGTTCGTGCAGTCGGACGACGGCATCATCACCATCGACGTCGAGCGACTCGACCGCACGGATCGCCTGGAGGATGGAGCGACGAGCGCGCCGCTCGGGCCGGAGCTCGTGACGGCGTGACGTGACGCCGCAAAGACGGGTCGCCGCCGCTACGCCGGCGCCACCTCCCCGATCCGCAACACCTCGAGATCCAACTCCCGTTCGAGCTCGAGCAGCACTTCATCCGAGATCGCCCGCT
>JALOPS010000261.1 GCA_025453745.1 Gemmatimonadaceae bacterium
CCCCGCGACCCGAACCCATCCTCCCGGTCTGCGCCGCACCACTCCTCCCGGTCTGTACACAGCAAGCGGAGAGCTGAGAGCTGCCCGGCTACTCTCAGCCCAACCTCCCCCGACACATCGAGTCTTCCCGACACTCGCAACCGCCGCGCCGCGCCATGCGTTGACCAAGATGACCCCGACACCCGAGTCGGGCCGTCAGACGCCACCGTACGCTGCTGGAGGTCAGCCATGCTCCGACCCCTCATTCGCGCCGCCGCCCTGGCCGCGCTCACCCTCGCTCCCTCGGCGCTCCTCGCGCAGGAGGGGGGCACCGTGCGCGGCACGGTGACCGAGCAGGGAGGCACCGCGCCACTCGCGTCCGCCCAGGTCACCATCGTCGGCACCCGACTCGGCGCACTGACCGATGCCAGCGGGCGCTTCCTGATTCGCGGGGCGACCGCCGGTAGCGCACTCGTGCGCGTGGTCCGCCTCGGCTACCAGCCGGCGACACAGACCGTGCAAATCCCCGCGACCGGTGAGGTGACCGTCTCGTTTGCACTGGAGCGCGCCGTCAAGACACTCGACGCCGTGGTCACCACGGCCACCGGCGAGCAATCGCGCAAGTCGTACGGCAACGTGGTGGCCACCGTAAAGGCCGACTCCCTCATCGAGAAGGCAGCGGCGACCAACGTCAACGAGCTGTTGCAGGGGCGTGTCGCGGGCGTGCAGGTGATTCAGGGATCGGGACAGACGGGGACATCGTCGTCGATCCGCATCCGGGGCACGAGTTCGCTGTCGCTGACCAACGAGCCGCTGATCATCGTCGACGGTGTGCGCATCGACAACTCGCCGGCGCCCGGCAACTTCAGCACGCAGCGCATCAACAACTTCAATGGCTTGAATCCCGAAGAGATCGAGTCGATGGACATCCTCAAGGGTCCATCGGCGTCGGCATTGTACGGCACGGCCGCGGCGAACGGCGTGATCGTGATCAAGACCAAGCGCGGACAGGTCGGGGCCACCAAGTGGGCCACGAGCGTGGAAGCGGGGCAGGTCAGCCAGCCGGCACAGTTCTTCGACAACTACCGTGCATGGGGGCGCAACGTCGTCGGTGGTGTCCCCGGGACAGCGGCCGTGCTGTGCCGCATCTCAGACCAGGCACTCGGGCGCTGCGTGCGCGACTCGCTGACGACGTTCAACCCGCTCATGAACCCCGAAACGCGGCCGTTCGCGACGCAGCCGCGCTTTCAGGTTGGCGTGAACGCATCCGGCGGCAACGACAACCTCAAGTACTTCTTCTCCGCCGAGCGGATGCAGGAGACCGGGCCGTATCGAATGCCCGATGCGGAGATCGATCGGCTGACGACGTTGCGCGGCACGCGGCCGACGCCGGAACAGATCGAACCGAATCGGCTGACCCAGACGTCACTGCGCGGCAACTTCACCTTCCCGCTCGGCAAGAAGGCTGACATGTCGGTGAGCACCGGCTACATCGATCGTGGCTTGTACAGCCCCTTCGACGGTGGATTCTTTGCCGGGTTGAGCTTCCAGAGCTACTTCGCGCCGGGGTTCCGCACCGCGTTCAAGGGGAACTCCGCCCAGTTTTCCGGTGACATCCTGTCCGTCACGCAGTTCCGGCGCGACCAGCGCTTTACGGGGTCGACACAGATCAACTGGAAGCCGGTCTCGTGGTTGCAGACGCGGGCGGTCACCGGCCTCGATCAGATCGGTGGGTACTCGTATCGCTTCGCCCGGGCCAATGAAGGCACCAACACCGGCTGGGGCCCGCCGGGGCAGACCGGTGGGCGTGATGCGAATCGCAATACGTTCTCGCGCTACTCCGTGGACCTCGGGGCGACGGCGAGCTTCACGCTTACGCCGGCATGGTCGACGAAGACGAACGTGGGCGCACAGTGGTTCAAGGACACGCAGTACGAGACCGTGGTGCAGGGGTACACGCTGCCGCCCGGCGCGCAAACGCCCAATTCCGCATCCATCCGCACCTCGAGCGAGTTCACGTCGGAGAACGCGACGCTTGGCGCCTTCGCACAGCAGGACCTGATCTGGAACGACCGGCTTTTCCTGACGGCGAGCGTACGAACGGACCAGAACAGCGCCTTCGGTGGCAACGTCGGCAACACGGTGTACCCGCGTGCGTCCGTGTCGTACGTGTTGAGCGAAGAGCCGTGGTTCCCGCAGTGGAGCGCGCTGACGAATTTCCGTGTGCGTGCGGCGTGGGGGCAGGCGGGCGTACCGCCGGGCACCATCGCGGCGCTGCAGTTCCTCAATGCCAACACCGTGCCGCTCGGCGGCACCGAGGTGGGCGCATTGCGGCTCGGCGCCATCGGCAATTCGCGCCTCCTCCCCGAGGTCACCACGGAGACGGAGACGGGGTTTGACCTGGGCCTCTTCAACAGCCGGGTGAACATCGAGGCCACCTACTTCCGCAAGCTCTCGCGTGACGCACTGTTCCAGAATCCGCTCCCGCCGAGTTTCGGCGCCGGGGCGAATCAGTGGCAGAACATCGCCGCGGTACTCAACGCGGGTGCGGAGCTGGCGCTCGATGTGCAGCTCCTGAACACATCGGTGCTCACCTGGAGCACACGGCTCAACGGCTCGCGCATCGAGAACAAGCTGGTGGATGCCGGCAACGCGCAGCTCGCGATCACCCAGGGGTCGCGCAATGTGGTGGGCTACCCCGCGTTCGGCCTGTGGGCGCGCCCCATCAAGTCGTTTGCCGATGCCAACGGTGACGGCATTCTCACGGAGAACGAAATCGTCGTCGGCGATACCGCCGAGTTCAAGGGGCCGTCGTTGCCGGTCAACGAAATGGGCTGGTCGAACACCTTCGGCTTCTTCAAGAACTCGGTGCAGGTGAGCACGCTGTTCGACTATCGCGGCGGCTTCTACAATCAGTGGGGGTTCGAGAATCAGCGCTGCATCTCGGGCAACTGCGAAGCCGTCAACGTGCCCGGCTCGTCGCTGCGCAGCCAGGCGGCCGCCGTGACCACGACGAGCGCGCGGCTGGGCAACAGTGTGTGGGGCTTCTTCGAGCCCAACGATTTCATCCGCTTCCGCGAACTGTCGGTGTCGTACACCCTGCCCACGCGATTCGCCAATCGGTTGCGCGCGCGCAGCACGAACATCGCGCTGGTCGGACGGAACATCGGCATGATCTGGACCCGCTTCCCCGGGATCGATCCCGAGAGCAACAGCGCGGTGCAGAACACCGGTGGCGGCAACAACGACTTCTTCGCAGCGCCCCTCCTGCGGTACTGGACGGTGCGCGTGAACATGGGCTTCTGAGGAGACCACGACGATGCGATTCGACTCACTGTTGCGGCGTCGGGCGGTGCTCGCCGGCGCCATGATCGGCGTGCTCACCGCGTGTGAACGCCAACAGCTCCTCGGAGTGGACACACCCGACCAGATCCGCCCCTCGGACGCCGCGAGTCCGAACGGCGCGCTGGCGCTGCGGGCCGGTGCGCTGCGCGATTTTGCGCAGTTCTACGGCGGTACCACCAACGTGGGCGTGAACATCTATGTGGGATTGATCAGCGACGAACTGATCAACGGGCGGCCCGGCGCCGACCACATCGACCAGCGCGCCTTCAACGAGAACGTGTTCCCCTCCGCCGCGTGGAACAAGTTCTCCGACAGCTACACGCAGGTCGTCCGCGCCATCCGTGCGCTCAACCAGTTCGTGCCGGCGAGTGCGACGCGGAATCAGCAGATCGGGCAGTTGTATGCGTTGCAGAGCATTTCGCTGAGCATCGCGGGTGAGCTCTTCTGCAACGGCGTGCCGCTCTCGACGGTCAATGACGAAGCGCCGGAGGCGGCCACGCTGGTCACCAACCAGCAGCTCTTCCAGCGCGCCATCGTGCAGGCGGACTCGGCGCTCACGGTGCTGGGCACCACTGCGGCAGATCAGAACTTCCGCTATCTCGCGCGCGTGGCCAAGGCGCGGGCCCAACTCAACCTCGCGCAGTTCGACGCCGCCGCCACGAGCGTGTCGGCAGGCGGTGACGGCGCGGGATCGACTGCCGTCCCGACGAGCTGGCAGTACGCGGTGGAGTTCTCGCAGACGACCCTGGTCAACACGATCTTCGACTGGATGGTGAACACCGGCAACTTCGGCCCGTCCGATCGCGAAGGGGGCAACGGGCTCGACTTCCGATCCGCGCGCGATCCACGTGTGCAGACATCGACCGGTTCACGCAACGGCCAGGACGGCTCCACCCAGATCTTCACCGTGCTCGGCTATGTGAACGGATCGGCCCCCACCACGCTCGTCAGCGGCGTGACGGCGCGGATGATCGAGGCCGAGGCGGCACTGCGTCGCAACGACGTACCGGCATATCTCGCGGCACTCAACGTTGCACGGGCCGATGCAACGGTACGCACGCTGCGCTCCATCCCCGCTGGTGCTGATGTCCTGCCTCCGCTTGCCGATCCCGGGAGCGCCGATGCGCGCGTGAATCTGCTCTTCCGCGAGCGCGCGTTCTGGTTCTATCTCAACGCCACGCGCGTGGGCGACCTGCGTCGGTTGCAGCGGCAGTACAATCGGCCGGCAAACACCGTCTGGCCCACGGGCGCCTACTTCAAGGGGGGCACGTACGGCACGGACGTGAACCTCACGCCATCGTTCGCCGAGCGGAACAACTCGGCCTTCACGGGTTGCGCAGACCGGAACCCGTAGCGGAAGTTCTTGGCATGTGCTGGTCGCGGCGGGTCGCTGTCGGAGGTGCCCTGATTGGCGGGGCGCTGTCGGCGGCGGCCCGTCTGTGCGTTGCGCAGCAGGCGGCACCCAGCGGCACGGTCACCCTCATCGTGCGCGTGACGTCCGGGCGACCGGCAAACGGGATGGCCGATGTGATGGTGTCGCTCGACGGGCCGCAAACCGCGATGCTGCTGACAGACCAGTCGGGCGATGCCCGGTTTCCGGATCGCCCGCTGGGACGCTACGTCATGTGGGTGTGGACCGAAGGCCGTCGGGCGATCAAGGAACGCATCGACCTGACGACTCCGGGCACCTACGCGTTGCCGGTTGCACTCGAGGGCGACGGTCGGGTCCTCGCGCCGGTGACGACCCGGGCACTCCGGTCCGCCGTCCCGGGCTTCGACGATCGCCGGCTCAATACGCGCGGGCACTTCTTCGACCGACGGGCGATCGACTCGCTCAAGCCGCGCGTGACGACGGATCTGCTCAGGCGCGTGCCGTCGGTGCGCCTCGTGCCATCGGGGGGCGGGTTCATACCGCGCACGCGGCGGTCGACGGGGACACGCGACTGTCCGATGGCGATCTACCTCGACGGGGTGCTGGTCGATGACGAGCGGGGCGCGCCGCCGGCGCCGCCGGTGGGGGCGGGGACGCGATCGATCCAGTCGGCGGCGCCGCCGAGTGTGATCGATGCGATCGCGGCGGATCTGCTCGAGGGGATGGAAGTGTATGTCGGGACGAGTGAAGTGCCGGCGCAGTTCAATCAGGCGGGGGCGGCGTGTGGGGTGGTGGTGTTGTGGACGCGGGCGAGGCGGTGAAAGGCGGCTGTCAGTAGCCAAGCAGCTGTCAGCTCTCAGCGTGCTGCTGAAGTCCAGCTGACGGCTGTCAGCTGACAGCTCTCAGCTGCTCTCGCGCGTTTTGTCTACGGTCTCTGCCGCGGCGTTTCTCACGTCGTGAATGTGCCGGAACTGCGGCTGACAGCTCGTGCTGTGCTGACAGCGCCAGCCCCAACGCGCGTACGCCGCGCGATAGCAGCTGACAGCGGAAAGCTGACAGCCGTCAGCTGGACTTCAGCAGTGTACGGACGGGAGGATGGGTTCGGGTCAGACCGGGAGGATGGGTTCGGGTGGGCACCTTGTACGGACTCTCGCGGAGGTCCGTATGCCTTGGTT